>SLSW01000097.1 GCA_007130245.1 Micromonosporaceae bacterium
ACCTCAGGCATCGACCCTCGCCGGTATGCGACCACCGGCGTACCGCACGTCATCGACTCCACCACGGACAGCCCGAACGGCTCGTCAAAGTCGACCGGATGCAGCAGGGCCGCGGCGGCTCCGAGGATCTCGCCGCGTTGGCGCGGGCCGACCGAACCACGGAAGACAACGTGGTCGCCATCGATGTGCGGGGCTATCCGCTCGGCGAAGTACTCCTCGTCCTGCACGATGCCGCAGATCGTCAGCTGCCGGCCGCTCAGCCGGGCGATCTCGATCGCCGTGTGGGTTCCTTTGTCAGGGTGTATGCGCCCGAAGGCGACCAGACCTGGCCCGCCATCGGCGGCAAACGGCAACGAGTCGCGGTCAACGCCGTGGTAGACCGTGGCGACGTAGTCCAGCTCGGCGACGCGATCGGCATCGGAGATAGAGACGTAGGCCGACCGGGCCGTCGCGTACGCGGGCAAGATTCCGGCGCCGGAGAAGCCGTGAACGGTGGTGAGCAGTGGAGCGCGGCAATGGTCGGCAAAGGCCAGCGGGAGCCAGTCCAGGTGATTGTGTACCAGGTCGAACTGCCCGGATCTGGTCAGCGCGTGGGCGACATGCATCGCCTCCCACACCCGCCCGTCGACGGCCGGATCGTCGGAGTAACCGCGCGGGCATACCCCGTCCAGGTTGGCCGAGGTGATGGAGTCCAGCGTGGCGAACAGCGTCACATCCACGCCCCGGGCGACCAGGCCCTCGGCGAGCAACCCCGTCACCTGCTCCCACGGCCCGTAGTGGTGCGGTGGGGTACGCCACGCCACCGGCCCCAGCAGCGCCACCTTCACGGACACGACCCGTCGACGAGTTCGGCCCGGCCGCCGAGGCCGCTCAACAGGTGAAGGACTTGTGGCTGGTCGGTCGGCATCGGTTGCTCGCTCTCAGTACAGCAGGTCGGTTCCGTCTCACGGCGGGCACATCCGCGAGCAGAGTAGGCACGAGCAGAGTAGGCAACGGTTCACCCGAACGGTACGCCGCTGCGTCCACTCGGGTAGGCTCGTGTCCGCGGCTCGTACTGTTCTGCCTGGGGTCGCTTTCGATGTCGACCACCAATGCGCTCGCACCACCCCCATGCCCACCACCCAGATCGAGGCAGCGTCGACTCGTCGTTGGCGACGCCACGCCGAGCTGCATCGCTCACCGTGAAGACGCCGAACTGCATGCTGCTCCCTCCACACCGGCCGGGCGTCAGCGCGGTCAGCGCCGTCAGCGCCGTCAGCGCCGCGCCAGAGCTCCGCTTATGTGCGTCTGCATTGAAGCCGCCGCCGGGTCGGCCTGGCCGGCGGGCGAACGCTTGACACATGGGAGGATTGGTGGAAGATTCGGCGCTGGGCCACGTGGCCTGATCCCGCACTTTGTCACCTCGGCACCGATCGCCTCGGCTGGGATCGGGAAGGAGTCGATATGGAGACCACACGTCAGCAGACCCCGGAGCAACCGACCCCGAAGAAGGTCAGCTTGAAGGTTCGCAAGCTTGCCAAGCTGGAGACCACCACCATCCGCGTGTTGGACATGGGCTGACCCGGTGGGGCGCGGCGAGCCCGGCTCGCCGCGCCCGCTCGGCCGCCGCACCAACCGGAGACCCCTATGCTGCGCCCGCAGATCAAGAATGTGCACCAGCCGTTCGCGCTCCCAGACAACCGCATCATCATCGGTCTAATGCAGTACGGCGTCGCGTCGGAGATCGAAGACGACGCCGACGGCACGATCGAGCGCCTGCTTACCTTGATGGACGGCTCGCGGGACCTCGACACGATCTGCGCAGACCTGGCCCGCACCCATCCCGGGGTCGAACCGCAAAGCGTACGCGAGGTCGTCGTCGAGCTGATTGAGTCCGGGTTCGTTGAGGACGCGGGCGCCGGGCTGCCGGCCAACCTGTCAGAGCGGGAGGCGGATCGGTACAACGCCCCCCGGCACTTCTTCGCCTGGGTCGACGTGCAGCCTCGCTCCTCGCCGTACGAGATCCAGTCCCGGCTGAAAGGCGCCCGGGTGGCGCTGCTCGGGCTGGGCGGCACCGGCACTGCGGTAGCGGCCGGTCTGGTGGCCAGCGGCGTGGGTAGCCTGCGCTGCGCAGACTTCGATTCGGTCGCCGAGTCGAACCTGACCCGACAACTGCTCTATCTAGAAGCCGATGTCGGGGCCTCCAAGGTCAAACGCGCAGTGGCCCGGCTCCAAGCCATGAACTCCCTGGTGGACGTCACCGGCGAGGAGCTACGTGTCCAGGGGGCCGACGATGTGGCCACCCTGATGCAGGACGTGGACGCGTTCGTGCTCTGCGCTGACGAACCCCAGCCGGACATCATGCGGTGGACCAACCAGGCTGCTTTCCGCACCGGAACGCCGTGGTTCGTCTCGTTCTACACCGGTCCGATGGCGGTGGTGGGCTGCTATTTGCCCGGCCGCACCGGATGTTGGGAGTGCCTGTGGCGGCAGGAGGAGAGCCGGGAGCACGTCCGCGACCATCGATTCCTGTCTCCGCTCAAGCGCGAGAACGCGGTGATCGCCGCCAGCGCGAACGTCAGCGGCCACCTGACCGCCCTTGAGGTGATCTACTTCCTCGGTGGCTTGCCAACGCAGGTGACCGGCCGGATCCTGCACTGGAACTTCGCAAACTGGGCTCATCAGTACTTCATCGACATTCCACAGGAGCCCGATTGCCCGATCTGCGGGTCGGCGTGACCACGGTCGATCCCCAGTCGGTGCTGCCGGTCAGTGTGGATGCCGTCCTCACCATGCACCGCCTCGCGATCCGTGGCAGCGACGATGATCCGGAACTGGCAGTGGTTGGTCGGTCCGAGCTCGGCGAGTTCGTCGAGGTTCCCAGTGAGGCGGTTGACGCGATCCGGCTACTGGATACCGGCCTGAGCCTTGCCGAGGTCGAGCGACGGCTGCTGGACGAACATGCGGTCGAGCTGGACGTGGCCGAGCTCGCCGAAATCCTGATCAGCCTCGGATTCGTAGCCGCGGTGGATGGCCGACCACTACCTGACCCGGCGGCCGAGCTACCCGGCTCGCACCTACCATGGCTGCGGCCCGGGCACGTCCGCTGGCTCGTTCGCTGGCCGGTCCTGGCGGTGTGGATGGTGGTGCTCGGCGCAGCCGCGGCCACCTGGTGGCAACGGCCGGACCTCTTGATGTCTCCGACCGACTTCTTCTGGACGTCCTACGTCGGGCTGGCGGTCCTGGTCAACACCGCGATGTTCTCGGTCAACGTCAGCATCCACGAACTGATGCACCTGGCCACCGCTCGGGCGTACGGGGCCCGATCCAGAATCGGCTTTTCGACCCGGCTGCACCACCTGGTGGTCCAGACCGACGTCACGTCTGTGTGGGCAGCGCCCCGGGGCGCCCGATATCGGGTCTACCTGGCCGGGCTGTGCTGGGACAGCTTCGTGATAGCCAGCAGCACGCTGCTGATCGCGTACGCCGGCCTGCCCGCCCTGGCCGACGGGCTGCTCGCCGCACTCGCCCTGGTGGTGCTGCTGAGCATGCTGCTGCAGGTCCGGGTGTACATGCGCACCGACCTGTACTACGTGCTGATGGAGTGGCTGCGCAGCCGTAGCCTCATGGAGGACGGCTGGGCGTACGTGCGGCACCTAGGTCGACGGATCCGTCGCCGGCCGAGTGAAGATCCGACCGCCGGGTTCGCGACTCGCGAGCGTCGTGCGGTGCGCGTCTACGCGGTGGCGATGGCCACCGGGGTTGTCGTGGCGCTGGCTACGTTCGCGGCATTCGGCCTTCCCATCCTGATCGAAGGCGTGATCCTGGCACTCGACAACCTGACAAGCGGCCTACGGGAGGGCAACGTCCTGGGTGTACTGGACAGCACTGCGATCATTCTGGTCGAAGGCGGCATCATGGCAGCATTCCTCGTCGTTTTCTACCGCGAGCACCGCCACTGGTTCCGGTTGGGTCGCAAGCGGCGGCTCGCAGCGATCGAGTCTGGATAGTTCACGGCTGAGAAGGGGTAGGCCACCTCGTCGATGCCGATGCGCCGCAACCCCGCCAGCCCGTCAACCCGGCCCGCGGTCCCATGACATCCGGCCGACATCCGCGCGGCGGAGCGGGTGCCTACTCGCCCGCTCCGCCGCGGACCTGCCGACCCCGGTCCCGGACTACAACGCGGCGCAAGCGCCCGAACAGCCAGGCGTGCGCCAGGCCGTGCGCCAGCTCCATCGGACCAGCCCGACCGTCGCCGCCGCGCGCGGAGGACCTGCTGGGCATCAGCGAGGACGATGTGCAATGGCTCGCCACCGTGTGCCCGACGGCGTCTGAAATTATGGACAGTGCGTACGCGTTCGTCATACTCGTACACGTTCGTCCTGGACGATTCCACCAGCCTGCGAAGCCCGCCGGGCCGGCTGCTGTACGGGCTGAGCGGATGGAACCGCTGGCCGCTGGCCGCTGGCCGCGCTGGCGGTGCTCGGCTTCTACCTGCTGCGCGTGGTGGCGCGGGAGAGCGTGAGCGCGTTGATGCGCCTGTCGGATTCGCGACCGCGGCGTGGACCCGGTGCCGATCAGGCCGGAGCATGCAGATGGACGAGCGCATCACCTTCTGTGCTCCTGGTCGACAGGAGGCATCATGTGGACGGTGTCGAACCGATCGGCCGGCGCTGAGCGGCGCGGCCGCGGCCGGCCGGCGGTGGTCATCGCGGTCGCCATGACCGCGGTGCTGGTGCTGGTGGCCGGCTGCGAGCGCGAGGTCTCCGCGATCTTCGACGGGTGCCCGGACGACGACGGTGGCATCCACTGGACGCCGGACGTGGGAGCGCCCGTGTTCTACGGGCACCAGGACTTCACCACGGGCGATGGCGCCCCGCGCGACCTGCGCGTGTACTACCCGAGCGTGGAAGGGGCGCCGACCGACGCGCCGCTGCTGACGCGCTGCCTCGTGCAGTGGCCGGTGGTGCTGTTCCTGCACGGCGAGCCGCCCGCTGACCTGGTCGGCGACCGGGAGTATCACCAGCGGTGGTCCCGCGTGGCCGGGGTGCTGGCACGCTCCGGCTATGTCGTGGTGGTGCCCAGCGTCAACCACCACCAGGTGCCCCGCGATCCCGACCCGGTACGGGACGAGGTGCTGGCGGCCATGGACTGGGTGCGTTCCGACTGGGCTGAGTCAGAGTGGGTGCATCCGGAGCTGGCCGCGGTGGCCGGCCACTCGCTGGGCGGGGTGCTGGCGACCCATGTGGCCACCGCCAGTCCGGACATCCAGGCGATGGTCAGCTTCAGCGGCGACTTCATCAACAGCGGTCGCATCCGCGATGTGGCGGTGCCATCGTTGTTCTTCTGGGTCGACGACGAATTCCTCGAAGACATCGACCTGCTGGGCCTGTGGGACCAGCTGTCGATGCCGCGCTACGGCGGCGTGTTCGACGGGGAGCACTTCGACTACCTGCGGCCCGCCGACACCGGCGATTCCACGCCCCGCGGCGACTGCGACTCGCTCGGGCCGGCCACGGCCGACCTGGCGGCGCTGTTCATCGCCCGCACCGCGCCGGCGCCGTTCGCCTCCCACCAGCCGGCCGAGGACCTGCGACCACCGTCGGTGAATCTCACCGACCAACAGCGTTTCTTCGCCGGTGCGCACCTGGAGGGCCTGGGCGCGTTCGACCGTGACCCGGACTGCCAGCTGGACCTGCGGTGGGAGCTGGAGGGCTCGGCCGGTGGGCGGGAGCTTTGACCGGCTCGGCCGGCGGTGTTTCGTGGAACGGGTCGAGGGTCACCTCCGGGCTGCCTGTGGATGCCGGCGGCGACGTGGATGCCGGCGGCGACGTGGATGCCGGCGGCAGCGGCGCTGCCTAGGATGAGGTCGGTTTGCCTGTACGAACGGCGGAGCTCGCGTGAGCCGGCGGTCGGCGGGTAGGTCGACGGCGGGTCACCGCGGCGATCGGTCGCTACGGTGCGTCACGGGCCTGCACGGGCTGGTTGGAGATCACGATGACGGATGGGACGGTCGGGGCGCAACGGGCGGCGGCCGTGGGCTCCACGGTCACCCGGGTTGCGGCCGGCGGGCCGGGCGATCTCCGCCCGGTGCACGGACGGGTCGGGTTGCCGGTGGCGGTGTCGACCCTGGTGGGCCGGCAGCAGGAGCGGGCCGAGGTCGCGGAACTCGTCGCGGAGACCCGCCTGGTCACCCTCACCGGCTCGGGGGGCTGCGGGAAGACCCGGTTGGCGCTGGCGGTGGCGCACGACGTGGCAGCTGGGTTCGAGCACGGGGCCCGCTGGGTGGAGCTGTCGGGGGTGGGCGCTCCCGGTTCGGTCGCCCAGGCGCTCGCGGACGCGGTCAGTGTCCGTGAGGCGCCGGGGCGGACCCTGGTGGCATCGGTGATCGACAAGCTGCGTGTGCAGCGCGTTCTGGTGGTGCTGGACAACTGCGAGCATGTGGTCGAGACCTGCGCGGAACTGGTGGCCGAGCTGTTGGGCGCGTGTCGGCACGTGAGCGTGTTGGCGACCAGCCGTGAGCCGTTGGCAATCGACGGGGAGACGACCTGGGAGGTCCCCCCACTGCGGGTGCCCGACCCGCAGGCGCGGTCTGCCGACGCGGTCGCGTCGGCGGAGGCGGTGGCCCTGTTCGAGGTGCGGGCACGCCAGGTCCGGCCCGATTTCGCCGTCACGGTAGACAACGCCGCTGCCGTCGGAGAGATCTGCCGGCGCCTGGACGGGATCCCGCTGGCGGTCGAGCTCGCCGCCACGCGGATGCGGGTGCTGTCGGTGGAGCAGATCGCTGCGGGGTTGTCGGACCGGTTCCGGTTGCTGACCGGCGGGGGCCGTGGCGCCCCGTCGCGGCAGCGCACCCTGGAGGCGTCGGTGGCGTGGAGCTTCGGTCTGCTCGCCGACGCCGAGCGGTTGTCGTTGGCCCGGCTGTCGGTGTTCGCCAGCGCATTCGATCTGGAGGCCGCGCAGGCACTCGTGGCGGGGCCGGACATCGACGCGGTGCAGGTGCTGGATCTCGTCAGCGCGCTGGTCGACCGGTCGCTGCTTCAGGTCAGCGAACACGACGGCCGGGCGCGCTACCGGCTGCTGGAGACGATCCGGGCGTTCGCGCGGCAACGGCTGGCCGAGCTCGACGACCCGGCGCGGGTGCGTGACCGCCACCTGGGCCACTTCATCGACTTCGCCAACCGGGCGCGGGCCGGGCTGGACGGTCCGGATGCCGCGGCGTGGAACAAACGGTTGGCCGGCGACCTTCCCGACCTGCGCGCCGCGATGGCGTGGGCGGTCGACGCGGGTCGTCCGGAGGCGGTGCTGGGCATCGCCGAGCCGACCCGCCGGTTCTGGTTCGACCGGGGCCGTTACTCGGAGATGGTGCGCTGGCTGCAGGCCGCCGTGGACTCCCCGGCAGCCACCGACACCGACCGGGCCCGCGGGCTCATCACCGCGAGCCTGGTGATCGCCGGCAGTGACCATGCCGCGAGCGCGTACAGCTTCGCCGACCGGGGAGTAACGATGGCGCGGGCCGTCGACGCCGACGACGCCACTCTCGCACTGGGACTCGTGCTCCGTGCTTACCTGGGCCTTGCGTCAGGGTTGGCGACCAGCGACTCGGTCACCGCCGACGCGGAGCAGGCGCTGACGTTGACCGAGCGACTGGACAACGGCCCCGCGCGCAGCCTCGTCCTCGCTTTCGCCGCCCTGACGGCTTTCGATGGACGCTCGCTCGTGGCGGGGGTGGCGCTGTTCGAGCAGACCGTGGCGGTGTGCGACGACGCCGAGGTCAGCTTCACCCGCCCGACCGCACACACCCAGCTCGGGTTGTGCCTGCTGTTGCGCGGCGAGCTCGACCGCGCCCGCGAACACACGCGGCAGGGCCTCGCCTGGGCCCGCCGGATCGATCGGCCTAACTGGGAAACCTACGCCTTGGCGGTGCTCGCCGCCGTGGACCTGTGCGAGGGCCACATCGAGGCCGCAGCTGAACAGCTCGCCGACGCCGAGGCGCTCGTACGGGCACGGAGCCTGTCATCCAACCCGTTCGAGATGCTCGTCGGCCGCTGGACCGTCCTCGCGGCGTACCGCTCGGGCGAGACCGACAAGGCCCGCCGGGCCGCGGAAGCGTTGCTTCGTACCGCCCGCGATCGGCGTAGCCGGCTGGGTGAAGCGTGGGCGACCTGGTCGCTGGGGCTTGTCGCCCTGGCCGAGCAGCGGCCCGATGACGCCAGGGGACACCTCGAACGGTGCCGGCAGCTATCGGTTGACCCGCGCTACCCGTTCACTCTCGGCCGGGCGCTGATCGGGCTGGCGTATCTCGACAGCGACCCCGACGAGGCTTGGGAGCTGGCGCAGGAAGCCGTCGCGGTGCTGGCCGACTTCGGAGACCGGCTCGGTGTGGCCGAGGCACTGGAGGCGGTCGCCGGCCTGTCCGCCGCACGTGGCCAGCCGGACCGGGCGCTGCGGCTGCTCGCCGCCGCCGAGCGGTTCCACCACGACACCGGCGTCGTCCGGTTTCCCCTGCACGCCGACCGGGCAGAACGGCACACCGCTGCCGCCCGAGCACAGCTCGACCCCGACGACGCTGAGGCATACTGGGCCGAGGGGGCAGCGCTGTCGCTGGACGAGGCGGTCGCCTACGCGCGTCGCGGCAGGGGTGAGCGCTCACGTCCGCAGGTCGGCTGGGCGGCGCTGACGCCCACCGAGCGTGAAATCGTGCGGCTGGTCGCGCAGGGGCACACCAACGCCGAGGTCGGCGAACGTCTGTTCGTCAGCGTCCACACCGTCAAGAAGCATCTGTCCCACGTCTACACCAAGGTCGGCCTCAGCGGCCGCGCCGAGCTGGTCGCTCAGGCCGCCCGCCGCAGCCCGTGACCGGCAACGACACCGGGAAAGTAGCCGACGGCGGCGGCCCGGGTAGCCGCCCCCAGTCCGGGACGTAGCCGGCCGGCTGATGTTCTCGCCAGGGTGATCCGCCACGATCGCGGTATCGAGACGTTGATCAGGAGGGACCACCATGACTGACGACCGTATCCACCGCGCAGTCTCCGTCGACGGCACCGAGATCGCCGGCCGGGTCCACGGACAGGGACCGCCGCTGGTCCTGGTCCACGGCAGGCCGCACGACGGCGACGTCGCCTGGGAGGCGATGCTGCCCCACCTCACTGACAGGTTCACCTGCTATCTGCCCAGCACCCGCGGTCGGGGCCTGTCGGCCGACAACCCGGACCACTCGCCCCCACGCCTGCAGGAGGACTTCAACGCGTTCGTCGACAGCATCGGCGAACCGGTTTTCCTGGCGGCATGGTCCACCGGGGGCCCGTGGGCGCTCGGGGCGGCCGCCCACAGCGACGCCGTGGTCGCGGTGGCCGTTTACGAGCCCACCGTGATCCCGGTGATGCGGGAAGACGATCTCGCCAGTATCGGCGCGATGATCGCGCAGGTAGGTGGGGCGGCTGGCGAGGGTCGGCTGACCGATGCGACTCGTGCCTTCCACGCCTGGATCGGCAACGACGACGAGATCGCCGCCCTGCATGCCGGGTACCTCGAACGGTGCGCGGCCGTCGTCCCGGCGACGCTCAAATCGATCCAGCAGAGCGCCGCGTACGACGGACCCCAGTCGACTGACCCGGAGGTGCTCGGGCAGGTCACCGCGCCGGTCCTGCTCCTGCGGGGCGAGCAGACCCGGCGCCGGGTTTTCTATGCGGATTCGGAGCAGCATGTCGCCCAGCACGTCGCCGACCCGCGCGTCCGCGAACCGCTGCCGCACCTGGGCCACTGGGCGCCGATACTTGCACCCGAGCCCATCGCCAAGGAGCTGATCTCCTTCTTCGATTCGATCCGGCGACCTGAACCGGCCTGATCGGGCTTGGCGCACCGCCACGGGGCCACCGGCAGCGACGCGACCTTTGGCGCCGCAGCTGGCCCGGCTGAGCCTCGGCCAGGCCGCGCCCGGCTGCGGCGCCCATCGCTCAACAATTGGGATGAGCGGCGGTCGGTTGTCGGGGCGGTGACCGGTCCCTCCTCGACCTCGGCGTGCGCGTCGCCGACCCTGACCCGAACGTGCGAAGCGGTGCTGGCTGGCTGCGTGGGCGGCTACCGGGACCGGCGGTCACCGCGACGGGTGGCGCCGATGCGGCTGCTAGCCGAGAATGCGACCGCGTCGGATGCCTGCGGCGCGGCCGGCGCCGTGGGGTTCCGTTCGCCACGCGCGGTATGGGAGGTCGAGGAACGGGGCCGGCGGCGCGGGCCGCCCGCGGTGGGAGTGGCCGACCGCTGGGAACCGCCGCGGCGGGCCGGCGACGGAGGCCCGGCCCGGTCCTCGACCGGTGGCTGGACCGGGGTACGCGGGCCGGGGGCGATCTGGTGGAGCAGCGGGTTCCCGGGGCGCAGCCGGGTGGTCGTCGGCGCGATGCCGGCCTGCCGGGCGAGCTTGCGGACATCGTCGACCTGGTCGTCGGTCATGAGCGTGACCACAGTGCCGGTCGCGCCGGCCCGGGCGGTCCGGCCGGACCGGTGCAGGTAGGCCTTGTGCTCCGCTGGCGGATCGGCATGCACGACCAGCGCCACCTCGTCGACATGGATTCCGCGGGCCGCGATGTCGGTCGCGACCAGTGTGGTTGTGTCGCCTGCGGCGAACGCGGTCAGGTTGCGGCTCCGGGCGGCCTGCCCCAGGTTGCCGTGCAGTTCGGCGGCCGGCACACCGGCCGCGACGAGCTGGCGGGTCAGCGTCTTGGCCCGCCGTTTGGTGCGGGCGAACACCAGCGTGCGGCCCGGCGCCACGGCGAGGTCGACCAGGACCGCCAGCCGGTCGCGGTGGTCGACGTGCAGCAGATGGTGCGGCACGGCCGGCGGCGCCTCCGAGGAGTCGACGCTGTGTGTGACCGGGTCGGTGAGGTATCGGCGTACGAGGACGTCGACGCCGGCATCGAGGGTTGCGGAGAAGAGCATCCGCTGGCCTCGCTTCGGGGTCTGGTCGAGCAGTCGCCGCACGGCCGGAAGGAAGCCGAGATCGGCCATGTGGTCGGCCTCGTCGAGCACGGTGATCTCGACCGCGTCGAGGATCGCGTGGCCACTCTCGACGTGGTCGGCGAGCCGGCCGGGGCAGGCGATGAGCACGTCGACTCCGGCCCGCAGGCCTTCGATCTGGGCGCCGGCGGGCACCCCGCCGAAGACGGTCATGGTGCGCAGGGACACGGCCGCGGCGAGCGGGGCGATCGAAGCCTCGATCTGTGCGGCGAGCTCGCGGGTAGGGGCCAGGATCAGGGCACGGGGGCGCCCCCGGCGTCGTGGTGCGGCGCTGGCGGCGAGCCGGGCGAGCATCGGCAGCGCGAACGCGTAGGTCTTCCCCGAGCCGGTGCGCCCTCGGCCGAGGACGTCGCGTCCGGCGAGGGCGTCGGGCATCGTCCTGGCCTGGATCGGGAACGGCGTGGTGACGCCGAGCCCGGTCAGCGCCTGGACGATCGGGGTGGGCACGCCGAGCGCTTCGAAAGTGGTGGGCATGGAAGTGGTGCGGGCGCGGCGTGCCGCCATGAACTCTCCGAACGTGGAAGTGGGAACCTGCCCGGCGCAGGCCAGCAGCCTTGCGCGCTGGTGACCGTAGTCGACACCGGCCGGGACAGAGTCGTGGAACGTACGGCCAGCCTACCTGTCCGGCGCTGCGGTTCCCGGCGCGGGTTCCGGAAGAACTTCGCGCGTCATCACGAGGCGGTTCTGCGGTGTCTTGAGCGCTACCGGTCGCCCGCGGACGGCCAGAACGGCGGCGCCTCATGAGATCAGCCGTCACGGCTGCGGGCGGCGGGTCTCCAGGACATCGTCGGTGCGGTCCTTGCCACCATCTACATTTGCGCCATCCTGCTCTACCTGGACTGGCCACTCGGCCTGGCGGCCATCGCCGTGGGCGGGCCCCTGTACCTGACCGTCCGCACGTTCCGGCGCCAGGCCCACCGCCTGTGCACGGTGCACATTGCAGGGACCGGGTCCTGATGATGGCCGACGGGCGCATCGTCGAGGACGGCAA
>SLSW01000267.1 GCA_007130245.1 Micromonosporaceae bacterium
GCGGCTCGTGTGTGCCAACGTCCCATCACCACGAGAGGCACCTGACATGGTCCATGCCGATCTCAACCCGAGCAATGTCCTGGTCCGTGACGGAGCGGTGGTGGCGGTCGTGGATGTCGGGAACGCAGGTTGCGGCACGCGGGCGACTGATCTCACCACCCTCCAGTGGCACACCTTCGAGGATGCGCTGGACGGTGTCCGAAGGCGGCTGTGGACGAGAATCCTCGCCCTGGTCGGCTGGGAGGGCGCGGCGGTGCTCGCAGCGACACAGATCCTTGTGATGCTCGAGGTCCCCATCCGTCACGGGCGCCACGATGCCGTTCCAGGGGTTGTCAAGCGCGGCCATCGCGCCCTTGACGAGCTGAACGCGCTTCGCACGTAGCTGATCGCTACGGCTGGCGGCGTCGGCGGGGTTTCGGCGGGCGGGCCTGGTGGTACCTGTGAGCCACATGCCCGGACGTTTCTTCATCGAAGACATCAGGCCGACCGTCAGCTGCGGGCGCTATCCCGCCAAGGCGGTGGTCGGTGAGCTGGTGCCGGTCGGCGCGGTCGCGTTCGCCGAGGGCCACGCCGCGCTCGGCTGCCTGGTGCGCTGGCGCGGCCCGGACGGCAAGGAGCGCGAGCCGGTGCGGATGCGACCGGGGGCGCCGGGCACCGACCGCTGGCACGCCGAGATCCGCCCGGACGCGGTCGGGCAGTGGACCTTCACGGTCGAGGCGTTCCGCGACCCGTACCGGCAGTGGCGCGACGCGGTCAGCAAGAAGGTCGACGCCGGCCAGGGCGCCGCGGACCTCGCCAACGACCTGGTCGAGGGCGCGCTGGTGCTCGAGCGCGCGGTCGAGCTGGTGCCGTCGCACCTGCAGGCCTGGCTCACCTCGGCCGCGGCGGCGCTGCGCGACACCGGCCGGCCGCTGCCGGCGCGGCTGTCGGCGGCGCTGGAGGTGGCCGACCTGCTGTGGGAGTTCCCGGTGCGGGAACTGGCCACCGCCGCACCGGAGCACCAGCTCTGGGTGGACCGGGAGCGGGCGCTGTTCTCCGCCTGGTACGAGTTCTTTCCCCGCTCCGAAGGGGCGGTGGTCGCCGCCGACGGCACCCCGCTGCGGCACGGCACCTTCGCCACCGCCGCGCGCCGCCTGCCCGCGATCGCGGCCATGGGGTTCGACGTGGTCTACCTGCCGCCGATCCACCCCATCGGCCGGGTGGCGCGCAAGGGTCCCGACAACGCGCTGGTCGCCGGTGAGCACGACGTGGGCTCGCCGTGGGCGATCGGGGCGGCCGAGGGCGGACACGACGCGGTGCACCCGGAGCTGGGCACGCTGGCCGACTTCCGCGACTTCATCGCCGAGGCGCGCCGGCACGGGCTGGAGGTCGCCCTCGACCTGGCGCTGCAGTGCGCCCCGGACCACCCGTGGGTGCAGCAGCATCCGGAGTGGTTCAGCACCCGCCCCGACGGCAGCGTCGCCTACGCCGAGAACCCGCCGAAGAAATACCAGGACATCTACCCGCTCAACTTCGACCACGACCCGGACGGCATCCGCGCCGAGATCCTGCGGGTGGTGCGGCACTGGATGGACCAGGGGGTGCGGATCTTCCGGGTGGACAACCCGCACACCAAGCCGGTCGACTTCTGGCACTGGCTGATCGGCGAGATCAGGGCCACCGACCCGGATGTGCTGTTCCTCGCCGAGGCGTTCACCCGACCGGCGATCATGCACGGCCTGGCCACAATCGGGTTCACCCAGTCGTACACCTATTTCACCTGGCGCACCACCGCGGCCGAACTGCGGCACTACTGCGAGGAGCTGGTGGCCGCGGCCGACCACATGCGGCCCAATTTCTGGCCCAACACCCCCGACATCCTCACCGAACAGTTACAGCACGGCGGACCGCCCACGTTCAAGATCCGCGCGGCGCTGGCCAGCCTGCTGTCGCCGTCGTGGGGCCTCTACGCCGGCTACGAGCTGTACGAGCACACCGCCCGCCCGGGTGCCGAGGAGTACGCCGCCAACGAGAAATACCAGCTGCGGCCCCGGGACTGGGCCGCAGCCGAGGCGGCGGGGCGGTCGCTGGCGTCGTACCTGACCCGGCTGAATGCGATCCGCCGCGCCCACCCCGCCCTGCGCTGGCTGCGCAACCTGCGCTTCCACGAGGTCGACAACGAGGCGGTGCTGTGCTGGTCGAAGCGTGACCCGGACACCGGCGACGCGGTGCTGGTGGTGTGCACGTTCGACCCCCGCCACGCGCAGTGGGCCAACGTCACGCTGGACATGCCGGAATTGGGGATGGACTGGCACGAACGGTTCACCGTCACCGACGAGCTGACCGGGGCGACGTACGACTGGGGGCAGCACAACGCGGTGCGCCTGGACCCGTTCGTGGAACCGGCCCATGTGTTCACGGTGCGCCGTCACGTTTAAGGCTGGGCGGTGTGGGTAACGATGTCCGGATGGCGCCGGCGCAGGAGACGTACGGCCCCAATGAGGGCAGCCACCCGACCGCGGAGGGCACGATTGAGCATCCCACCGCCGACGACTTCGCTCACGCGCGGATGCTGCCCACGGACCCCACCTGGTTCCAGCGGGCGGTGTTCTACGAGGTGCTGGTGCGCGCGTTCTACGACCACAACGCCGACGGCAACGGCGACCTGCGGGGGCTGATCCAGCGGCTGGACTACCTGGAGTGGCTCGGCGTGGACTGCTTGTGGCTGCCGCCGTTCTACGACTCGCCGCTGCGCGACGGCGGCTACGACATCCGCGATTTCTACAAGGTGCTGCCGGACTTCGGCACCGTCGACGACTTCGTGTCGCTGCTGGACGCCGCCCACGCCCGCGGCATCCGGGTGGTCACCGACCTGGTCATGAACCACACGTCCGACCAGCATCCCTGGTTCAAGGCCTCCCGGCGGGATCCGGACGGGCCGTACGGCGACTACTACGTGTGGAGCGACACCGACCAGCGCTACTCCGACGCGCGGATCATCTTCGTCGACACCGAAGAGTCCAACTGGACCTTCGACCCGGTGCGCCGGCAGTTCTTCTGGCACCGGTTCTTCTCCCACCAGCCGGACCTGAACTACGACAACCCGC
>SLSW01000198.1 GCA_007130245.1 Micromonosporaceae bacterium
CACGAAGAAGGTGCTGTCGCCTCCGCCGGCGAGCTGTCCGGCCAGTTCGGCCTCGATGTTCAGTGGTGCGATGTCGCCCGACGGTGCGCCGTCGGTCGCGCTGGCGCTGGTCGCGCCGGCGGTCATGGACGCCGCGACCAAAGCGGCTGCGGCACCGACGGCGAACAGTCCGCGCCCGCGTCGGCCACGTTTTATACGATCTAACATGGACAGATCCCTCCATTGTCCTGGTCCTGCCGGCTGTCCGCGGGCCGACCGGGTAGGTCGGCGCCATGGCTGGCCGATTCCGTGCCGCCCACCGTCGCGGAGATCACACAACGCTCGCAATACGTAGTCGCTACGTAATCAAGAGCACCGTCGGCCTCACCCGATTACGTAGGCACCGAACCTGTGCGCTACGTCCGGATGACGGGATAGGTTCGGACTGCCGGTGGGCCTGGTCCAGGCTGGGTACGATCAACCGAGCAACGCCCCACCGCCGCGGAGGAGGAGCAGCGATGGCCGGCTCCGGCACCACCCTCGACGACTACACCGACCGGTACGCGCAGCGGGTGCGCGGCATGACCGCGTCCGAAATCCGCGCGCTGTTCGCCGTCGCCAACCGGCCCGAGGTGGTCTCGTTGGCCGGCGGCGCGCCGTACGTGTCCGCGCTGCCGCTGGACGCGGTCGGGGAGATGCTCAACCGCATCGCCGTCGACCACGGCGCCAGCACCCTGCAGTACGGCGTCGGCCAGGGAACCGTGGAACTGCGCGAGCACATCTGCGAGGTGATGGCCGGCTCCGGCATCGACGGCGACATGGGCGCTTCGCCGGAGGACGTGGTGGTCACCGTCGGCGGCCAGCAGGCCATCGACCTGGTGGCCCGACTGTTCCTGGACCCCGGCGACGTGGTGCTGGCCGAAGGCCCGACCTACGTCGGCGCGCTGGGTGCGTTCCAGGCCGCGCAGGCCAGGGTGGTCCACGTGCCCATGGACGACGACGGTCTCATCCCGGAGGCGCTGGAGACCGCGATCGCAGACGTGGCCGCCGCCGGGCACCGGGCCAAGTTCCTCTACACCATCCCGACGTATCAGAACCCGGCCGGCGTCACGCTCACCGAGGAACGCCGGCAGCGGGTGCTGGACATCTGCGAGGCGGCCGGGCTGCTCGTGGTCGAGGACGACCCGTACGGGCAGTTGGGCTTCGCCGGCGAGCCGCCGGCGCCGCTGCGGGCGCGCCGCCGCGATGGGGTGTTCTACCTGTCGACGTTCTCCAAGACCTTCGCGCCCGGGTTCCGGGTGGGCTGGGTGCTGGCGCCACACGCCGTCCGGGAGAAGCTCGTGATCGCCAGCGAGGCGCAGATCCTGTGCCCGAGCGCGTACGCGCAGGCGGCGGTCACCGCGTACCTGTCGACCATGCCCTGGCGCGAGCAGCTCAAGTCGTACCAGGAAATCTACCGGGAGCGCCGGGACGCGATGCTGACCGCCCTGGCCGACCTGATGCCCGACGGCACCCGCTGGACCCGTCCGGACGGCGGCCTGTTCGTATGGGCCACCCTGCCGGACGGTCTGAACGCCAAGGAGATGGTGCCGCGGGCGCTGCGCGAGCGGGTGGCGTACGTGCCCGGCACCGGCTTCTACGCCGACGGCGACGGCACCGCCAACCTGCGCCTGAACTTCTCCTTCTCGGCCCCGGACCGGATCCGGGAGGGCATCCGGCGGCTGGCCGGAGTGGTCGAGCAGGAGTTGGCGACCCGTTCAGTCTTCGGTGAGGTGCCGACGATCCCGGGCCGCTCGGAGGCGCCGGGCTCACTGCTGGACGTGGCCGAGATCGGCGCCCCCGCGGTGGAAGGCGAGAGCGCCTCATGAACCTGCGGGCGGTGGTGCTCGCCGGGGGCCTGTCGCACGAGCGGGAGGTGTCACTCAAGTCCGGTCGCCGGGTGCTCGACGCGCTGCTGACCGCCGGGGTGGAGGCCGAGCTACGCGACGCCGACGCCACGCTGCTGCCGACCCTGGCCGCCGACCCACCGGATGCGGTGGTGATCGCGCTGCACGGCGCCACCGGCGAGGACGGATCGCTGCGCGGCGTGCTGGACCTGTGCGACGTGGCGTACGTCGGCGGCGATGCCCGCTCGGCCCGGCTGGCGTGGGACAAGCCCTCTGCCAAAACGGTGCTGCGCGAGCACGGGGTGCCCACCCCGGACTGGGTGGCGCTGCCGCACGACCGGTTCTCGGAACTCGGCGCGGTGGCGGTGCTGGACCGAATCGTCGCCCGCCTCGGCACCCCGTTGATGGTCAAACCCGCCCAGGGTGGTTCCGGTCTGGGGGCGGCGGTGGTGCCGGACGCCGACGGACTGCCGGCGGCGATGGTGGGTTGCTTCGCATACGACACCACGGCGCTGGTCGAGCGCTATGTCGCCGGGACGGACGTCGCGGTCACGGTGATCGACCTCGGGGAAGGTCCGCGGGCACTGCCGGCGGTGGAGATCGAACCGGCCGGCGGGGTGTACGACTACGCCGCGCGCTACACCGCCGGGCTGACCACCTGGCATACGCCGGCCCGGTTGGACCCCAAGGTCGCCGACCTGGTGGCCGACACTGCGCTGGAGGCGCACCGGGCGCTGGGGCTGCGGGATCTGTCGCGCGTCGACGTCATCGTCGACGAGGCGGGCGACCCGCACGTGCTGGAGGTGACGGTCGCGCCCGGCATGACCGAGACCTCGCTACTACCGATGGCGGTCCAGGCGGCCGGGCTCGACCTCGGTGAGGTCGTCGCAAGGCTCGTCGCGCGAGCCGCCGCCCGCGGTAGGTAACCCCTCGTCTTGAGGAACGCGTTCCTGTCGTATCCCGAGCTGGCACCGGGACACCCGCTCGAGGACTGGCTGGCGTCGGCCCTGGACGGCCAGCGGCTCATCAGCGCCGCGGAGCTGTCCGGCGGCTACCGCAACGACAACGTGTCGCTGGTGACCGACGACGGCCGGCGGTACGTGCTGCGGCGCTACCGCCACGACGGTGGTGCGTGTGCGGTCGAGGCCACCCTGCTGGCGCGCCACGGGCCGGACGGCTGGACGGTCACCGCGGTGCTCGACTGGGAGTTCGCGTTCAGCG
>SLSW01000128.1 GCA_007130245.1 Micromonosporaceae bacterium
ATCCACTCAGTGGTGGTGCAGCGAGCTGACCACGGCCACCGGACGCGCCGCATGCCGCAGCAGGGCACGGGTGAGCGTGCCGAGCAACATGCTGCTACGGCGGCCGTACCGGCGGGCACCGACAACCAGCAGCCCCGCCCCGTCGCTGGCGTCCAGCAGCGCCTGCGCCGGGTTGGTGTCGTACAGCGGCATCCGACGGACCTCGACGTCCGGGTACTTGCTGGACCAGCCGGCCAGAGTCTCGGCGATCAACCGGTCCGCCGACTCCTCCGCGCGACGCAGGTCGTACGCGAACGGGTCCACCGACGCGACCGCGGTCGCCGGCACACCTGACCAGACGTGGGTGGCTACCAGCGGTACGCCGCGCAGCGACGCCTCCTCGAACGCCACTCCCGCGATCGTCTCATCGTCCGGGGACATGCCCAGTGCCAGCAGCACCGGCTGGTCGATCAGGGCGGGTGCGTCCTGTGGCACCACGATCGTCGGGCACATCGCGTGCGCGGCGATCTCGGCGCTGACCGATCCAGGGCTCTCGTCACTTATGTGTCCACGTCGGCCGGTCACCAGCAACGCCGCCCGGCGGGAGGCCTGGATGAGGGCGTCGGCCGGATCCGCGGTGATGTTTCGCGCGCTGGTGCGCACACCCGGCCAGATCGTGCACACCCGGCGCATGATCGCGGTCAGCGTCAGGTGCGGGCCGACCGCCCCGGCCACCGGGTGCGCCGACAGCAGCAACAGCGGCAGACCCCGCGCATCGGCCTCGGCCGCCGCCAAGTCCACCGCGGCCAGCGAGTCGTCATATCCGTCGACACCGACGACGATGGTGCGCTCGAATGGATTCATCATCTCAACCTCCACCACCAGCGTGCGCCGGTCCGGTGACCGTCGGCAGGGCCGCTCGCCCCGAGGTCTGTGGCCGGTCGGCCCGGGCAGTCGGTGCAACTCGGCGGTGTCATGTCAGCGCACCACCGCGACCGGGCAGGTGGCGTGATGGACGACCTGCTGGCTGGCTGAGCCCAGCAGCCCCGTGAACGCGCCCCGGCCGCGGGAACCGACCACGACCAGCGTGGCGTTCCGGCCCGCCTCCACCAGCACACCGGCGGCGTGGCCGGCGGCGAGCGTGGTGGTCACCGGCACCTGCGGGAACTTCTGCTGCCACGGCCGCAGCCACTGGCCCACCTCGTGCAGTTCGGCGGCCTCCAGCTCGCGGCGGTCGAGCCGCACGTCGCCCAGCGGCGCCGGCGGCGGCTGCCATGCGTGCACCGCCTGCAGCGGGACGCCACGCAGGTCCGCCTCCTCGAACGCGAAGCCGATCGCGGCGTGCGAGACCACCGAGCCGTCCACCCCCACCACTACCGGCGCGGCTGCGGACGGCGGTGACGGCCGCCCGGCACGGGTCACGATCACCGGGCCCGGCGCGTGGGCGGCGAGCTTGGAGGCCACCGATCCGAGCAGCAGCGAGACGAACCCGCCGTGGCCGCGGTGGCCGACCACCACCAGGTGGGCCCGGCCGGACAGCTCCACCAGAGCGTCCCCGGCGGGCCCGGTGGCCAGGTCACCGTTGACCACCACGTCGGGCCCTTCCCGGCGCGCCACGCGCACCGCCCGCTCCAGCACCGCCTCCGCCGCCTCGCGGGAGGCGTCCTGCTGCCAGTCGTACGGCGGCGCCAGCACCGGCGCGGTCACCAGCGGCACGCTGTACGCGTGCACCAGCCACAGTGGCCGGCGGCGCAGGCGTGCCTCGGTGACGGCCCATTGCACCGCCGCGATGCTGTGATCCGACGCGTCCACACCGGCGAGCACCGGCAGGTTCTCCGCCGGGCTCATGGCGCGTCCTGCCCGCCCGACCCGGCGGTCGTGCGTGCGGCCTTCTCCCGGGTGGCGGGCGTGGCGGACGGGCGGGCCACCTCGTGCGCTACCGGGATCACCACCACCGGGCAGGCAGCCAGGCGGATGCACTCCTCGGCGACCGAGCCGAGCACGGTGTGCCAGACCCGGCTGTGGCCGTGACTGCCCAGGACCAGCAGATCCGCATTGCGGGTCGCGGCGGCGAGCACCTCCGCCGGTCGCCCTTCCATCGTCTGTATGGCCACCGGCACCCGGCTGGGCACCGTGCCGAGCTCGTGTTCGAGCATCTCCTCGGCCAACCGGGCACTGTCGGCCGATCCCTGCCGTTCGATCGCCGCAACCCCCAGGCCGCCCCCGGGCAGATCCCAGCGCCAGGCGGCGACGGCCTGCACCGTCCCGCCGCGGTCAGCAGCTTCCCGCACCGCCCATTGCAGTGCTCTGCGGCCGCCGTCGGACCCGTCGACTCCCACCACGATCACCCGCTCGCCGGTCATCGCTACACCTCCCCGTGCTCGGCTCTGTCAACCCGGTGACGGATTACCGCCACCGGACAGTGGGCGTGGTCGATCAGTTTGCGGACCACCGAACCGAGCGCCTGGCCTGGGAACCCACCACGGCCACGCGCACCGACCACCACCAGTTGGGCGTCCGCCGAAGCGGTGATGAGGGCGTCAGCGGCGGTCGTGTGCACCAGGCGCACGTTCACCGTCACGTCCGGATGTTTCTCCCGCCATCCCTGCAGCGCGGCATCCACCAGCCGGCGCTGGGCGCGGTGCAGTTCCTCGCGGTCGTAGGTCGGCGGCGCCGCGTCGCGGCGTCTCGGCACCGGCGGCGGTTGGCAGGCGCGCACCGCCACCAGATCCACCCCCCGCGCGACGGCCTGGTCCATCGCGAAGGCGACCGCCTCGGCAGCGTCGGACGAGTCGTCGATACCGACCACCACCGGAAGGCGCGGCGGCGCACAG
Source organism: Micromonosporaceae bacterium (assembly GCA_007130245.1). Taxonomy (GTDB): domain Bacteria; phylum Actinomycetota; class Actinomycetes; order Mycobacteriales; family Micromonosporaceae; genus Natronosporangium. Next base: position 2,814 of record SLSW01000128.1, read on the forward strand.
CCACGTACCATGATCACCGGACACTGGGCGTGCGTGGCGCCGCCGACGGCCACCGACCCGGCCCGCAGCCCGATGAACCCGCCGAGCCCCCGGTCACCCAGCACCAGCAACTGCGCCCCCTCGGACAGCTTGCGCAGGGTGGCGGTGACGGTGCCGTCGACGACCGCGCCGGTGACCGGCACCTCGGGACGCACCTCGCGGGCATGGTCGACGGCCTCGTGGATGGCGGCGGTGACCTCATGCCGCACGTCCGGATCCGGCCAGCTGGAACCCGCCGGCACCGGCACCACGGACGTGGCCCACTCGTAGACGTACACCAGCCGCACCGGCGCCGACCGCCGGGCCGCCTCGTCCTGCGCCCACTTCAGCGCGGCACCGGCAGCCAGGGAGCCGTCGTACCCGACGATGACGGGGCGCTCAATCATCCGTACCTCCCCCGGCGGCGGCCCGGCACGTCCGCAGGCCGGTCCACCACTCCAGCGTCGGTCCCGCGACCAGCTACGGGACACGGCCGAATGTCACCTCTTGCCCGGGCCGGCGGTCCTGCGGCGCCGGTCGTGGCGGGCGGCGGGACCTTCGGCCCGCCGGCTGGTAGCCGGGTGGCTCTGGCCGGCCGCGGCGGGACGGTGTGCCATGAACGTGAGGATGCAAGGAGGTGTGCCATGCGTACGTGGCGCGTGGAGGATGTCATGACCACCGACGTCGTGGCGGTGAAGGAGAATACGCCCTACCGGGAGATCGTGGACACGCTCAACGACCGTCGCGTGAGCGCGGTACCGGTGGTGGACGAGTTCGGTCAGGTGACCGGTGTGGTCTCCGAGGCGGACCTGCTCCACAAGATCGAGCTTTCCGGCGCGGAGGGCGAGCGGCGCATCTTCGCCGGCCGGCGTCGCCGCACGGCCCAGCAGAAGGCGGCCGGGGCGGTCGCCCGGGACCTGATGTCCACGCCGGCGATCACGGTGCGTCCGGGCACGCCGGTGCCGGCCGCGGCCAAACTCATGGACGACGAGCGGGTCAAGCGCCTGCCGGTCACCGACGACGCCGGGCGGCTGAGCGGCATCGTCTCGCGGGCCGACCTGCTGCGGGTGTACCTGCGACCGGACGCGGAGATCGAGCGCGAGGTGGTCGAGGAGGTGCTGCACCGCACCCTGTGGGTCGACCCGGAGACGGTGCGGGCGAGCGTGCACAACGGTGTGGTGACCCTGTCCGGACGCGCCGACCGCCGCTCCACCGCGGAACTGGCGGTCCAGCTCACCCGGGCGGTCGCCGGCGTGGTCGACGTGGACGACCGGCTGGGGTTCGAGCTCGACGACCGTCGGCTCACCGAGGCCGGCTACGGCCCGTTCGGCGCCTGAGCCTCGCGGCGCGATCGCCGACGCCACAGGTATGCCGCCGTCGTGGCCCCCAGCAGGGCGGCCACGGCGGCGAGCAGCCCCACCGCGCCGATCCGCTCGAGCGCCCCGGCCAGCGTGCCCTGCACGGCGGCCGCGGCGTCGATCACCGGATCGGCGGTGCTGCCGCCGCGCCACACCCGGATCTCGTACCACCCGTAGTAGGCCACGTATCCGCCGGCCACGGCCAGCAGCGCGCCACCGCCCCGGGTGAGTGCCGGGCCCCACCGCCGCACCCGGCTCAGCGGTGACCCCTGCGCCACCGCGACCGCCAGCGCAGCCGCCCCCACGGCCAGGCCCATACCGCCGGCGTACGCGAAGAACAGCGCGATGCCGGACGGCACCGAGCCGGCCCGGAAGCTGGTGACCACGATCGCCATGAACGGCGCGATCGTGCAACCGAGGGAGGCGATGGCGTACGCCGCGCCGAACGTCATCATGGACGGCCAGGTGCGGCGGACCGCAGGTCCGGTGCCGACCCGGATGGCCGGCATCGGCAACTGCCGGCCGGCCAGCAGCCACACCCCGACCGCCGCCACCGCCAAGCCGAGCCCGATGGTGAACCACGGCAGGTGCTCCTGCACCGAGGCGGCCACCGGCGCCACCGCCAGGCCGAACACCCCGAACACGGTGGCGAACCCGGCGGTCATGGCGGCCGCGGCGACCAGCGCGCGGACCACCGCCGCGGCGCGGCCGGGGTCGGCCGCCCCGACGTCACCGCGCACCAGCAGGGCCAGGTACGCCGGCAGCAGCGCGAACCCGCACGGGTTGGCCGCCGCCAGGATTCCCGCGGCCAGCGCCAGGCCGAGCGGAGCGTCAAGCATCTCAGCCCACCAATAGATCGAGCCGGTGCGGCAGTTCGGCGGTGCGGGTGATGCCCCGCTCGACCACCGCACCGGACTCGTCCAGGATCACGAAGGTGCTCTGGGCGGTTACTTCGTACAGTCGCCACACCGCGCCGTCCGGGTCTGCCAGGTGCGTCACCTCCTGCAACCCGTGACGGTCGATGAAGCCACGCATGGCCTCGACACTGTCGTCGAGGCCCGCCACGCCGACCACGGAGACCGCACCGGCGTAGTCTTCGGCCAGGGCGCGCACGTCCGGCGCCTGGCCCGCACAGATCCCGCACCACGGGGCCCAGAACCACAGCACCACCGGCTGTCCGAGCAGTTCGTGGCCGTCGAACGAACCACCGTCGACAGTGGTCGATGTGAAGTCCAGGTGGGCCGGGGGTGCGGGTGCCTGGTTGTCGGCCTCCCCCGTCGGGCCGGGATCGGTCGGTGAGGTGGGAGCGCGCTCGGGTGCCGGATCCATCGTGTCACCGGTGGGCCCGTTGTCCACACCCGCGCAGCCGGCGAGCAACAGTGCGCCGACGGCAACGACCGCCAGTGTGGTCCGCCGTACGCTCATTTTCACCTCCATCTGTCGATCGACCGTGTGATCACCGTAACTCCGGGCGGCGGCGGCGTCACCGGTGTGCGGGCGCTCGTCACCACCCCGTAATAGATGGCGGCGGATACGCAGGCCGGCTCCGGAGCGCCGCCACCGCCGTCGCGCGCGCCGAGTCGGTGGGGCTGGCCGGTGAGCTGCTTACCCGCTATCCGCACGAGGTCTCCGACGGGCAGTTGCCGCGTGCCGCGCTGGCGCGGGCGCTGGTGCTCGCGCCGCGCTACCTGGTCTGCGACGAGCCGACCGCCGTGCTCGACGCCTCGTCAGCAGCATCCTTTCTGGACACTCTCGCCGTACAGCAGTCGCGTCACGGCACCGGGATCCTGCTCATCACCCACGACCGGCTGCTGGCGGAGCACCGGCCCGACCGCCTGGCAGACATCTCGCATCTTAGCGGACACATCGGAACAGCTCCGTAGCACGTGTGTCTGAGGTCCACCGAACGTTAGGTTAGAGTGGCACAAAGAACGGGGCGCGGGACTGGGCGAAGCGCCACCCCAACACCACCTCTCGGGAGTTCTCGGACGTGCAGGCCACTCGCCGGTCACCATTGTGGGCGAAGCTGCTGGTTATCGCCGGAGCGGTGCTACTGCTCACCAGCGGCACCGCGCTCGCCGGCGTGGGTCAGCTGCTGCACCGCTACGAGGGCGCGATCGAGCAGCGGGACCTGTTCGGTGAGCTCAACCCCGGCGAACAGTACGGCCAGGACATCACCGGGCCGCTGAACATCCTGCTGGCCGGTCTGGACACCCGTCCGAGCCGGCCGCATGAGCCGCCGCGCGCGGACGCGATCATGGTCGCGCACATCACCGAGGACCTCGACCGGGCGTACCTGATCTCCCTGCCCCGCGACAGCCTCGTCGACATCCCCGCGTACGAACCGACCGGCTACCGCGGCGGCCGGGGACGGCTGAACTCGGCGATGGCCATCGGCTCCCGCCAGCAGCCCGGCGAAGAACTGCCCGACATCGGCCGGGGTTTTGAGCTGCTGTCCCGCACGGTCAGCGACCTGACCGGCATCGACTACTTCAACGCCGGGGCGGTCGTGAACTTCACCGGCTTCACCGACATCGTCGACGCGCTCGACGGCATCACGATCGAGCTCGACCAGCGGATCGTGTCCCGTCACCGGATGCCGGACGGCAGACATCGCCCGGTCAACCCCAGCGGCCACGGATACTACGGCGAGCAGATGGTGTATGAACCCGGCTCACCCCCATGCCGGTTCGCGGATCACGAGGACGTGTTCCGCTGCGAGCTCAACGGGTGGCAGGCGCTCGACATCGCCCGTCAGCGGTACGGCGTGGAGGGCAGCGACTACGGGCGGCAGCGCAACCAGCAGGTGATCCTCAAGGCGATGCTGGACAAGGCGCTCAGTCGCGGGGTGGTGACCGACCCGGTGCGGCTGGACGAGGTGCTGCGCGCTGCCGGAGGGTCGCTGATCTTCGACGGGCGCGGCACCAGGCCCGTCCATTTCGCGTTCGCGTTGCGGCATCTGCGGCCCAGCGAGGTGGTGACGGTGCAGGTGGAGGCCGAGAGCGTCGGTATCGGCAACGCCTACCAGGGCGAGCGACTCACCGAGGATTCCCAACGCCTGTTCCACGCGCTCGCGCAGGGGCGCCTGCCGGAGTTCCTGCTGTCGAACCGGCAATTCCTGGACTGAAATCGGCGACCCCGGCGCCGGCACCGCCCCGCTCAGCCGTCCCCGGGCTCGTAGTGGACCTGCCGGAGTTCGTTGCTGCTGGTCAGGGCCCAGCGCAGACCGTTGGTGTCGGTGAACTCCACCTCGATCATCGCCTGCCGGGGATCCACCAACCGGGCCGCTTTGAAATCCACGCGCAGGTCCGCGTGCCCGCCGACGAACGGTGGGTGCTGCCTGACCGGGTAGATCGCGATGCGGTCCAGCTCGCCCTCCGCGTTCGGGGCGAGCAGCGTGTAGGACAGGTTGCGGATCGGCCCGTCACCGTCGTTGCGGATGCTGAAGCGGCCACCCCGGCCCTTGGCGATCCCGCCGCCGACCGACACCAGCCGGGCGTGCGCGGCCATCCGGTCGTACCACTGTGCCTCGACGCGCGCGTCAGCCAGGCGCCGCATGTGTATCTCATACAGCAGGCCGCCACCGATGACCGTCGCCACCAGCAGCGACCCGAGCGCCCCCACCCAGGCGGGCAACGTTCCCCAGTCCACGCGCACATCATCCGATGCCCCCGGTGGGAACGGGAAGAGGGGGTGTCGACCCGATGAGAACGCCCGGTCACCATGTGAACCGGCACGGTCGTACGCCCTCATGCGGTGGCAATCGGGTGGCTGGGGCTCGATGGCCGACCGATCGTGCTATTGTGTGCCCCGTGGGCAAGGGTGACGACACCCGGGCGGCCGCGCTCTCCGAGGCCACCGAGATCGCCGCCCGACTGGGGCTGGCCGGGCTGACGATCGGCGACCTGGCCACCGCCGCGGGCATGTCCAAGAGCGGGCTGTACGCACACTTCCGGTCCAAGGAGGCGCTGCAGCTGGCGACCCTGGCGTCCGCCCGCGAGTCGTTCAACGACACCGTGATGCGCCCGGCCCTGGCCACTCCCCGCGGCGAGCAGCGGGTGCGGGCGCTGTTCGAGCGCTGGATCACTGCCGCCCGCGACGACTGGCCCGCCGGCTGCCTGTTCGTGTCGGCCGCCACCGAGTTCGACGACCGACCGGGTCGGGTGCGTGACCAGCTCGTGCGTGACCACCTCGACCTGCTGGACGCGATCGCCCAGGTCTTTCGCACCGGCGTCAGCGAGGGCCAGTTCCGTTCTGACGCGGACCCGATGCAGTTCGCCCAGGACCTCAACGGCGTCATGCTGGGGTTCCTGCACGCCCACCGGCTGCTGCGCGACCCGGATGCGCAGGCGCGGGCGCGCCGGGCCTTCGCACTCCTGCTCGCCGGCGCGAGGAATCTGGAGTCGCAGGCCGCCTGAAGCCGCCATGGGACGGAGCCGATGAGACGACCGACGTGACGCTAAAGTACGAACGTTCGTTTGTTATCGCGTTGGCGGTCGCCGATGGGGCACGCCGCGTTCGCCGCCGTGGAACGCCCTCCACCCGACCTCGGCGCCGGCGGGACGCTGCGGGTGTGGCTAAGGCCACCACCAGGTCCGGTTCCCTATACTGATCAACAAAGTGGTGGCGTGCGTGACCGGTGCCCGCGCGTGACGTACCGTTGCCCGACATGAGCCTCTCGCGCCGCATCCGTGCCCGGTTCCGGCGGTTCATGGAACGCCCCGGCACCACCGTGAACCTCAACCCGTTCCGGTCGCAGCTGCCCAAGATCGCCGAACGCGGTCAGGAGCTGGCCGACCTCGACGACGACGCGCTGACCGCGGCCGCCGGCGAGGCCACCGACATGGTCGACATCTGCGCGATCGGACGGGAAGCCGCGCACCGGGCGCTGGACGAGCGGGCCTACGGCGAGCAACTGCTCGGAGTGATGGCGCTGCTGTCCGGCCACGTCGCCGAGATGGCCACCGGTGAGGGCAAGACCCTGGCCGCCGCCATGGCCGCGTACGGGCACGTGCAGCGCGGCAACGGTCCGGTGCACGTGCTGACCGTCAACGACTACCTCGCCCGCCGGGACGCCGAGTGGATGGCACCGGTCTACCGCCTGCTGGGCCTGTCGGTCGGCTGGGTCACCGAGACGCGCAGTCCGCAGCAACGCCGCGAGGCGTACGCGGCCGACGTCACGTACGTGTCGGTGAGCGAGGCCGGCTTCGACTACCTGCGCGACCGGCTGGTCACCGACGTCGCCGACCGGGTTCAGCCGCCGCTGACCACCGCCATCGTGGACGAGGCCGACTCGCTGCTCATCGACGAGGCTCGGGTGCCACTGGTGCTCGCCGGTGCGGTGGCCACCGAGATGGACCCGCTGCACGCGGCCACCGCCCTGGTGCGCACCCTGGCTCCGGAGACCGACTACGTGGTCGCCGAGGACGGCCGCAGCGTCGCGCTGACCTCCGATGGCACCGCCCGGGTGGAAGAGGCGCTGGGCGGCATCGACCTGTACGACGACGCCAACGCCTCGCAACTGTTCGCGGTCAACGTGGCCCTGCACGCACACGCGCTGGTGCAGCGGGACGTCGACTACATCGTGCGCGACGGAGCGGTGCAGCTGGTCGACGAGTTCCGCGGCCGGGTCGCGCAGCGCCGCCGCTGGCCGGACGGGCTGCAAGCGGCGGTGGAGGCCAAGGAAGGGCTGGCGGCCACGGCCGAGGGCGAGGTGCTGGGCACCATCACCGTCCAGTCGTACCTCAGCCTCTACCCGCACGTATGCGGCATGACCGCCACCGCGGTGCTGGTCGGCGACCAGCTACGGGAGTTCTTCACACTTGAGGTCGCGGTGATCCCGCGCCACAAGGAGCTCATCCGCATCGACGAGCCGGACCGGCTGTACGCCAGCCGGGAGGAGCGCGACGCCGCGCTGGTTGCGGAGGTCGCCGCCGGGCACGCCGACGGCAGGCCGGTGCTCATCGGCACCCTGGACGTCAAGGAGTCGGAAACCCTCGCCGGGGCGCTGCGCACCGCCGGAGTCGAATGCGTCGTTCTCAACGCGAAGAACGACGCCGAGGAAGCGGCCATCATCGCCGAGGCCGGCACCTACGGGCGGGTCACCGTGTCGACGCAGATGGCCGGGCGGGGTGTGGACATCCGCCTGGGCGGCAGCGACCAGTCCGACTGGGACCGGGTGGCGGCGCTGGGCGGCCTGCTGGTCATCGGCTGCGGCCGCAACGACAGCCGGCGCATCGACGACCAGCTGCGAGGCCGGGCCGGGCGGCAGGGCGACCCGGGAGGCTCCATGTTCTTCGTGAGCCTCGAGGACGAGCTGGTGGTCCGCCACGCCTCCGACATGATCCCGCCCTCGCCGCGAATCCACCCGGACGGGTTGATCGACGATCCGGACGTGGACTACGCCGTGGAGCACGCGCAGCGGGTCTCCGAAGGGGTCAGCTTTGAGATCCACCGCAACACCTGGCGCTACCACGTGGTGATCGAGCAGCAGCGCAAGGACCTCGCCGAGTGGCGGGAGCAGATCCTCACCGGCGACGCCGCGGTGGCGCTGCTGAGCGAACGTGCCCCGCAGCTGGTCGAGGACGCCGATGAGAAGGTCCTGGCCCGGATCGCGCGGTCGGTGGCCCTGCACCACCTGGACCGGGCCTGGGCCGAGCACCTGGCCTACCTGTCGGAGGTGCGGGAAGGCGTGCACCTGCGCGCGCTCGGGCGCCTGGATCCGCTGGACGAGTTCCACCGCGCCGCGGTGCCGGCGTTCCTGCAACTGCGCGAGGAGATCGAGCGTCGCACGGTCGAGACGCTCTCCGAAACGGAGATCTCGGCCGACTGGCAGCCGGCCGACGCGCAGCTGCTGCGGCCGTCGGCCACCTGGACCTACCTGGTCAACGACAACCCGTTCGGCTCCGACCTGGACCGCCTGGTCAGCTCCGTGTCCCGCCGCCTCCGCTGACCGCACTGGTCACTCAGGTGGGCGACGGTCGCGCTTGAGCTGGGCGCGGCGGCGCTTGGCCTCCAACCGGCGCTGCACCGCTCCCCGCGACGGCCTGGTGGGGCGGCGCGGCGGCGCCGGCGGGGCGATCGCCTCCGCGAGCAGCCCCGCCAGCCGGTCCTCGGCCGCACGCCGGTTCCGAAGCTGCGAGCGGTGCTCCGAGGCGACGATCGTGATCACTCCGTCGACCAGGCGGGACGCCAGCCGTTGCCGGGCGCGGTCCTTGAGATGCTCGGGCAGCGCGGTGGTGGCGGCCAGGTCGAAGCTCAACTCGACCCGGGAGTCGGCGGTGTTGACCGACTGCCCGCCCGGGCCGCTGGCACGGCTGAACCGCCAGCGCAGCTCCGCCCGCGGCACCGTCACCTCGTCGTTGACCCGTACGGCGTCCTCCACACCTCCAGCATGACGCACCGGGCCCGCCGGCCGGCATTGCAGGCCGCCATCCGGCGGCCGGACGAGTTCCTGGTCGAGCAGGCACACCGCGCCCGCGACAACAACGTGCCGTACGACAGCTGGCGCCGGGCGCTGCCCGACATCCGCCAGGGTGGCGGCGGCATCGTCGGCGGCGGCTGATCCGCCACGCGTTGGCGTCCCGCTCAGCCGCCCGGGGTGACCAGGCCGCTCTCGTACGCGAACACCACCGCCTGCGCCCGGTCCCGCAACTCCAGCTTGCTGAAGATCCGCCCCAGGTGGGTCTTGACCGTCTGCTCGGCCACCACCAGCTCAGCGGCGATCTCCGCGTTGGACAGTCCCCGCGCCACCAGCCGCAGCACCTCCTGCTCCCGCGGGGTCAGCCCGTCCACCGCGTCCGAGCCCACCAGTGGCGGCCGCGCCCGGGTGGCGTAGTCCTCGATCAGCCGCCGCGTCACCGACGGCGCCAGCAGCGCGTCGCCAGCGGCGACCACCCGCACCGCCGCCACCAGTTCGTCGGCGGTGGCGTCCTTGAGCAGAAAACCGCTGGCGCCGGCGCGCAGCGCCTCGAACACGTACTCGTCGAGGTCGAACGTGGTCAGCACCAGCACCCGCGGCCGGTGCGCCTCGGCCGGCACGTCCAGCAGCCGGCGGGTCGCGGCCAGCCCGTCCAGTCGAGGCATCCGGATGTCCATCAGCACCACGTCCGGACGGTGCTCCCGCGCCAGCGCCACCGCCTCCTTCCCGTCGGCCGCGCCGGCCACCACCTCGATGTCGCCCTGCGCGGACAGCACCGCGCCGAACCCTTCCCGGACCATCGCCTGGTCGTCGGCGAGCACCACCCTGATCACTGCGCACCCCCGGACAGCGGCAGGCGGGCCGTGACCTCGAACCCGCCGTCGTCGGTCGGTCCGACCTGCAGCTGGCCACCGAGCATCGCGATCCGCTCCCGCATCCCCCGCACGCCATGGCCGCCTTCGCCGGCAGCCGGCGGTGCCCCGTGGTCACCACCGGCTGCCGTCTCGCGCGGGCCATTACGCACCGACAGCGCCAGGTGGGTGTCCGTACGGTCCAGGCGCAGGTGCACCGGTGCGCCGGTGGCGTGCCGGGCCGCGTTGGTCAGGGCCTCCTGCAGGATCCGGTACGCCGACACGTCCACGGCCGCGGGCAGCCCGGACATCGACCCACGCATCTCCAGCGTCACCGGCGTGCCCGCCGAGCGGGTCCACTCCACCAGCTCTGCCAGGTCGGCCAGGCCCGGCTGCGGCGCGGTCGGCGCGGGCGCATCGCTGCGCAGCACCCCGAGCAGCCGGCGCATCTCGCCCAACGACTCCCGCGAGGCTTGCGAGATCTCCGCGAACTCGGTCCGTGCCTGCTCCGGCAGCTCACCGAGCCGGTACGGCGCGGTCTCGGACCGCACCGCGATCATCGACACGTGGTGGGCGACCACATCGTGCAGCTCGCGGGCGATCCGCGCCCGCTCGTCCAACAGCAGACCGCGCTCCTGCACCTGCGCCAACTGCTGCCGGGTCCGGGACTGGTGCCGCGCCAGCTGCCCGGCCAGCACCACCGCGGTCACCAGCACTACCCCGCCCACCTGGAACGCCTCCAGGTTGACGATCGGGCCGCCGAGGACGGTCCCGCCCGGCAGCGCCTGCGGCTGCGGCACCATCTGACGCACGACGCCCTCGAGATGAAGTGGCCAGTGCAGTGGCGCCGCCCAGACCAGGGCCGCAGAGACGGCCCACACCCAGAACACCACACCGCGCGCCTGGCTGGCGGCAGCCGCGAGCAGCACCAGGAAGAAGACCAGCACCTGGATCTCGGAAATGAACAGTGGCGGGAACCAGTCCGGCACGTACGCCGGGGGAATATACGACGCTCCGTAACTTCCGGTCTCCGCGTCGATCCGGCGCTCCACTGAGCCCAGCATGGTCAGCTCGTACAGCAGCGCGAGGGCGCCGATGCGCCACGCCAGCAGCGGCCGGCGGACGACCACCAGCAGCAGCACGACCGTGAGCACCATGATCAGCGGCCACCACCATCCGCCCATCTCGAGCGGCATGTGGGCGAGCACCGACATGTACACCAACGAACCGATCAGTGCCAGCAGTAGGCCGAACCCGATCAGCTGGCGGAACGACGCGCGCCGGAGCCGGCGCAGGATCGGCACCGGCTCCTCGGGCCCCCACACGAGAGCGTTCCGCAGGTTTCTCAGTTGTTGCCGGAGCACCCTTGCGGCCGTTGCTGCCAGGGACACGGCGTGACCTCCATCCACGGGGAGCGGGACGTCTCCGATCATGGACGGCGGTGGCCACCGCACACATCACCCTGGGGAGCCAACCTGCCGTACGGCTGTGGTGGCACCAGCGGCTCAGTACGGGTCGCGGCGCGGGATCGGCGGATGCAGCACGCGGGCCGGACCGGGCCGGTAGAGCGGGGCCGGACCGCCGGCGCCACCGCTGGTCGTACCCCCGGTCGCGACCACAAACCCCGCGGCCGAGGCGACGGCACGGTGGAAGTCGGCCGGGTCGAGCCGGGTGCCCCAGATCGTCTCGTACGTCTCGCGCAGCTGGTCGATCGTGAACTCCGGCGGGCAGAAGGTGGTCGCCAGCGGCGTGTGTTCCAGCATGGACCGTGCCCGCTCCACCGCGTCGGCGAGGATCCGGTGGTGGTCGAACGCCAGATCCTCGGCGTCGATGTCGGCGACCGGGCGCCACTGTGCGGCGGCCGCGTCGGTGCCGGCGGTCGGGGTGGGCAGGTCGGGCAGCAGGGCCAGGTACGCCACGGTGACCACCCGCCCGCGCGGGTCCCGCCCCGGGGTGCCGTAGCTGGCCAGCTGCTCGAGGTGCCCGGCCGGCTCGGCCAGCCCGGTCTCCTCGACGAGCTCCCGTTCGGCGGCGGTGTCCAGATCCTCGTCGACGCGGACGAACCCGCCCGGTAATGCCCACCGGTCGGCGTACGGCTCGGTGCCGCGCCGGATCAGCAGCACGTTGAGCGCGCCGCCGACGATGGTGAACACCACAAGGTCGACGGTGACCGCGAACGCCGGATGCTCAGACGACACCGGAACAATCACCACCTTTCACCGGAAAGCTAGCACCTTTGCTGCCCGCTCGGCGCCCGGTGATCGGTGCCAGTGGACGCGCTACTCGACGATCCGCGCCGGATCGTGGGGTAGCCGGTCCACCGGCGCCGATCACGCGAGTGGGACCGGGCCAGCGGCTCCGACAGCGGCACCAGACAGCCTCGCGGCCACGATCGCGCGGACCTGCGCCCGTACCACTTCCGGGGTGAACACCAGCTGGTCGTGAGTGAAACGGACCACCATGATCCCCATCGCGGCCAGTTCCGCGTCCCGCCGCGCGTCCCGCTCCCTGGCCGCCGTCGAGTGGTGCCACTTGGCGCCGTCGAGCTCGAAGTTCACCCGCGAACGCGGGCAGTAGACATCAAGGTAGACCGATCGGGCCCCTACCCTCACCCGTACCTGGCGGACGAGCCTCGGCATGTCCGGACCGGTGAACACGCGCTCGTATCCCCACAGCTCGAGTTCGCTGCGGCAGCCCAGGTCCAGCAGGTTCACCAGCCGCAGCAACTCGAATCGACCCGGGACGTTGACGTTCGCCTCAGCCGCCGCACGCAACCGCGCCGGTGTGGTGAGCCGGTCGCCGACCGATGCGATCACCGCCGCGCGGCGCGCGTCCCGCGGCAGCAGCAGCCAGGAGTCGACGGCGGCCTGCTCTACCCGGCACACCGGTATCCCGCGGCGGACCACGACGCCTGAGCCGGTCGGGTGGAATCCGCGACGTCGGTGCACGACGACCCCGGCCGTCCCGCGCGGGCGCTGGCTGGCGGGCACCAACACGTGCACCGGGACGCCTGAAGTCCCTGCCCCGTCGTGCGGACCGGGAAGGTTCCACACCCGCAACGCCGTGAGGTGGCTCAACGCCGCCGCGGGACCGCCGTAGCGCACGGCCGCCCGCGCCTGTGTCCACCACTCGCCGGCCCGGGCGGGATCCACGTAGACCCGCGGGAACATCCGGAGCACCGCACCGGTGCGCACCGCATGGTCGAGCACGTGATGCGGCATCCGCGCCAGCGCCTCGCCACGGGACACCACACCCTCGTTCTCCGCGAGCAGCGCGGCCAGACTCCGGTTCACGCCGCGGAGTCAACCGGGGTAGGCCGGACAGGTCCACCGGCGAGGGCGGCACGTGTGGACACGCGGGTTGCTGTGGACAGTCACCGGACCGGCCGGGAATGTGCTAGGGAGGTTGAGCGGGAACCGCCCAGTTCCGTCAGAGATCGGTGCCAGTGGACGCGCTACTCGACGATCCGCGCCGGATCGTGGGGTACCGGGTCCACTGGTGCCGATCACCCGCCGGTGGGCGGGTCAGCCCTGGCGGGGAATCCCGTACGGTTCGCCCTTGCCCTCGTCCAACCATGCGCTGACCGCGACCTCGTCACTCGGGTCCACGCCCTCGGCCACCATCTGGCTCGCGGCCGACACCGCCGCGCTGCGCCGCTCACCGGTGCGGTGCAGCCGTGCGAACTCGGGCGCCATCGAGTCGATCGCGCGGGCGATCTCCGCCACCGCGGCCGGTGGCAGGCCGCGCCGCTCCGCGGCCCAGCTGGTCCAGGCACGCAGCACCGGCGGCAGCGCGGTCACGTCGTCGTCGTCCAGGATCGCGCGGCGGTGCACCCAGTCCAGCAGGAACAACCCGACCACCGCGGGGCTCCACCGCAGCGGGTCGGTGTCCGGGGCGTCGCGCGCGAAGTCGAGGATCAGCTGAACGGCGTACCGGAGCGCTGCTTCCGCCTGGTCGCTGTCGCGGTCCAGGCCGGCGGCGTGCGCCGAGCCGAGGAACGCCCGCGCCAGTGCGTCCGGGTCGGGCGACGCGCCGGCAGCGTCCCCGCTACCCGGCGCGGCGCCGTTGGCGGGCATCCCGGCCAGCCGGGCCGCCACCAGCGCCCGGTCGGTGGCCAGCTCCCCCTCCGACGGCAGCGCCGAGAGGCGGTCCGTGATCTCCAGATAGAAGCTCACCTGCGCCCGCCAGGCCGCCGGGTCCACCTCGGTGAACCAGATCATCTCGTCGGTGCCGGCGGCCGCCCGCACCTCGTCCAACACCGTGTGCGCCGGACGGCCGACGAACAGGTCCTTGACGATGCCGACGTTGTGGTCCACCAGCGCCACCACGGCGTGCTCGCCCCCGCCGACGTCCGGATCGTCGTAGGTGAACACCGCCAGGTAGCTGGTCTGGTCGCCGTACACATCGCCGTACGCCCAGGTGCCCACCGTGCGCGCCCGGCCGAGCTGCCCCGCCCAGGGCGCCGGGTCCGTGCCGGGTATGACCCGGGCGGCACCGGTGGCGTCGGGCACGAGCGCCGCGAAAACGCTGCGGATCGCCCGCGCGGACACGGTGCGCCGGCGGGAGGTGGCGGCGAGGAACTCGCCGACGAAGTCGCGCACCGCCTCCGGCCGGGGCGCGTCGGCCACCGCGTACACGCTGCCCAGTAACGCCGCGCCCAGCATCTCGGCGTCCAGCGCGGTGGGCACCTTCGCGAGGTCACGGGCGGCGTGCAGGACCGCTTCGTGTGGGGTCCGGGGTGTCGCCATGGTCCGACCCTACGCGCCCGACCGGGCGGACGCGCGTACGCTTCGGTGCGGCGTGCCCTGGTTGATCCACAGCAGCGCGAGCGGCACCAGCACCCCGAGCAGCAGCGAGACCAGGCTCGCCGCCAGCGTCGCGCCGGCGAGGTCGCCGTGGCGCACCGCGTGGTAGCCGAGGTGGATCGCCGAGAAGACCACCACGCCGGTCAGCACCACCGCCGTCACCCGCCGGTCGACCAGCGTCGCCGCCAGCAACAGCAGTACGCCGAAGGCGGTGAACGCGGCGCCGACGTCGACCATCAGGTGCTCGTTGAACGGCGGGTACGCGGCCGTCCAGCCGGGGCCGAAGCCGGGGAAGGCGTCGAAGAAACGCCGTGGTGCCGCGACCGCGGCCACGCCCCAGATCAGGTGCAGCAGGCCCAGCACGGTCAGACCGCCACGCAGCAGGCGGCGGCGGATCATCCGTCCCGCCCCCGGGCGTCGGCGAGCGCATCGCGGGCCTCCGCGTAGGCGCGCAGCACCTCGGCCACGGGTGCCACCACCCGGGTGCGCCCCAGTTCGGTGATCGCCGCCCGGAGGCGTGCGGCTTCCCGTTCGCTGGCCCGGCGGGCCGCCCACGTGGCCAGTGGCCGCGCCGCCAGCGCCAGCAGCAGTCCCACTCCGACGCCGCCGACCAGCAGCAGCACCGGAACCGACAGCGGTCCCGCCTGCGGCGGCTCGGTCGGGATCCCGAGGGCCGCCAGGAGCCAGCCCAGGACCAGCCAGCCGGCTCCCACCAGTGCGGCTGCCGTGGCCAACCACTCGCCGGCGCCGACTGCCCGCCACCACCGTGGCGTGTGGTGGGCGCGGGACGCGGTGGTGGCCACCGCCTGGTCCAGCGCCTCCGGCAGCCCGTCCAGTCGTGACCGGGCCGCGGCGGACACCGCCTCCGGCCACGGCTCGGGCAGCCCGGCGGCCGCCCGGTCGCCGACGGTGCGGGCGACGAGGCTGGCAGCGGCGCGCGGCCCCTCGGCGGTCTCGGGTGCCGTGACCGGTGCGCCGAACCCCGACATCCGCGGGCCGGCCACCCCGCCCGGTGCACCGGTGATGCCTGGAGCACCTGGACCACCGCCGGCGCCCAGCGCCGGCCCATGGGGACGCCGCCACGGATCGGGTCCGCGGCGACGCAACGAACGCAGCAGCGGCCAGATCATCGCGGCACCGGCGCGGTAACGGTACGAGGTGACCATCGCCTGGACCACGGCCTGCGCACCGGCCACGTCGGCCAGCCCGCGCGCTACCTGGCGCACCGCCGACGGTCCCACCAGCTCCTCCGCGGCCGGCGGTCCCACCAGCTCTGACAGGTCTTCCACCGCCAGGTCCACGTCGGCGGCCAGTCGCTGCGCCACCGCCCGCCGACCGTTGACCACCTCCTCCAGCCGGGCCTGCAGCTCGGCCAGCCCGGCCGGTGCGTCCACGGCCGAGGTGGCGATGGTCGCCACCCCGTCCAGCCCGTCGGCGTTGAGCAGCCGGCGCAGGTCGGCCATCAGCTGTTCCAGGTCGGGGGCGCTGAGCAGGTCCGCCTGGTTGAGCGCGACCAGCGTGACCTCGCGGTGGCGTCGGAACCTGGGCAGATGCCGCTCGTGGATGACCTGGTCGGCGTACTTCTGCGGGTCCACCACCCACACCACCAGGTCGACCAGTCCGAGCAGGCGCGTGACCTCGGCGGCGTGCTCGCGCTCGACCGAGTCGAAGTCGGGCAGGTCCAGCAGCACCAACCCGCGCAGCGGCGACTGGCCGTCCACCACCTGCGCCTGCCGGAACCAGTGCGCCGGGGTGACCTTCAGCCATTCGAGCAGGTCGGTGACCTCCTCCGGGGCGCCCCACACGCAGGCGTACGCCTCGCTGGTGGTGGGACGGCGTACGCCGACCGGCGACAGCTCCTGACCGGCCAGGGCGTTGAAGAGGCTGGACTTGCCACCGCCGGTGGCCCCGGCCAGGGCCACCACGGTGTGCTCGCGGGACAGCGCCAGGCGCTGCTCCGCGTGTGCCACCACGGTGTGCGCCCAGGAGAGCCGTTCCGCCGGCAGGTACGCCTCGCCAGCGCGCAGGAAGCGACGCAGGCCGTCCACCCTGGCCGTCAGCGCGGTTGCCTCGGCGTCGCCTCCGTTGTCTCGCGCCCGGACACCGACCCCGTGCAGCGTGGTGTCTCGCAGGCGCTGGGCGGTCACTGTCCGTCCTCCTCCGCGTCCGCCCGCGTCTGCTCCGCCGCTGGTGTGCTGGCCATCGCGTCGCTGAACGCGGCTGCCCGGACCCGCTCCAGTGCCGCAGCGCGCTCCCGCAGCCGCCGGGCGACGCTCGTGTCCAGCGAAGATCCCGCCAGCCGATCCAGGTAGCGGGCGGCCTCACCGTCGAGGAGCACACTGATCCGGTCCAGCAGGTCGTCACGCGCCTTGGCCGCCAGCTTGCGCACGACCTCGTCTTCGAGCACCGCGGCCAGCACCTGCCGGTCCTCGTCGGTGGTGACGGCCGGCGGCACCGGTGGCGCGGCCACCGCCATCAGCACCAGCGCCGCGGTGGCTTCGGTGGCGTAGGCCGGCCGGGCCGCCTCGGTGGTCGTCTCGCTGCGCACCAGGTCGAGCGTGTCGTCACGCCAGTGGGCGACCATGCTGGCGACCGGATCCTCGCCCCGGGCGCCGGCGGCCGGGGCGGGGCGGGGCGCCGACAGGTCCGCTCCGGTCTCACCGGCCAGCAACGGCTCGGCGCCCACGTGGGCGTGCCAGGCCCGGTAGGTCTGTTCCGCGGCGTCCACGGTCACCGACCGCACCAGCGCCACCAGACGGGACTCGACGGCGGCGGCCAGTGGCCGGCCGGCCCCGCTGGACCTGGTGACGGCGGCCGCCAGCCGGTCGCGTAGCCGTCCGGCCGCGGCCAGCGGCGTGCGCAGCCACTCGTCGGTGGCCACGAACTCCTGCCAGCGGGCCATCACCTCGCCGCGCAGCAACGCGCCGTCCCGGATGCCGCGTTCGGCGGCCGAACGCGCCGCGCCGTACGCCATGCCGACGTGCTCGGCGAGCACTTCCGCGACCGCCACCTGCTCCTCTACCGCGCTGGCCAGCACCTCCACGCTCGGCGAGAGTGCGGCGACCGCCCCGTCCAGGGTCTGCCGCACCAGCGCGGCGCGGGCCGCGGCGTCGGCGGCCAGCGCGTCGAGCCAGTCCCGCAGTGGGGTGAGCGCGGTCTCCGGCAGCAGGCCGTAGTCGTCGACCCGGGTCTCCGGCACCACGAACAGGGGCGTATCGGCCAGCCCGTTGGCGGCGAGCATTTCGCGGATGTGGTCGACCACCTCGGCGGTCGCGTGGTCGCGCACCCGCCCGAGCACCAGCGCGACCACCGTGCCGCGCTCGCGCGCGGTGTGCAGCAGCTGCCACGGCACGGCGTCGGCGTACCGGGCGGCGGTGACCATGAACAGCCACAGGTCGGCGGCGGCCAGCAGCTGGTGGCTGACCGCGCGGCTCTGCCCCACTACCGAGTCGATGTCCGGCGTGTCGAGGAAGGCGCAGCCGGCGTCGAGCGCCGGTGCGGTGACCAGGTGCAGCCGGCCGGGGTCAGCGGTGGGGCTGCTGGTGCGGGTGAAGCGGCCGAGCAGCGTGGTGCCGCGGAACCAGGTCGCGTCGGTGGGGTGGCAGACCAGCACCGGCGCCCGGGTTGTGGGCCGCAGCACTCCGGCCGCGCTGGCCGGGGCCCGGATCAGGCTGTTGACCAGCGTCGACTTGCCGGCACCGGTCGGTCCGCCGACCGCGGCCAGCAGCGGCGCATCCGGGTGGGCCAGGCGGGGCAGCAGGTAGTCGTCGAGCTGTGCGCGCACGCCGGCGGCTATCCCGTCGGCGTGCTCAGCAGAAGGCAGCGCCAGCGGAAGGGGCGTCTCCGCTACCGCCGCTCGCAGCTCGCGCAGCGCCTGCTCGAGGTCGCTGCGCGCGTCGTCCGGCATCACCACGAACTAAGCCTGCCCGATTCGCGTACAGGTCCACAAGCTTCGTGACAATCTTGCGCAGGGTTGACTCAACCCATTGTTTGACGATCAGCCAGCATGTGGCAGGATTGAGTCTGACTCACTCAACTTCGGCGGCCACCGTCGTCAGCAACCTGGAGGAACACGAACATGGCTCGTGCGGTCGGCATCGATCTCGGTACGACGAACTCGTGCGTCAGCGTACTTGAAGGCGGCGAAGCCACGGTCATCGCCAACGCCGAGGGCTCGCGCACCACCCCGTCGATCGTCGCCTTCGCCAAGAACAACGAGATCCTCGTGGGCGAGGTCGCCAAGCGGCAGGCGGTCACCAACCCGGACCGGACGGTGCGCTCGGTCAAGCGGGACATGGGGACCAACTGGTCGGTCGACATCGACGGCAAGAAGTACACCGCGCAGGAGATCTCGGCCCGGGTGCTGATGAAGCTCAAGCGTGACGCCGAGGCCTACCTGGGCGAGACGATCACCGACGCGGTGGTCACGGTCCCGGCGTACTTCAGCGACGCCCAGCGCCAGGCCACCAAGGAGGCCGGTGAGATCGCGGGGCTGAACGTGCTGCGGATCGTGAATGAGCCGACCGCGGCGGCGCTCGCCTACGGCCTGGACAAGGGATCCAAGGAGCAGACGGTCCTGGTGTTCGACCTCGGCGGCGGCACCTTCGACGTGTCCCTGCTGGACATCGGCGAGGGCGTCATCGAGGTGAAGGCCACCAACGGTGACAACCACCTCGGCGGCGACGACTGGGACGAGCGCATCGTCGAGCACCTGATCAAGACCTTCCGTGGCCAGCACGGCATCGACCTCGGCCAGGACAAGATGGCCATGCAGCGGCTGAGGGAGGCCGCCGAGAAGGCCAAGATCGAGCTGTCCGCCGCCACCACCACCTCGATCAACCTGCCGTACATCACCGCCAGCGAGTCCGGTCCGCTGCACATGGACACGACACTGAGCCGCGCGGAGTTCCAGCGCATGACCCAGGACCTGCTGGACCGGTGCCGTGCGCCGTTCGAGCAGGCCATCAAGGACGCCGGCATCAAGCTGTCCGAGATCGAGCACGTGATCCTGGTCGGAGGCTCCACCCGGATGCCCGCCGTGACCGAGCTCGTCAAGGAGCTCACCGGCGGCAAGGACCCCAGCAAGTCCGTCAACCCGGACGAGGTGGTCGCGGTCGGTGCGGCCCTGCAGGCCGGCGTGCTCAAGGGCGAGGTGAAGGACGTCCTGCTGCTGGACGTGACCCCGCTGAGCCTCGGCATCGAGACCAAGGGTGGCATCTTCACCAAGCTGATCGAGCGCAACACCACGATCCCGACCAAGCGCTCGGAGGTCTTCACCACCGCCGAGGACAACCAGCCTTCGGTGCTGATCCAGGTCTTCCAGGGCGAGCGGGAGATCGCGCAGTACAACAAGAAGCTCGGCACCTTCGAGCTGACCGGCCTCCCGCCGGCGCCGCGGGCGGTGCCGCAGATCGAGGTCACCTTCGACATCGACGCGAACGGCATCGTGCACGTCAGCGCCAAGGATCTCGGCACCGGCAAGGAACAGTCGATGACCATCACCGGCGGCTCGGCGCTGCCGAAGGAGGACATCGACCGGATGATGAGCGATGCTCAGGATCACGCCGAGGAGGACCGCAAGCGGCGTGAGGAGGCGGAGGCCCGCAACCAGGCGGAGCAGGCGCTGTGGCAGACCGAGAAGTTCCTGGCCGAGAGCGGCGAGAAGCTGCCGGAGGACTCCCGGACGCAGGTCAACGAGGCGCTGGGCGGCCTGCGCTCGGCGCTGGGCGGCTCCGACACCGAGGCCATCAAGTCGGCGCATGAGACCCTGAACCGGGCGATGCAGGAGGCCAGCACCAAGCTGTACGCCCAGACCGGGCAGTCGGCCGGTGCCTCCGAAGGCGGCGAGGCCGGCTTCGGCGGGCAGCCCGGCGACGCCACCGGCGGCACGGACGCTGGTGGCCCGGAGGACGTGGTGGACGCCGAGATCGTGGATGAGGACGACAAGAAGTGACCGACGAAACCGACGCCACACCCGACAGGACGGCTGCCGCGGCGGAGCCGGCGCAGGAAGCGGCGGCTCAACCGGACGTCGCGGCGGCCGAGGCGGACGAGGCAGCGACGGCGGCCGACGTCGTGGAGGCGGAGGTCGTCGAAGCGGAGGTCGTCGAAGCGGAGGTCGTCGAGGACGCGCCGCAGGTCACCGAGGCCGTGTCCAAGGGCACCGGAGCTGAGGGCACCAGAGCTGAGGGCACCAGAGCCGAGCCCGAGGTCACCGCGGAGCAGGCCCCCGGCGGGTTCGCCGCCGAACTGGAGGCGCTGCGACGCGAGCTCGACGAGCGCACCCGGGACCTGCAGCGCGTCACCGCGGAGTACGCCAAATACCGCAAGCGGGTCGAGCGGGACCGCGAGCTCGTCGGGCAGCAGGCGACCGCCACGGTGATGAACGACCTGCTGCCGGTGCTCGACGACCTGGAGCGGGCCCGCGAACACGGCGAACTGGCCGAAGGCGTGGCAGCGGTGGTCGAGAAGCTGATGGCGACCACGGCCAAGTTCGGATTGACCCCCTTCGGCGACAAGGGCGATCAGTTCGACCCGAACCGGCACGAGGCGGTGGCCCACCAGACCTCGGCCGAGGTGTCGGAACCGACCTGCGTCGACGTGCTGCGCCGCGGCTACCTGCTGGGTGACCGGTTGCTGCGCCCGGCGATGGTCGCCGTGGCCGATCCGGAGTAGGCGCCATGAGCTCGAAGGACTGGTTGGAGAAGGACTTCTACCAGGTCCTCGGTGTGCCCAAGAGTGCCTCCACGAGCGACATCAAGAAGGCCTACCGCAAGCTCGCCCGGGAGCTGCACCCGGACCACAACCCCGGTGATGCGCAGGCCGAGACCCGGTTCAAGGAGGTCTCCGAGGCCTACCACGTGCTCTCCGACGAGGGCAAGCGCAAGGAGTACGACGAGATGCGCTCCCTGTTCGGGTCCGGCGCGTTCCGGCGCGGGGCCCGGCAGAGCGCACCGGGCGGTTTCGACGTGTCCGACCTGTTCGGCGGGGCGGATCCGCGGACCGCCGGCGGCGACCGGCGGTTCGGCGGGGGGAGCTTCTCGGACCTGTTCAGCTCGATCTTTTCCGGTGGTGCCGGGCAGCGGCGCCCGACCCGCGGCCGTGACGTGGAGACCGAGGTCACGCTCGATTTCTCCGACGCGGTGCGTGGCACCACCTTGCCGCTGAGCCTACGTGCCCCGGGGGTATGCGACACCTGCGGCGGCGACGGCGCCAAGGCGGGGACCCAGCCGCGCACCTGCACGCAGTGCCTCGGCACCGGGCTGGTCACCCGCAACCAGGGGTCGTTCAGCTTCTCCGAGCCGTGCCGCGAGTGCCAGGGCGTGGGGACGGTCGTCACCGAGAAGTGTCCGGAGTGCAAAGGCACCGGCGGGGTGACCAAAACCCGGCGGCTGAACGTACGCATCCCGGCAGGGGTCGCCGACGGGCAGCGCATCCGGCTGGCCGGTCGTGGCGAGCCGGGTGTGCGGGGCGGACCGGCCGGCGACCTGTACGTGCACGTGCGGGTCCGCTCGGACGTACTGTTCGGGCGCACCGGCGACCACCTGACTCTGACCGTGCCGATCACCTTTGCCGAGGCGGTGCAGGGGGTGGACCTGCGGGTGCCCACGTTGGACGGGCAGGTGACGTTACGGGTGCCTGCGGGCACACCGTCGGGTCGTACCCTGCGCGCCCGCGGCAAGGGCGTCACGCGGCGCGACGGCACCAGCGGCGACCTGCTGGTCACCGTGGAGATCGTGGTCCCGACCGAGCTGTCGAAGGACGCTCGGGTGGCGCTGGAGTCGTTCGCGGAGGCGACCGGCCCGGCACCGCGCGAGAATCTCGAGCGATCCACCACCCGCCAGCACACCACCGGGAAGGGAGCGACCAGTGGGTGACAGTTCCACGGCTGACCAGATGCCGGACGCGAAGGTGCTGCTCATCTCGGTAGCGGCCAAGCTGGCCGGGATGCATCCGCAGACGCTGCGGCAGTACGACCGGCTCGGGTTGGTCGAGGCGGAGCGCACGCCGGGCGGCGGGCGCCGCTACAGCGTGCGCGACGTGGCCCTGCTGCGTGAGGTCCAGCGGCTGAGCCAGGATGAGGGCATCAATCTCGCCGGGGTGAAGCGGATCATCGAGCTGGAGCGGCTCGTGTCCGATATGCGCCAGCAGATGGACGAGATGGGGGACCGGCTGGCGATGGCACACCAGCGGATCGGTGAACTGGAGGCGCTGTCGGCGTTCCCGCGTGGTGACCTGCTGCCGACGGCCCGCGCCTCGACCGAGGTGATGCTCTACCGCCGCCGCTGACCTGCGGCCGGTCCACCGAGCCGCAACAGCGCGCGCCGGCCCAGCAGGGCAAGCGCCCCACCGGAGAGCGCTACGCCACCGGCGACGAACCCGACGCCCGGTGCCTCCCACAGTGACCGCAGCACCCACCACGACGGCACGACCGCGAGCAGCCAGCCGGCCGGGCCGTCCAGCCACCACGCGGCCACCGGCGCGTACAGCGGGAGGCCAAGCAGCTTGAGCACCGCGACGCCCTCCACTTTGTTGCCGGCGACCGCGAGCGTGGCCAGCATGGTGAGCGGGGCGAGCAGCACCGCCGCCGCCAGGGCCGGCACCGCGGCGCCGAGCTGCCCGCCGGGCACCAGGCCGCTGAGGGGCACCGCGATCGCCAGCCCGAGTCCGGTCGCCGTGGTCACCAGGGCCGCGCGGTAACCGAGGAACCGGGGCAGCGTCAGGGGCGAGACCCGCAGCACCGTCAGTGCCCGGCTGTCGATGTCGTCGAGCACCATCAGCGCACCGACCATCCCGAAGGTGAAAGGGACGTGCAGCACGACCGCGAGGCCGAGCAGCAGCGGCCGGTAACCGTCGAGGTCGAACCCGTACGCCCCGGCGAGCCACGCGTGTGCAGGCGGGTAACCGCCCCGCAAGGCCAGCCCCAGCAGCAGCGGGCTGAGCCCGATCAACAGCAGCAGCGGGTCCCGGCCAAGCCGGACCAGGTCGTGGCTCAGGATCGCGCGCACCCGGCTTGTCCGGCGCCGTCCCGGTGCGCGCGTCACCGGCGCCAGCGCCACCGGCGACGTGGTGGTGGAGCGCCTTTGCTCTGCACACACATACGCGCGCACGGCGCCGCTGGGGCGGAACCGGTGGCGTGCCCACCACCCGGCGCCGGCGCACGCCAGCGCGAGCCAACCGACCGTCGCCCACACCGGCGGGCTGCCCGGCGACCCGGCCGGCGTGCCGTACCCGGCCGCGATCAGATCCATGCCGCCGACCGTGGGCACCGCGTACAGCAGCCGATGCCCCAGCCCGGCACCGCGCGCCAGTGCCGGCACCAACAACGGCAGCAACACCAGCGGCAGCACGGTGATGTAGGTGATCAGGGACTGACGGCGCGCGGCCACCGCCACCGCCACCAGCATCGTGAGCACCGCGACCAGGCCGACCCCGGCCACCGTCGTCAGCGCCCCAACGGCGGAGACCGGGCGGCCGGCCAGTGTGACCGGCACCGCTGCCGCGACCACCAGGGCCGCCAGCGGGCCCACCTTGGCGGCCACCCGTTCGCCGACCCGCGCCGGGCTGACCTCCGCGGCGGCTCGCATTCCACGGTCCCGTTCCAGGAGCACCAGCGCGCCGACCAGGGTGGTGCCGAGCACCGCGGTGTCGAGCATCAGCACCCACGGTGCGGCCGCTCTCGCCACCGCCGTCGGCAGCGCCGCCAGCACCGCCGTCCACGCGAGCGTGACCACGGCGACCAGCGCCACAATCCCGTACCGCCACAGCAGCCGCGCCTCCAGCACCGCCAGCCGCCGCACTCGTACAACGCGGGCGCGGGCGGCCGGAGCCGGGGTGGTCACAACCGCCCGCCGGTGAGCGCGATGAACACGTCACGCAACGTCGCCTCGCGGGTGTGGATGGTCTCGATCGCCGCGTCGCGCAGCAGCGCGACCAGGTCGGGGTCGGTCGGCTCGGTCAGCGGGAGCTCCACGGTGCGGGCGTGGCCGTCCACGCGGCACTCCACCCGGACCCGGCGATGTCCGTGCGCCAGCCGCAGCGCCCGCGGGGTGTCGATGGCCGAGATACGGCCGCCGAGCAGGAACGCCACCCGGTGGCACACCTCGTCCACGGTGGTCATGTCGTGCGTGGTCAGCAACACGGTCCGGCCGGCGCGGGCCTGGTCCCGGATCAGGTCGTGCACTGCGTCGGCGTGGGCGGGGTCGAGTCCGGCGGTGGGCTCGTCCAGGAACAGCACGTCCGGCCGGTGCAGCAGCGCCCGCGCCAGGTTGAGGCGCATCGTCATGCCCTTGGAGAAGGTGCCGGTGCGCTGGTCGGCCACGTCGGCCAGGGCGACGAGGTCCAGCGCCTCGGACGGGGTCATGGCGGCGCTGCGGTACAGCCCCGCGACGGCGGCGAGGTTCTCGCGCGCGGTGAGCTTCGGGAAGTGCGCGGGCAGCTCAAAGGCCACGCCGATCCGCTCGTACAGGTCGGCTCCCCACTCGGCGACCTCGCGCCCGAGCACCTGGGCGAGGCCCCGGTATCCCGGCAGTTGCCCGGTCAGCACCTGCTGGGTGGTGGACTTGCCGGCGCCGTTCGGGCCGAGCAGGCCGAAGATCTCGCCGGGGGCCACCTCGAACGAGACGCCGTCGACCGCGTTGGCGCGGCTGCCGCGGTGGCGCACCCGCAGCTGGTCGACCCGGATCACCGGCGCTTGTGTCACCCCACTATCAAATCACAGTGAGTGCAACTTTGCAACTTGTGCAATATTGCGCAGGGAGCAGTATAGTGACGCCATGAGCGAACCGGGCCTTCGGGAGCGCAAGAAGCAGCGCACGCGCCGGGCACTCATCGAGCAGGCCGCCCGGTTGTTCGAGGAGAAGGGGTACGACGACACGACCGTGGCCGAGATCGCGGCAGCGGCCGACGTGTCGCCCCGGACGTTCTTCGGCTACTTCGCCGGCAAGGAGGACGTGCTGTTCGCCGACACGGCGGCGCGCATCCGCATCGCCCTGGACGTGGTGGCTGACCGGCGCCCCGGAGAGCCGGTGGACCAGCTGTTATTGCGCGTGGTGGGCGAGATGGCCTCCTCACAGGCGTTCGCCGCCGACTTCGGTGGCCGTGCCGCGGCCGTCCGGCTCCACCTGCTGCCGTCCCATCCGACCCTGCAGGCGGCCGCGGTGCGAAGGCTGCTCGACTTCCAGGTCGAGCTGGCTCGCGCACTTGTCACGGTGTACCCGGATGAACTAGATGAATCGACCGCGGCCGCGATGGTCGGTGCGCTGCTCGGGGCCCTGGTGGCCACCGGCATGGACGGCCTACGGCGCGGCCGTGACCTGGTCGCGCTGCAGTCCGACCTGCAGCGCGCCACCGGCATCGTCCTGCACGGGATCGCTTCCCCACCACCCCCTCCCCCGCGTTGATCTAGGGGTGGCGCGGAGTTGGGGAGGGCTCAGGTCAGGCGAGGCGGCGGGGGTTGCGCACCAGACCGCCCTCACACCAGTCGTGGTAGTCGAACAGGTCCGGCCGCGCGATCAGCACCCGGGTGTTGTACGCCCAGACCCCGACGACCTCGTCACCTTCGGCCTCGGCCTGCTCGACCATCTTGCGTAGCTTGCGCTTCGGGTGGGCGCGGAAGCCGGTGCGGACCGCGTCGGCCGCGTAGATGTACAGGCAGTGCATCGCGAACCGACGCGCCGGGCAGGTCTCGTCGAGTGCGAGATCGAACAACGTCCCGACGAGCCGATCGCCGGAGATGAGCAGATCCCAGTCCGACGGCATGGTGTGCAGGGGCACCGAGTCCGGCTGATACGCCCACTCGCGCAGCTCCGCTGGCGTGGGGTCGACCGGATTCGCGAAGCCACGAAAGGCCGTCTGTTGCGCGCTCACGGTCACTCCTGTAGCAGGGGGTTTCGCCGCGATACGCTACAGCGTCGACCGCGATGATCGGAACCCATGTCACGGTTTCGTGACGTGGCGTTGACACGTAATACCCGCAAAACCGTCCATTCGCACTAGCCGGCCTGATGCGGCCGGCCGATAGCATCATAAGTCGTGAACGCCCCGCTGCCGGACCGGCCGGAACCCCGCATCTCCGACGCGGACCGCGAACGCGCGGTCCAGCGACTCAGCGACGCGGTCACCGAGGGTCGGTTGACCGTTGCCGAGTTCGACGAGCGGGTCGCGGCGGTGCCGGCCGCGCGCACCGCCTCCGAGCTGGTCCCCCATCTGGCCGATCTGCCCGGCCCCGTGCGGCTCGAGGCCGCCGCGGGAAAGACGCTCATGATCCGCCGAGAGGCGCCTCGATGGACGTTTCACCCATCGAGATGGAGATGATCGCCAGCACGGTGAAGTCGCCGGGGCGGGTGTGGCGACCCTAGGTTGAGTCGGGTACGCTCAAGTCTTGTGAACGTAGAGCGCCTGACCACCAAGAGCCGGGAAGCGATCAAGGCCGCGGCCGCCTCCGCCGGCCAGCACGGCCACGCCACGGTCGAGCCGTGGCACCTGCTGCTGTCGCTGCTGGACACCGGCGGGTCCACCGCTGCCGCGCTGCTGCGCGCGGTCGGAGCGAACCCCGCCGACGTGCGCCGGCAGGCCGTGCGCGCGATCGAGAAGCTGCCCAGCGCCCGCGGCGCCTCCGTGGCCGAGCCGAGCCTGGCGCGAGAACTGGTCAACGCCATCAACGCCGCCGAGCAGGTCGCCCGCCCGCTCGGCGACGAGTATGTCTCCACCGAGCACCTGCTGGCCGGCCTGGCGCAGGTCGACGGCCCGGTCGCGACGGCCCTGAAGGAGGTGGGCGCCACCACCGACGCGCTGGTCGCGGCGTTCCCGCAGATTCGCGGCGGCGACCGGAAGGTCACCTCCGCCGACCCGGAGGAGAGCTACCAGGCGCTGGAGAAGTACGGGGTGGACCTCACCCGCCTGGCACGCGACGGCAAGGTCGACCCGGTCATCGGCCGCGACTCGGAGATCCGGCGGGTGATCCAGGTGCTGTCGCGGCGCACCAAGAACAACCCGGTGCTCATCGGCGAGCCCGGTGTCGGCAAGACCGCCATCGTGGAGGGCCTGGCGCAGCGCGTGGTCGCCGGCGACGTGCCGGAGAGCCTGCGCGACAAGCGGCTGGTCAGCCTCGACCTGGCCGCGATGGTCGCCGGGGCGCAGTACCGCGGTCAGTTCGAGGAACGCCTCAAGGCGGTGTTGGAGGAGATCAAGAACAGCGACGGGCAGATCATCACCTTCCTCGACGAGCTGCACACCGTGGTCGGTGCCGGCAAGGGCGAGGGATCGATGGATGCCGGCAACATGCTCAAGCCGATGCTCGCCCGCGGCGAGCTGCGCATGGTCGGCGCCACCACGCTGGACGAATACCGCGAGCACATCGAGAAGGATCCGGCGCTGGAGCGTCGCTTCCAGCCCGTGCTCGTCGGCGAGCCGAGCGTGCCCGACAGCATCGGCATCCTGCGCGGCCTCAAGGAGCGCTACGAGGTGCACCACGGCGTACGGATCACCGATGCGGCCCTGGTCGGCGCGGCTACCCTGTCCGACCGCTACATCACCGACCGGTTCCTGCCGGACAAGGCCATCGACCTGGTCGACGAGGCGGCCTCGCGGCTGCGCATGGAGATCGACTCGCGGCCGGTGGAGGTCGACGAGATCGAGCGGGCGGTGCGCCGGCTCGAGATCGAGGAGATGGCCCTGGCCAAGGAGGGCGACCCCGCCTCGGAGCAGCGCCTGGAGCGGCTGCGCGCGGAGCTGGCCGACATGCGCGAGCAGTTGACCGCGCTGTCGGAGCGGTGGCGCAACGAGAAGGAGCACATCTCGAAGATCTCCGCGGCCAAGGAGCAGCTGGAGGCGCTGCGCGGGGAGGCGGACCGCGCCGAGCGCGACCTGGACCTGACCCGCGCCTCGGAGCTGCGCTACGGGCGGATCCCGGCCCTGGAGCGGGAGTTGGCCGATGCCGAGGAGGAGCTGGCCAACCTGCAGGCGGCCGGCGCCATGCTCAACGAGGAGGTCGGCGCCGACGACATCGCCGCGGTGGTCTCCAGCTGGACCGGCATCCCGGCCGGACGGATGATGGAGGGCGAGACCGCCAAGCTGCTGCGGATGGAGTCCTCGCTGCACGAGCGGGTGGTCGGGCAGTCGCAGGCGGTCACCGCGGTGGCCGACGCGGTGCGGCGCAGCCGGGCCGGGGTGTCCGACCCGGACCGGCCCACCGGCTCGTTCCTGTTCCTCGGCCCCACCGGCGTGGGCAAGACCGAGCTGGCCAAGGCGCTGGCCGAGTTCCTGTTCGACGACGAGCGGGCCATGGTGCGCATCGACATGAGCGAGTACGGCGAGAAGCACTCGGTGGCCCGGCTGGTCGGCGCGCCGCCCGGATACGTCGGGTACGAGGAAGGCGGCCAGCTCACCGAGGCGGTGCGCCGGCGCCCGTACTCGGTGATCCTGCTCGACGAGGTGGAGAAGGCACACCCGGACGTGTTCGACCTGCTGCTGGCGGTGCTCGACGACGGCCGGCTCACCGACGGTCAGGGCCGCACCGTGGACTTCCGCAACGCGATCCTGGTCATGACCTCCAACCTGGGTTCGTCGGTCCTCGCCGACCCCACCCTGTCCGAGCAGCAGCGCCGCGACGGGGTGATGTCGGTGGTGCGGTCGCACTTCAAGCCGGAGTTCCTCAACCGCCTGGACGACATCGTGGTGTTCAGCTCCCTGACCACCGACGAGCTGTCTGCCATTGTGGACATCCAGGTGGACCGGTTGCGGCGGCGGCTGGCCGACCGCCGGCTCGAGCTTGAGGTCACCGATGCGGCGCGGCAGTGGCTGGCGAGCCACGGCTTCGACCCGGTCTACGGCGCGCGCCCGCTACGGAGGCTGGTGCAGTCGGCGATCGGCGACCAGCTCGCCAAGGCGCTGCTCGCCGGCGAGGTGCGGGAGGGCGACACGGTGCGGGTCGACATTGCCGAGTCGAAGGACTCGCTGACGGTCCTGACCTGACCCGGCTGCACCGTGTGAGGTGATCGGGTAGCGTGTGTGCGGCCCTTCATGGTCGACCGTGCAGGAGGACACAATGTCGTACCCGATGCCAGGCCAGCCACCGGCACCCGAGCGTAAGCCCAGGCCCGGCACGGTGAGCGCGGCGTCGTGGCTGCTGTTCCTGGTCGCCGCGATCTACGTGGCCAGCTTCGTGGCCACGCTCATCACGCTGGACGTGTTCGTCAACGCTACCCGGGAGGCCTACGCCGGCACCGAGCTGGAGGGCCAGGAAGACTTCGCGGTCATCACCACCGTCGCCCAGAGCGTGATCTTCCTGCTCGTCGCGGGCGGCCTGGTGGCGCTGGGGATCCTGAACAACCTCGGCAAGAACCCCGCCCGCATCGTCACCTGGGTGGTCGGTGGCCTGGTGCTGTGCTGCACGGGTGCGGGCCTGGCCCTGCAGGGCGTCATGACCAGCGTGCCGGTGCCGGAAGACGTCGAGGGTCCGGATCCGATGGAGGTGCAGCGGCAGATCGAGGCCGCGTTGCCCGACTGGTACATCACGCTGAG
The DNA here is from genome assembly GCA_007130245.1 of Micromonosporaceae bacterium. Lineage (GTDB taxonomy): Bacteria > Actinomycetota > Actinomycetes > Mycobacteriales > Micromonosporaceae > Natronosporangium. Next base: position 32,788 of record SLSW01000128.1, read on the forward strand.
CTGGATCGGCTCGGTGGTCGCTATCCTGGCGCTGATCGTGGCGCTGATCCTGCTGGCGCTGCCGCCGTCGAACGAGTTCTTCCGCAAGACGCCGCCGCAGGCCGAGCCGCCGACCTACCCCCCGCCGCCGTACCCACCGGCCGGGTGACGCACCGTGCCGACGCCCCGTCGCACCGCCCTGGTCACGGGCGCGACCGCCGGCATCGGCGCCGCGTTCGCCCGCCGGCTCGCCGCCGACTCGTACGACCTGGTGCTGGTGGCCCGCGACGCGCAGCGGCTGCAGAAGACCGCCGGTGAGCTGACCGGGACGCACGGCGTCGCGGTCGAGATCATCGCCGCGGATCTGGCGACGCAAAAGGGCCAGCAGGCGGTGGAGGCGCGGTTGCGCGACCCGGCCGCCCCGGTGGACCTGCTGGTCAACAACGCCGGCATGAGCCTGAACCAGTCGTTCCTGCGCTCGAGCGCGCAGGCCGAGGAGACGCTGCTGCGCCTGAACGTGCACGCGGTGATGCGGCTGACCA
>SLSW01000362.1 GCA_007130245.1 Micromonosporaceae bacterium
CAGGGTGCCGTCCTCGATGATCCACGGACCACCCGACCAGGTCGGCATCTCGTCGGTGAACCAGACGGTGGACTCGCCCATGGCGGCCGGGTCGTTCTCCCAGTCGAAGCCTTCCTCCTCGATCACGTGCGCCGGGTAGCCACCCGTCGCGTAGGCGACCTGCCATTCGGGGTTGTTCTCACCTTCGCGCAGCGTGATGGTGACGGTCCTGCCGTCGTCGGAGCCCTCGACGCTCTCCACCATCCCCCAGGCGGCGGTCGACGGGGGCTCGCAGCCCTCGCACAGCTCCGGGTCACCAGCGTAGTTGTGCCAGACGTACTTGATGTCCCGGTAGGTGACCGGTGTCTCGTCGTGCCACACCGCGTCCTCGCTGATCCGGAACGAGATCGTCATCGGATCCTCATTGACCAGCTCCGGGATCTCCTCGTAGAAGTGCTCGTCCCAGTGCCAATCACCGGAGGGAAGGAACCGGGACTCGTTCGGGAAGATGCCCTCGATCGCCTGGGTCACGTAGACCGAGTTGGCCCCGGCGCGCAGGGTGGCCCAGCCCTCGAACGGCAGGCTGATCATCATCGTGAACTCCCCGCCCTGCGCGGCAGGGCCGGTGTTGCACTCGTTCGGGTCGTCCTCGCAGCCTTCCCAACCGAGGTCGAAATCCTCGGTGCCGGGATCGGCCTCCGGCGGGCTGCACGCGGCCAGGGCCAGCGCACCGGCCAACCCCACCGCGGCGACACCCATGAGTTTTCTTCGCATTGCCAGTCTCCATCTGTTGTCGGTCAATGCTGCTCACAAGCAGTCGGGTTCATTCCGGCCGCCGACCGGGTAACCGGTCGGCGACCGGGCTGAGCGTCCTTTCCGAACCCTCAGTTACTTGTCGGCACGGTGCCGCACTGACCTAGGTGGAGACCTTGGCGAGGTTTAGCAGTTAACCAAAACGCATCTCAACGCCCCTCTGGCATGGCACCGCCGGCGCGGCGACGGTGGATCATCCATCCCACCGCGGCCGCGGCCACCGCCGCGACGAGGACGGCGACCGCGACGAGCAGGGCGGTATTGCCGGCGTCATCGTCAGCGGCCGCCAGGTCGGTCCCGGCCTCCGGGCTGGGCGTGGGCGCCGACGGACTGGGCGTGGTGGCTCCGGGCGGTGTCGGGCTCGCCGCCGGTTCGGCCGGTGCGAGCTCGGCGCCGGCAGCACCGTGACTCGGGTCCGGATTGTCCTCACTGGGCAGTTCGATCCAGCGGTCGACCTGACCATCGCTGTAAGTGACAAGGATGCGGAAGTAGATCTCCTCCGCGTCCGGCAGTTGCCGGACCTGGATGAGATGCAGCGCGCTCTCGTCGATGTCGAGCTCGTCTCCGGCAATGGTGTAGCTCTCCTCGCCGGTGGTCATCTCCCATCCGTGCGGGCCGTCGAGCAGCGTCACGTCCGCCGGCGCGATCTCCTCGGGCGGGAACACCTCGACGCTCACGGTGCCGGCGTGGTGATTGTGAGCTTCCGGGAACACCGTGATCACCGCGTCGGTGGCGCCCGCCTGGGCGGGCTCGACCTCGATCTCGGCATGGGCGAGGGCGGCGGTGGCGACGCTCAGGGACAGACCCGCGCCGACCACGGCGGCGGCGGCGATGACGGAACCGGCTCGGACCAGGCCGTAGCGCATTGCGGGACCTCCAGGGTCGTGAGGGGGCATTCGGGGGTCTCCAGTTAGTCGCCGCCGCCGTCGCCGCGGTTCCGCCGGGCCTGATCCAGGTGGTCCGCCGGCGCGCTCGGCGGACCACCTGAGCTGACCTCAGCAGCCGCAACCGCAACCGCTGGGTGTGCATTCAGGGTCCGTGCAGCAGCAGGACCGGATGGCCTCCACCATGATGGTCACCTCCCTTCCGTTGGCGGGCACCAGGTACCGGGCGCCGGCGGCGGGCACTTGGCCGACGGCAGCGCTTCCAGCATCGCCACCATGTCGGCGCGCAGCGCCGCCAACCGCGCCATCTCCACGTCAAGATCGTTCAGTCGGCGGCGCAGCAGGTGTTCGGCCGGCTCGCACGGACACACCCCGGTGTCGCGCACCGCCAGCAGGTCAGCGATGTCGCTCAATCGCAACCCGAGCCGCTGCGCACCCTGGATGAACCGAAGCCGATCCACCGCCGAGCGGCCGTACGACCGGTACCCCGCTGCCGTCCGATCGGGAGCCGGTAGCAGCCCGATCCGCTCGTAGTAGCGGATGGTGTCCGGGCGCACGCCGACCGCCTCGGCCAACTCGGCGACCCGCAGCTGCCGGTGAACCGTGCTCGTGGTGCTCATGTCATCGACGGTAAACCTTGGACCCGACTCTAAGGTCAAGCCCGCAAAGACCTGCGGTCAGCAACGACCCCGGGGCCGTAGCCGCGCCCCGGTTCACGGCCGGTAGCGCCGGCTGAGCCATTGTTCGTCCAGGCGCACGTTCCCGGCGTCGTCGAGGCGAAGCCACGGGTGCAGCGCATGCGGCAGCCGCGGCTTGCGCACCAGCGCCCCAAAGTTGTTGCTCTGCTTCGGAAAGCACCGCTCAACGAGCTTCAGCGCCGGCTGCGCCAGCCTCACCGCGGAGTAGAGCGTCCGGTTGCGGCGCCCTCGCAGCTGCTCCCACGGTATGCGCATGCTGTAGTAGAACCGGATGTCGGGACGCACGTGCGGCGCGTAGCAACCGATCGTCTTGGATATCTCCGGCTCCGTCCACCGGTAGATCCGGTTGGGCAGCCAGCTGTTGCGCACCCCGCCGTAGGTGCAGCCGTTGTAGAAGACCGCCGCGTGCTCGTACTCCTGCCCGACGTTGAAACGCACGCTCACGCGGGTGAGCATGTTGTCGTACGGCTCGAACAGCAGCAGGCCGTGGCGCGCCACCCGGTACATCTCCAGCAGCGCCCGGTGGGGCGCGTGGCAGTGGTGCAGGCCGGAGTGGACGATGCAGAAGTCGAACGACTCGTTTGGGTAGGTCAGGTGCTCGGCGTCCTGATACGCCCACTCGAACGGCGCGAACGCCTCGGGCTGCGGGCGGGGGTCGATGTTGGAGATCACCACGGTACGGAAACCGTGGTCGGCCAGCACCGCCCGGTCGACCTCGCCGCCACACACCACCAGGATGCGCATGTCGGTGTTCAGATCGCCCTCGTCGAGCAACTGCCGCAGCGTCGCACCGTAAAAGTCCGGATTACCCTCGGATGTCACGCTCGGCCCTTCCCTGGACGCAACATTGCATTCGTCCGGGGGGGCTACTGAATCACCCGTCGGGCACGGATGGTTCGTTCACACACGGTAACGCACGTCGGGATGCCCTGATGGCCAGATCGGTGGTCGCCACTACCTGGCGAGCACTGCGCCCCCGTAGAGGCTGAGGATCTCGCCGGTTACGGCGACACCCGATCAGTCGGCGGGCAGGTCGAGCAGGCCTTCCACCACCTCAGTGAGGTCATTACCGGTTACATCCGGCGGTGAGAAGACGTCGCCGTAGCGGCCCTCCAACCGCGCGCACCAACCTGCCAGACAGCCGGCCCGCTTGGCGCCGTGGCAGTCCCAGGAGTGCACCGCCACCAGTGCCAGCCGCTCGGGCGGCGCGCCCAGTTCCCGTGCCGCGGCGTGATAGACAGCGGCTGCCGGTTTCCAGACACCGGCCTGCTCCACGGTAACCACCCGATCCACGTACCTCGCCAGCCCGGCACCGTCGAGGAACCGCTCGGTGTTCTGCGCGCTCCCGACGGTCAGGCAGCCGATCCGTACGCCCGCTTCAGCGAGTCGGCGCATCGCCGGTGCGGCGTCGGGGTGGGCGGACAGGTCACTGAAGCCGCCCAGTACGTGGTCGATCTGCTCCTCGGTGACGGTATGCCCGCTTTCGGTGCGTAGAGCCTGCCGTGCGATCTCCGGGAGGGTCCTGAGCTCGCCACTGAGGGCTAGGACCATGCCGTCCCGCTGGGCACGCAGGAACCACGAGTGCATCAGCGCCGGTGGCTGGCCGACGTCTTCGAACCGGACACGCAGCGCCGCCAGGTCGGCGAGGGTCTCCAGCACGTCGAAGGCGACAGCGTACGGGCGAGCGGGCATGACGGTCTCCTCACGCGGTGGCGGACACTGTATGACGCCGTTCCCTCGTCCTCTCCCACGTCCTCCAGGACGCCATAACGCAGCAGCTCCAGTGACATTTTCTCATCGCGCAGGCGTTCACGTACCAGGCCTGAGACGAAACTCGACCCCCAGCCACAACCGCGGCAGCTACCCGCCAACCGACCCAGACCGACATCGACCAAGAGGAAACTCTCTAACCGCGTTCGCCACCGTTCGGTAACGGCAGGTTAGCTAAGCGTCGCAACCGGTGAGCGCAACGCGGCACCTCCCTGAAGAACCTCGTCCGGCCCGTACAGTCAACCGGGGCAAACGCCGCGGGTCGGGTCGCAAGGTCAATCATGGGTCGGACCACCTACGTCCGGTCAAGGCTCCGGCCGGTGGTGGAGTCACCGTGCCGGGGCCGGACGAGGCGGCGGGGCATGGAATGGCTCATCGTGGTTCTCCGTGCTCACACAGCTGGCTCCGCAGGAGAAAGCTACCCGATCATTGGGAGCACGCAGGTGATCACAAGATCATCACTTGCGATCTATTCTCCCTGCCCAAACCGGGTGGAGCCGAGGGGACTCGAACCCCTGACCCCCACACTGCCAGTGTGGTGCGCTACCAGCTGCGCCACGGCCCCGACGGTGCCCTGTGGCGGGCACCCGCGCAATAGTACACCGTTGCTCAGTTCAAGGTCGGATCGGGCGGGTAGTGCGCCACCGCGGCCACCAGACCGCCCTGGCGCCGCAGCACCATCGCCCAGAGATCGTCCGGCCGGTTCATGAACGCGTCGCCCGGCAGGGCGCTGAACGTGAACCAGGAGCCGGACTCGATCTCCTCCTCGAGCTGGCCCGGGCCCCACCCGGCGTACCCGGCGAAGACCCGTGCCGCCTCGACACTCGGGCGCACCTGGTCCGGGTCCCCGCCGAGATCCAGCGTGCCCAGTGTGCCGTAGAACGACTGGAAACCCGCCAACTGCTCGGCGAGACCGGCATGCGCCCGGGCGATGCAGATCGCCGAGTCCGGCGCCACCGGCCCGCCCTCGAACAGCACCGACGGTTCCTGCATCAGGCTGCCCCAGTCGCCGAGCACCTCCGAGACCGCCACCTCGGTGGGCCGGTTGAGCACCACCCCCATGGCGCCGCCCTCCTCGTGCGCCACCAGCAGCACCACGGTGCGCTCGAAGCTGGGGTCGGTCAGCGACGGCGTGGCGACCAGCAGCGACCCGAGCAGCGACCCGCTGGGACGTTCGAACCGGAGCGTCGGCTCCGCGAAGCGGATCGCCGGTTCACCCTGGGGGTCCTGGGGGACCCCGGGCTCACGCTCCATGCCGGTCATGCCGGAACGATAGCCCGCGGAGGGCCGATATCGCTACGCTTCGTTCCGGACAGGTTGCTCATGACAGCAACCTGTCCTGCGCATCGCACGCATCGCCATCGGGAGGCATGGTCATGACCGGACAGGCCGAACTCGCCGTGATCGGCGGCTCGGGGCTCTATGCACTGCTCGAGGACGCCAAGGAGCACCAGATCGACACCCCGTACGGGCCGACCTCGGACCCGGTCACCATCGCCGGGGTCGCCGGGCGGCCGGTGGCGTTCCTGCCCCGGCACGGGCGCGACCACCGTCACCCGCCGCACCGCATCCCGTACCGCGCCAACCTGTGGGCGCTGCGCGAGCTGGGCGTCACCCAGATCCTGGCGCCGTGCGCCGTCGGCGGGCTGCGCCCCGACCTGGGGCCCGGCTCGTTCGTGGTGCCGGACCAGCTCATCGACCGCACGTACGGGCGGATCCAGACGTTCTACGACAGCGGCGCGGTGCATGTCTCGTTCGCCGACCCGTACTGCCCCACCGGCCGCGCCGCCGCGCTCGCCGCCGCCGCAGAGCAGGACCTGCCGGTCACCGACGGCGGCACCATGGTGGTCATCGAGGGCCCGCGGTTCTCCACCCGCGCGGAGTCGCGGTGGCACGCTTCGATCGGCGGCACCCTGGTCAACATGACCGGCCACCCGGAAGCGGTGCTGGCCCGGGAACTGGCGATGTGCTACACGGCCGTAGCCCTGGTCACCGACCTCGACGCCGGCGTCGCCGGCGAACGGGGGGTGACCCAGGAGGAGGTGTTCCGCGTCTTCGGCCAGAACATCGAGCGGATGCGGCCGCTGCTGTTCGCGGCCCTGGCCGCACTACCCTCCGAGCGCGCCTGCCCGTGCCCGGACGCGGTGCCGGCGCACTGAGACCCGTGCTCACGCCACCGGCAGGCGCACCGTGAACCGGCAGCCACCGTTGACGTTCGCCACGGTCACGTCCCCGTGATGGGCGCTGACAAGCCCCCGGACGATCGCCAGTCCCAGCCCGCCACCGCCGCCCGGGGTGCGGGCCGTCTCCCCGCGGAAGGCCACCTCGAACACCCGCGGCAGGTCCGCGGCCGGGATCCCGCCGCAGGTGTCGGTGACCGCGAGCCAGCCGGCCCCGTCATCCAGCCCACCGGTCACCCGCACCGTGCCGTCCGCCGGCGTATGCCGGATCGCGTTGCGCAGCAGGTTGGCCACCACCCGCGACAGCTCCCGCTCGCTGCCGCGCACGGTCGGCCAGCCGCCGTCGGGGGCCTCCAGCGCCACCCGGCGCGCCTGCGCCACCGGGACGGCCGACGCGACGGCGTCGGAGACCACGTCGCCCAGCGACACCGCGTCCAGCGACAGGCGCAGCGCCCCGGCGTTGATGCGGGACAGTTCGAACAGGTCGTCGACCAGCCGCGCCATCCCGTCCACCTCGGCCCGGATCCGCCGGTGGTAGTCGGCCACCGTCGCCGGGTCGTCGACCACCCGGTCCTCCAGCGCCTCAGCCATCGCGCGGATGCCCGCCAGCGGCGTACGCAGGTCGTGGGACACCCACGCGACCAGTTCCTGACGGCTGCGCTCCAGGCGCCGTTCCTGCTCGCGCACCTGGCTGGCCCAGACCGCGTCGGCGGCCAGGCGCCGGCCCAACCACAACCCCATGGTGAGGCTGACCGCGCCGGCCACCGTGACGATGACGAACAGCACCTCCAGGTCGTGGTACGCGATGAACATCGCCTGCGCCGCGCCCACCACTCCCACCAGCACCGCCAGTACGGCGATGACCAGCAGCGAGAGCACGCACACCGTCACCGAGCGGCGCCGCAGCCGGCGCAGCAGCAGCGCGCCGGGCACCGCCACCGCCAGCGAGCCGCCGAGCGCGATCAGGAAGGTGAGCGCCAGTTCACGCATCATCCACCTCGTACCGGTATCCCCGCCCCCACACGGTGAAGATCCGGCTGGGGCTCGCGGGGTCGTCCTCCACCTTCTCCCGCAGGCGCCGCACATGGACGGTGACGGTGGAGTGGTCGCCGAAGGTCCAGCCCCACACCGATTCCAGCAGTTCGGTACGGGTGAAGGCCCGGCCCGGGTGACGCATGAGGTACGCGAGCAGTTCGAACTCGCGCACCGTCAACGCCAGCGGCGCGCCGTGCAGGGTGGCGGTGCGCCGCGCCACGTCCACCACCAGGCCGCGGTCGGTGAGCACCTCCGGCGCCGGTTCGACCCGGTGGGCGCGGCGCAGCACCGAGCCCACCCGCAGCACCAGTTCCCGCGGGGAGAACGGTTTGGTGAGGTAGTCGTCGGCACCCAGTTGCAGGCCGGTGATGCGGTCGAGTTCCTCGCCGAGGGCGGTGAGCATCACGATCGGCACGTCGTCGTCGGCAGCGCGCAGCCGCCGGCACACCTCCAGCCCGTCGATGCCGGGCAGCATCAGGTCCAGCACCACCAGATCCGGTCGGCTCCGGGCGACGGTAGCCAGCGCCGAGGCGCCGTCGGCGACGAGTGTCACCTGGTAACCGTCGCGTTCCAGGTACCGGCGCACCACGTCGCTGACGGTGGGGTCGTCGTCGACGACGAGTACGCTCGCGGAGCATTCCACGCTGGCAGCCTAAGGCGGGTTCACGTGCCTGCGGAACCGTCGTCACCGGACCGTAAGGTCGGCCTCAGGTCTCCCCGCCGAGATCGGTGGCGTACGCCTCGTAGACCAGGTCCACTCCCTGCTGCCGGTGTCGCGACAGGTGCGCCAGCAGGTCCTCGGCGGCCGACCGCAACCGCTCCACCGGGCGCGCCGGGTCGCGCAGCCGCCGGGACAACGTGTCCACGGCAGCCTGCAATGAACGGTGGTCGGCGGTCAGCGCCGCCACCTGGCGGCTGAGCCGGGGCGCGTGCGCGAGCATCTCGGCGTAGAGCCCGTCGGGGCCTTCGGTGACCCCCACGTGCTGGCGCAGCCGCTCGCGCAACGCCGCCAACTGGCTGGCGACCGCGGTGCGCCAGGCCGCCGGCGTAGCCGGGGCCGCGACCGCGTCCGCGAGTGCCTGCATGGCCTCACCCATCTCCGCGCGGTGCTTGCGCGCAGTGTCCAGGGCGGTGCCCGCGTGAACCGAACGTCCTGCGATCATGGCGCACCCCCGGGGGCTGTGGTCGGTGCCTACATCTGAGGGTGCAGGTTGACCACCGTCTCTGTCCAGACCTGCGTCCACTTTTCCACGCACGCGGACGCGGCATATGTCCCGTGGGACGTGACATCGGTGGAGGTGCCGGGAATCGAACCCGGGTCCTTCGCCGCCTTGACAGGGCTTCTCCGAGCGCAGCTCGCTGTGCCTCTACTCGGCCCCACCGATCACACGAGCGAGTCGGTGTGACGGGCCCAGTCGCTGATCAATCTCGCCGTCCGGACCCCGCGACCGGGTCCGGTTGGCCAGCCTCCTCACTGATGCCGGTGACCGGGTCGAAGGCGTACCCGGACCGACAGACCTACTACCCGCCTCAGGCGGCGAGAGCGAGGTCGCGCTTAGACGTATTGTCGGCGCTTATTGTTTCCGACGAACGATTAGCGAGTCGACGTCGGCTTCCTCGGCTCGCTTCCCCTGCCGCAACGTACGAAGTCGAAACCTGTCACCCCCTCGCGCGGACGTTCGCCGCGCTATTCAAGCGTAACGCCCGCCGGGGCTCCGGTCATCCCGGTATGCCCTTGGCGCGTCGGCCCACCGCGCGTTGGATCTCCCGCTCCGCGTCCCGCTTGGCCAGGTCCTGCCGCTTGTCGTAGGCCCGCTTCCCGCGCGCCAGCCCCAGCTCGACCTTGGCCCAGCCGTTCGAGAAGTACAGCGACAGCGGCACCAGGGTCAGTCCGCTCTCGCGCAGCTTTCCGGTCAGCCGGTCGATCTCACCGCGGTGCAGCAGCAGCTTGCGCACCCGCCGCGGCTCGTGGTTGGTCCAGGTGCCCATGGCGTACTCGGGGATGTGCAGCCCGTGCAGATACAGCTGGCCGCCGGACTCCTGGGCGAACGCATCGGCGAGCGAGGCGCGTCCGGCACGCAGCGCCTTCACCTCGGTGCCGGTCAGCGCCAGCCCTGCCTCATAGGTGTCGAGGATGGTGTAGTCGTGGCGGGCGCGGCGGTTGGACGCGACCACCTTGCGCCCCTGTTCCCGTGCCACGCGATCACCTCCTCCCGCACGCGGGCAGCACGCCATCGTACCCGCGTGGGCGGCCCGGCGTCAGGGCTTGAGGTAGAAGCGCAGCGTGACCCACCCGGTGACGGCGCTGACCAGCCCGCCCACCGCAGCCAGCGCCGGCAGCGTGAGCAGCACGTTACGCCACGGCACCGGCGTGAGGAGCATGCTCAGCGGCGCCAGCGGGCCGTCGATGATGAAGTACTTGCCGGCCGCGAGCGCGGCGAAGGCGAGCAGCGCGCCGATAACCCCGGCCACCACCGCCTCGAGCACGAACGGCAGCTGCACGAACCAGTTCGATGCGCCGACCATCTTCATCACCGAGACTTCCCGCCGCTTGCTGTATGCGGCGACCTGGATCACATTCGCCACCAGCAGCAGCGCGGCGGCCGCCATGACGGCCGCTATCACGAGCGCCATCACCTGCACCGCGTTGAGGATGCTGAAGATGTCCCCGACCAGGCGTTCCTGGTCGACGATCTCGCTGACGCCGTCCCACCCGATGTAGGTGACGCTGATCTCCCGGAACTGCTCCGGGTCGGTCAGCTGCACCCGGAACGACTCCGGCAGCGACTCCGGGCGCAGCGCCTCGACCAGATCCGGGGCGTCGGAGAACAGCTCGCGGGCCTTCTCGTACGCCTCCTCCTGGCTCTCGTAGTAGTAGTGCGACACCAGCGGGTCGCTGTCCAACGCCCGGTCGAGCGCCTCGCGGTCCTCGTCACTGACGTCCTCGGCAAGGAAGATCGTGACCTCGACCTGCGCGTAGTACAGCTCCTTGACCTTGTCCACCTGCAGGAACAGCAGGCCGCTGGCGCCCAGCATCGCCAGCGACACCGCCATGGTGATGATCATGGCTACGGTCATGGTGACGTTGCGCCACAGCCCGGTGGCCGCCTCGTACAGGACGTACTTCGCGCGCATCTACCCGTACACCCCTCGCGGCTGGTCGCGGACGACGCGGCCGCTCTCGATCTCGATGACCCGGCGCCGCATCTGGTTGACGATGTTGGAGTCGTGAGTGACCATCACCACAGTGGTGCCGGTCCGGTTGATCCGGTCGAGCAGCCGCATGATCTCGATCGAGGTGTCCGGGTCCAGGTTCCCGGTCGGCTCGTCGGCCAGCAGCGTCAGCGGCCGGTTGACGAACGCGCGGGCCACCGCGACCCGCTGCTGCTCCCCGCCGGACAACTCGTGCGGATAGCGGTGCTCCTTGCCGCCGAGCCCGACCAGCTCCAGCACCTCCGGCACCACCCGCCGCGCGACCCCGCGGGATTTGCCGATGACCTCGAGGGCGAACGCGACGTTCTCGTACGCGGTGCGGTTGGGCAGCAGCCGGAAGTCCTGGAACACGCATCCGATCGAGCGGCGGAAGTTCGGGATCTTCCAGGACCGCATCGTCCCCACGTCCCGATTGTTGACCACCACCCGGCCGCGGGTCGGCGTGACCTCACGCAGCAGCAGTTTGATGATGGTGGACTTACCGGAGCCGGACGGGCCGATGAAGAAAACGAAGTCCCCTTTGTCGATCGACACATCGACGTTGTCCAGCGACGGCCGGGAGGCCTTCGGGTACGTCTTGGTCACATGCTCCAGCCGAATCACGGATTGCAGACTACCCGTCCGCGGCGGATGGCAGGGGAACCCCCCGCCACCGCGGCGACGCCCTCAGGCGTCAGCGCCGCTCGGCGTCGGCGCGGCCGTCAGGCCCGTCCTCGCGCGTCTGGGTCTGGCGCCAGCGGATCCCGGCCTCGATGAAAGCGTCCAGGTCGCCGTCGAAGACCGCGCTGGGGTTGCCGGACTCGTGCTCGGTACGCAGATCCTTGACCATCTGGTAGGGATGCAGCACGTACGAGCGCATCTGGTCCCCCCACGACCCGGCGGCGTCGGCGCGCAGCCCGGCCAGCGTCTCCCGCTCCTCGGCCCGCGTGCGCTCCAGCAGCCGGGCCTGCAGCACCCGCATCGCGGCCGCTTTGTTCTGCAGCTGCGACTTCTCGTTCTGGCAGCTGACCACGATGCCGGTGGGCAGGTGGGTGATCCGCACCGCGGAGTCGGTGGTGTTCACGCTCTGGCCGCCCGGCCCGGAGGACCGGAACACGTCGACGCGCAGCTCGTTGTCGGGCACCTCGATCTTGTCGGTCTGCTCGACCACGGGCAGCACCTCGACCCCGGCGAAGCTGGTCTGGCGCCGCGCCTGGTTGTCGAACGGGCTGATGCGCACCAGCCGGTGGGTGCCCGCCTCGACGCTCAGGGTGCCGTACGCGTACGGCGCCTTGACCTGGAACGTGGCCGACTTGATCCCCGCCTCCTCGGCGTACGAGATGTC
>SLSW01000266.1 GCA_007130245.1 Micromonosporaceae bacterium
ATGTAGAGCGCGTTGGCACGCAGCGCCGGCACGCAGTAGTCGGCGGCGAACTCCTCGCGGGCGTCAATGACCTCGGACTCGACCGCGCCGCAGGCCAGCGCCCGCTTGCGGATCACCTCCAAGTCCTCGCCGCCCTGGCCGAGGTCGATAGCCACGGCCACCACCTCGGCGCCGGTGCGTTCGGCCAGGTACGGGATGGCCACCGAGGTGTCGAGGCCCCCGGAGTACGCGAGAATCACCCGGTCGGTCATGGTGGTGTCCCTTCGGTGTCGCCGCCGGCCGGGTCCGGTCCGTCCGGCGGTGGTTCGGTCTGCGCCGCCCAGTCGGACAGCATGCTGATCAGGTCCTGGCCGGTGCCCGGCTCGCGCACGACCACCAGGATGGTGTCGTCGCCGGCGATGGTGCCCACGATCTCCGGCAGCCCGGAGCGGTCCAGGGCGCTGGCGAGGAACTGCGCCGCACCGGGCGGGGTGCGCAGCACCGCCAGGTTGCCGCTGGCGTCGGCGCCGGTGAGCAGTTCCCGCAGCAGCCGCAGCAGCCGCACCGGTGCGCGTGCGGCGCCCTCCTCCTCGGACGGCTCCACGGCCGGCCACGGCGGCGCCACCCCGTCCTCCGGGATGACGTACATCGATCCACGTGCGGCGCGCACCTTGACCGCCCGCAGCTCCTCCAGGTCCCGCGACAGGGTGGCCTGCGTGACGTGCACGCCCTCGTCGGCGAGCAGTTCGGCGAGTTCGGTCTGCGAGTGCACCGCCCGGCCGCGGATGAGCTCCACGATGCGGGCGTGGCGCGCGGCGCGGGTCACCGGCCCGGTCATTCCGCATCACCGCCCCTGCCGAGCAGCCAGGTCAGCAGCGCCTTCTGGGCGTGCAGCCGGTTCTCAGCCTGGTCGAGCACGGCTGACGCCGCGCCGTCCATCACCTCGTCGGTGATCTCCTCGCCGCGGTGCGCGGGCAGGCAGTGCAGCACGATCGCCTCGGGCGCGGCAGCGCGCAGCAGGTCGGTGTTGACCTGGTACGGCTCGAACGGGGTGTGCCGGTCGCGGGCGTCGCCCTCCTGACCCATCGACGTCCAGGTGTCGGTGGCCAGCACATGGGCGCCGGCGGCGGCCTGGTGCGGATCGTCCAGCCGCGTGACCGACCCGCCGGTGGCCGCGGCGATCTGCGCGGCGCGGGCGGTCACCGCCGGGTCCGGCGCGAAGCCGGCCGGTCCGGCCAGGCGTACGTGCATGCCGGCGGTGGCGCCGGCCAGCGCGTACGAGTGGGCCATGTTGTTGCCGGTGTCGCCGAGGTAGGCCAGGGTGCGTCCGGCGGTGGTGCCGAGACGCTCGCGGACCGTCTGCAGGTCGGCCAGCAGCTGGCACGGGTGGAATCCGTCGGTGAGCGCGTTGACCACCGGCACGGTGGCGGTGGCAGCCACCTCGGCGAGCCGGTCGTCACCGAAGGTGCGGAACACGATCGCGTCTACGTAGCGTGACAGCACCGCCGCGGCGTCGCCGAGGGTCTCGCCGCGGCCGAAGTGGGTGCCATGGGCGTCGATCACCACTGGGTGGCCGCCGAGCTCGGCGACGGCGACGTCGAACGACACCCGGGTGCGCAGCGACGGCTTGTCGAACAGCACCGCCACCGACCGCGGTCCTGGGTCGGCCAGCGGCCGGTGGCCGTACCGGTCGCCTTTCATGGTCGCCGCCAACTGCAGCACCTCGGACTGCTCGGCTGCGGTGAGGTCGTCGTCGCGGAGGAGGTGGCGGATCATGCCGGCACCTCCGTGGTCTCGGCCGGCGTCCGGTGCGCGGCGTCGAGCGCGGCGGGCAGCGCCGCCAGGAACGTGTCGACCTGCCCGGAGGTGAGGATCAGCGGCGGGGCCAGTCGGATCACGTCCGGGCGCACCGGATTGACCAGAAATCCGGCCTGGCGCAACGCCGCGGTCACCTCGCCGGCCGCGGGCGCGGACAGCACCATCCCGAGCAGCAGGCCGGCGCCGCGCACCTGCGCCACCAGCGGGTGTCCGAGCGCCTCGATGCCGCTGCGCAGCTGCTCACCGGTCCGCTTGACGTGGTCGAGCAGGCCGTCGGCGGCGATCGTGCGCAGCACCGCCAGGGCGGCGGCGCACGCGACCGGGTTGCCGCCGAAGGTGCTGCCATGGCTGCCCGGCTGAAGCAGCGAGGCCGGGTCCACGCCGCCGGGGGCGCGGTCGGTGAACACCACACAGGCACCGATCGGCAACCCGCCACCGAGCCCCTTGGCCAGCGTCATCACGTCCGGAGCCACCCCGTCGGCCTGGTGGGCGAACCAGTGACCGGTGCGCCCGATGCCGGTCTGCACCTCGTCGAACGCCAGCAGCGCCCCGTGCCGGTCGGCGATCTCGCGGGCGGCGGCGAGGTAGCCCGGTGGCGGCACCACCACCCCGGCCTCACCCTGGATCGGCTCCAGCATCACCATCGCGGTGTGGTCGGTGACCGCCTCCGCCAGTGCCGTCACATCCCCGTACGGCACGTGGGTGACCTCCCCGGGCAACGGCCGGAACGGGTCCGCTTTGGCCGGTTGCCCGGTCAGCGCCAGCGCGCCCATGGTGCGCCCGTGGAACCCGCCGGCGGCGGCCACCACGTGGGTGCGGCCGGTGCGCCGCGACAGCTTCAGCGCCGCCTCGTTTGCCTCGGCGCCGGAGTTCGCGAAGAACACCCTGCCGGGGCGACCCGCCAGGGTCAGCAGCAGCTCGGCCAGGGTGACCGGCGGTTCGGCCGCGTACAGGTTGGACACGTGCCCGAGCCGGTTGATCTGCCGGGTCACCGCGTCGACCACCGCCGGGTGGGCGTGGCCGAGCGCGTTGACCGCGATGCCGGCCAGCAGGTCGACGTACGGCCTACCCTGCTCGTCGGTGACCACCGCGCCCTCGCCGCGCACCAGCGCCAGCGGCGGGGTGCCGTAGGTGTCCAGCATCGACCGGCTCCACCGGTCGGTCAGCGCGCCGCCGCGCTGCGGCGGTGGCTGGTCGCTGGGGACGTGCGCCGCGCTCATCCGTCGGCTCCGTTCCCGTTCCCGTTCCCGTTCCCGTTC
>SLSW01000341.1 GCA_007130245.1 Micromonosporaceae bacterium
CGGCCCAGGCGGCCCAGGCGGCCCAGGCGGCCCCGGCGGCCCCGGCGCAGGCGGCGCAGACCCCGCAGACCGCGCAGAGGGCACCGGCGGACGCGGCCAACGGCGCCGAACGCAGCCTCGGCGACCCGGGGTTGACCGGCGCAGTCGTCGTGCGTCGCATCTGCGAGAGCGTGCAGACCGACGCCGATCTGCTGCGCAAGCTGCACGCCGCCGGGGTCGACCCGGGCGCCAAGGTCACCGTGTCGCAGGATCCGGGCGCCGTCACCGTCGACCGCGGCGGCGAGAAGGTACGGCTGACCCGCGACGTCGCCTCCCGGGTGTTCGTCGCCGCTGCCTGAGCCCGCACCCGCCCGGTCAGGCCGGACACCCGGTCAGGCTCCGGCGGGCCGGTCCAGCTCTGCCACCAGGTGCCGGGCGATCTCCAGCGCGCTCGTCGCCGCCGGCGACGGGGCGTTGAGCACATGCAGCTGCCCCGACCGAAACTCCAGCAGGAAGTCGTCGACCAGGCTGCCGTCGCGGCGTACCGCCTGGGCGCGCACCCCGGCGCCGAGCGGCACGATGTCGGCGGCGGTCACCTCCGGCACCAGCCGCGCCAGGTCGGCGGCGAAGCGACGGCGCGACAGCGACCGGCGCACCTCGGACACGCCGTGGCGCAGGTGTCGGTGCCCCAGGCGCCACATGCCCGGCCAGGTGGCGACCTCACCCAGGTCGCGGGGGCTCCACCGGCTCCACCGGTAGCCCTCCCGGGCGGTGGCGAGCACCGCATTCGGTCCCGCGTGCACGCTGCCGTCGATCATGCGGGTCAGGTGGACACCGAGGAACGGCAACCGCGGGTCCGGCACCGGATAGATCAGGCCGCGCACCAGATCGCGGCGCTCGGGGCGCAGTTCGTAGTATTCCCCCCGGAACGGGATGATCCTTACCGGCGGGTCCAGACCGGCCATGCGCGCGACCCGGTCAGCGTGCAGCCCGGCGCAGTTGACCAGCACGTCGCCGGTGACCTCGCCGGCGGTAGTGGTCACCCGCACCCCACCGTCGCGCGCCGTGATCCCGGTCACGCAGGTGCCGAGGCGCACCTGGCCGCCGGCCTGCTCCACCAGGTGCGCCAGGGTGCGGGTCACCGCGACGAAGTCGACGATGCCGGTGGTGGGAACGTGCATGGCGGCCACGCAGCGCAGGTGCGGCTCGTACGCGGCGGCCTGCGCCGGTGTCAGCACGGCGGCGTCGATGCCGTTGGCCCGGGCCCGGTCGTGCAGCGCGTGCAGCCGCGGCACCTCGGCCTCGTCGGTGGCGACGATGAGCTTGCCGCAGGTGCGCGCCGGTATGCCGTGTGCGGCGCAGAAGTCGGTCATCGACCGGTTGCCGGCCACGCACAGGCGCGCCTTGAGGCTGCCGGGCCGGTAGTAGACGCCGGCGTGGATGACTCCGGAGTTGTGGCCGCTCTGGTGGGCACCCACCCGCGATTCCTTGTCCAGCACGGTCACCGTCGCGCCGGGACGCTGCGTGACGATCCGGTGGGCGATGGCCAGCCCGATGATCCCGGCACCGATCACGACATAGCGGGACACCCTAGTACCGTACCGGGGCGCAAGATGGCGGCCGTGACATGCCGGGCGGCGCGGGACGCGCGCCGCCCGGCACGGTGATCACCGGTCAGTCGACGGTGCTCAGCCGGTCCACAGCTGGATGCCGTACTGCGGGCCGTAGTACGCCAGCGAGTCGGTCACCTCCTGGTAGAAGGAGACGTTCTGGCTGCCGTGCCTCTCCAGGCACTGACCGTTGATCAACTGGCCACCGCTGCTCATCCCCTCGGCGAAGATGCCACCAGAGGTGCTGTAGGTGGAGCCGCCCGAGTCGCCCGGCTCCACGCAGGCGTCGTGCTGGCCCAGCCCGAACACGGTGCCCTGCGGGTAGTTCACCGTGACGTTCTTGTCGGTGATGGTGCCGCAGGTCAGACCGGTGGTCTGGCCGGAGGCGCACACCGGCGTGCCGATGCCCGAGTCACGGGCGCCGTTGACGACCACGAGACCGGGGTAGGTCCACACGTACGGGCCCATGCTCCAACTGGAGTTCACCTGCACGATCGCGTCGTCGTGGGTCGGGAACCAGTCCTCGACGAACGGGCCCACCGTGGTCCCGCCATGGGTGGTGTTGTTGCCGGCGTTGCCGCAGTGCCCGGCGGTCAGGTGGTAGCGCGCCCCGGTGTTCGGGTTGCGCACGTTGAAACCGACCGAGCAGGACGAGCCGGCCGACGTGTTGACGTACCGCACGCCGCCGTCGAGCCAGTTGCCGTCGTGGTTCATCGTCGTCGGCGCCAGGTCGGACTCCTCGATGCGCAGCGCGTCGCCGAACTCGCCGGCCAGCGCGCTGAACGTGCCCGCCTCCCCGGCGCGTACGGTGAGCACGACCTCGTTGGCGCGGACGTCGACCGTCCAGAAGAACGCCTCGGCCAGCGCGTCCGCGTCCTGCTCGGCCAGCGCGTCGAGTTCACCGTGGAGCGCGTCGAGCTGCGCTTCACTGTGGCGCACCAGCCGCGGTTGCGCCCCGGCGGCCCGCACCGCGCCCATCGTCGCCGGGTCGGTGACCGCCACCACGAGCGTGCCGGCCTGCTGGTCGAACCAGGAGCCGCCGAACGCCTCGCCCAGTTCCGCTCGCAAATCCGCGGCGAGCTCGTCGACGCCGGCCAGGGCGTCGAGCATCCGGTCCAGCTCCGCCTCGCTGAGCCCGAGGTCACGCTGCAACGCCTCGGACAGCCGCTGCTCGGCCTGGTTGTGGACTGCCGCCCCCCGCTCGGCGTGGACGTCCTGGGCGGCGGCGGAGGTGCTGCCGGCCAGCACCAGCGCGCCCGCCGCGAGCGTCGCAACGGCACCCGCCACCAGCCGGGGTTTACTGCGTGATCTGTGTAACCGCATTTCTCCTCCATGAGCGCATGTCGACCCCCGTGAGCCGATCCGCTCGGCATCGACGCTCCGGACAGTAGTCAGGAGTATCGATGTACGTGCACAATCTGAGACACCGTCGAACACCGTCGAACAC
>SLSW01000318.1 GCA_007130245.1 Micromonosporaceae bacterium
AGGGCTAATTCACGTGATTGGAGATCGACTCACGTGAACAATCCCTAGATCGACGGGGGTTGGGGGGGTGGTAGGGCCGACTCCAGTGCGGCGGCCACCCGGTACATCCGGTCGTCGGCCAGGGTCGGCGCCATCACCTGCAGGCCCACCGGCAGGCCGTCGGACAGCCCGCAGGGCACCGAGATCGCCGGCCCGCCGTACAGGTTGCTGGGGATGGTGTAGAGGTCGGCCAGATACATCTGGTACGGGTCGCCGGTGCGCTCGCCGAACGGGAACGCCACGAACGGCGTGGTCGGCGAGATCAGCACGTCGGCCTGCTCGAACGCGGCGGTGAAGTCGCGGGAGATCAGGGTGCGCACCTTCTGCGCCTGCCCGTAGTACGCGTCGTAGTAGCCCGACGACAGCGCGAACGTGCCGAGCATGATGCGCCGCTTCACCTCCGGGCCGAACCCGGCCTCGCGGGTCAGCGCCATGACCTCCTCCAGCGCCCGCACTCCGTCGTCACCGACCCGCAGCCCGTAGCGCACCCCGTCGAACCGGGCCAGGTTCGACGAGCACTCGCTGGGGGCGATCAGATAGTACGCCGGCAGGGCGTACCCGAAGTGCGGGCAGGACACCTCCACCACCTCGGCACCCAGCTTCGTCAACGTCTCCAGCGCCTGCCGGAACGCCGCGTCCACGCCGGGCTCGGCACCCTCGCCGGCCAACTCGCGCACCAGCCCGAGCCGGACCCCGGACAGGTCACCGTCGGCGCCGCGGGCGGCAGCGGCGACAACATCCGGCACCGGCTGCGGGATCGAGGTCGAGTCGCGCGGGTCGTGCCCGCCGATGACCGCGTGCAGCGCTGCCGCGTCCGCCACCGAACGGGCACACGGGCCCGGGGTGTCCAGTGACGACGAAAACGCCACCAGCCCGTACCGTGACGTGCCGCCGTAGGTCGGCTTGCTGCCCACCGTGCCGGTGACCGCCCCGGGCTGGCGGATCGACCCGCCGGTGTCGGTGCCGATCGCCAGCGGCGCCTGCCGTCCGGCCACCGCGGCTGCCGAACCACCGCCCGAGCCGCCGGGGATGCGCGACAGGTCCCACGGGTTGCGGGTGGGACCGAACGCCGAGTATTCGGTGGACGAGCCCATCGCGAATTCGTCCATGTTGGTCTTTCCGAGAATGACCAGGCCGGCCTCCCGCAGCCGGGTCACGATGGTCGCGTCGTACGGCGGGCGCCACCCCTCGAGGATCTTCGAGCCGCAGGTGGTGGGCGTGCCGCGGGTGGTCAGCACGTCCTTGACCGCCACCGGCACCCCGGCCAGCGGTCCGAGCGGGCCGCCGGAGGTGCGACGGGCGTCAACCTCGGCCGCCGCGGCCAACGCCCCGTCGGTGTCGAGGTGCAGGAACGCGTGCACCCGCTCGTCGGTGGCGGCGATGCGGTCCAGGTGGGCCCGGGTCACCTCGACCGCGGACGCCTCCCCGTCGGCGACCGCCGCCGCCAGGGCGGTCGCGGTCATGCTCGTCAGCTCGCTCACGGTCCGGCTACTCCTCCTC
This sequence comes from Micromonosporaceae bacterium, assembly GCA_007130245.1. Taxonomy (GTDB): domain Bacteria; phylum Actinomycetota; class Actinomycetes; order Mycobacteriales; family Micromonosporaceae; genus Natronosporangium. Next base: position 1,540 of record SLSW01000318.1, read on the forward strand.
CTCCAGGATGCGCGGCACCCGGAACCGACCCTCGGCCGCGTCCGGGGCGCCCGCCAACCCCTCCTCGACCGGCAGGCCGGGCATCACGGCGTCCTCACGGAGCACGTTGGTCAGCGGCACCGCGTGCGACGTGGGCGGGATGTCGGCGGCGGCGACCTCCCCGACACGCGCCACCGCCTGCAGGATCACGTCGAGCTGGCCGGCGAAGGTCTCCAGCTCGTCCTGTGTCACGGCCAACCGGGCCAGGCGCGCCAGGTGCGCGACCTCCTCGATGGAGATGGCAGCCATCTTCGGTACCCCCTGCAGATGTGGCGTCCGACGGGCGGAGTCTACGCTTCCCGGTCCGTGACACCGGAAGCGGGAAGCGGGCGGTAACGGGCCAGCCAGGACAGCAGCTCGTCGCCGGGCATGGGGCGGGCATAGAACCAGCCCTGCGCGACGTGGCAACCGGCGGAGGCGAGCATCCGCCAGGTCGGCTCGTCCTCAACGCCCTCGGCCACCACCCGAAGCCCGAGCGCGCCGGCCAGTTCCACGATCGAGGCCACGATCGCCGCGTCGTCGGCGTCGCGGGACATGCCGAGCACGAACGAGCGGTCCACCTTCACCTCGGCCAGCGGTAGCCGGCGTAGATGCTGCAACGAGGAGTATCCGGTGCCGAAGTCGTCCAGCGAGATCGCCACACCGAGGCGGTCCAGCGCCGCCAGGGTCGCCAGCACCCGGCGCGGGTCGGCCATCAGCGCCCCCTCGGTGATCTCCAGCTGGATCTGCTCGGCCGGCACGCCGTACCGGCGCAACTGCCCGGCGAGGCGTTCGGCCACCTCCCCGGTGTGCAGGTCGCGGACGCTGATGTTGACCGAGGCCCGCAGCCGTACGCCGGCCGCGGACCACTTGGCGACCTGCTCGACCACGTCGTCGACGATGCGCATGGTCAGCCGCCGCATCACGGTGGTGTTCTCGGCCACCTTGATCAGCACGTCGGGCCGGATCACGCCCCGGGTCGGATGGCGCCAGCGCAGCAGGGCCTCCACCCCCACCACCTCGCCGGTGTCGATGGCGACCTGGGGCTGGTAGTACATCGCCACCCCGTCGTCGCACGGGCTCTCCAGCGCGGTGCGCAGGTCGGCCAGCAGTTCAAGCCGCTGCGCAGAGTGGTGGTCGGTGTCCGGGTGGTAGACCGCCACCGGCGCGGAGCGCTGTTTCGCGTCGTACATCGCCACGTCGGCGCAGCGCAGCAGGGTCGCCACGTCACGCCCGTGGTCGGGGAACACCGCCACGCCGATGGATCCGCTGACGTCCAGCGCCAGGCCGTCGAGCTTGACCGGGTCGGCGAGCGCCGCGGCGATCTCGCCGGCCAGCGCCCGCGCGTCGGCGGTGCCGGACATGCCCGGCGCCAGCACCGCGAACTCGTCCCCACCGAGCCGGACCACCAGGTCGTCCTCGCCCACCGCGGCGCGTAGCCGCCGGCCCACCTCGATCAGCAGCCGGTCGCCGAC
>SLSW01000111.1 GCA_007130245.1 Micromonosporaceae bacterium
CCGTCGGCGACGAACCAGGTCGAGACCACGCCCTCGGCGTCGGCCTCCTTCGCCGACAACTGCGGCAGCGGGATGTCGGTCATCGCCTCAGGCCTGCGTCAGCCGGCGTACCGCCGCCCGGATCCGCTCCCGGTTGGGCAGCACCGCGTCCTCCAGCACCCGCGCGTAGGGCAGCGGCACGTCCGGCACGGCCACCCGCTGCACCGGGGCCCGCAGCAGTGCCGGGTCCTGCTCGGCCACGATCGCCGCGATCTCGCCGGAGACCCCGTACGAGCGGTAGTCCTCGTCGACGACGATGAGGCGGCCGGTCTTGGCCACCGAGGTGAGCACCGTTTCCCGGTCCAGCGGCACCAGGCTGCGCAGGTCGACCACCTCCACATCGACGCCCTCGCCGATCATGTCCTCGGCGACGTCCAGGGCGTGCTGCACCGACAGCGACAGGGTGACGATGGTGACGTCGGCGCCCTCGCGGGCGACCGCGGCGCGGCCGATCGGGGTCTCGTACGCCTCCTCCGGCACCGGCCCCACCGAGCGGGGGTTCTTCGCCATCCACGGCAGGCCCATCGCTCCCTTGTGGAACATGTAGACGACCGGGTTGTCGTCCCGGATAGCCGAGATCATCAGGCCCTTCGCGTCGGCCGGGTTGCTAGGCACCACCACCTTCATGCCCGGCAGGTGCGCGAACGTGCCCCACAGGCACTGGGAGTGCTGGGCGCCGTCGGAGTATCCACCGCCGGCGGCGGTCATCAGCACCATCGGTACCGTGACGTGCCCTCCCGACTCGAAGTGGATCTTCGCCATGTGGTTGTAGATCTGGTCCATGCACACGCCGAAGAAGTCGGCGAACATCAGCTCCACGATCGGGCGCATGCCCTCGACCGCGGCGCCGGTGCCCAGCCCGATGAACGCGCTCTCGGAGATCGGCGTGTCCATGACGCGGTCGGGACCGAACCGGTCCAGCAGCCCGGCGGTGGAGCTGAAGATCCCGCCGTACGCGCCGACGTCCTCGCCGATGACGACCACGCCCGGGTCGCGCTCCATCTCCTGGGCGATGCCCTCGACGATGGCCTTGGCCGTGGTGAGCCGGCGCGAGGTGGTCGGCGCCGGCGGTGTCTGGGTGACGCTCATGGTCTGCTCCTTCACGCGAAGACGTACTCGGCGGCCCGCTCCGGCGCCGGAATCGGGCTCTGCTTGGCGAATTCGATCGCTTTCTCCACCCGGGCGGAGGCCTCCTGCCGGACCTGGCGGATGCTGTCTTCGGTGAGCACCTGCTCGGCGAGCAGGTGCTGCTCGTAGCGCGGGATCGGGTCGCGGCCGGGCACCTCGTCCAGGTCGTCGCGGTATGCCTGCGGGTCGCCCTCGAAGTGGCCCCACAGGCGCAGCGTGTGGATCTCCAGCAGGGTGGGTCCCTCGCCCGCGCGGGCCCGCGCCACCGCCTCCCCGGCGGTGGTGTATACGGCCTCCACGTCGTTGTCCTCCACCCGCGCGCCCGGAATGCCGTACGCGAACGCGCGGTCGGCGTTGTTGCCGATGGCGGTGGAGGCGCGGCGCGGCACCGAGATGGCCCAGTCGTTATCCTCGACCACGAAGATCACCGGCAGGTTCCACAACGCCGCCAGGTTGAGCGACTCGTGGAACACGCCGGCGTTGGCCGCGCCCTCGCCGGCGAACGCCACCGCGACCGCGTCGGCGCCGGCGCGCTTGAACGCGAACGCCTGCCCGAGCGCCGGGGGTAGGCCCTCGCCGACGATGCCCGAGCAGGAGAAGTGCGTCGCCGGGTCGAACAGGTGCATGTGCCCGCCCCGGCCGCGACCGAGGCCGCTCTCGCGGCCGAAGATCTCGGCTGTCATCCGCTCCAGGTCGACCCCTTTGGCGATGGCCACGTGGTGCGGGCGGTGCGGTGCGGTCACCGCGTCGTGCTGGCGCAGGTGGGCGCACACGCCGGCCGCCACCGGCTCCTGCCCAGCGGACAGGTGCATCTCACCCGGGACCAGCCCGGCCCCGATGTCGAACGCCGGCTTCTTGTCGGCGTGGTAATCGCGCAGGATGGCTTCCTCGTAGGTGCGGATCAGCACCATCATGCGGTAGAGCTCAGCGCGGGTCTTGTCGTCCATGTCGTCTCCTTCGACGTGGTCGTCTCCCTCGACGTGCCGGTCAGGTGCCAGGACAGGTGCAGGTAGCGCTCGGCCAGCAACCGGTCGCGCCAGTGCAGTTCGGCAGGGCTCGGTGGCCGGGCGGTGGGGTGGCCGTGGCGACGGTCCAGCACGTCGGTCACCGCCGCACCGACCGTGGCGAGGTCGATGCCGGGCAGGTAATCGGCGAGCGGGCGTACCGGTGCGCGTACCGAGTCCAGCGGATGCGGGTCGGTCGGCGCCGGTGACAGGTAGGTGCTGATCCGGTCGGGGGCCGTGGTCACCAGCAGGCTGGCGTGCGCCAGGCTGCCGGTCCGGGTGACCTGGCAGGCGAGTCCGGAGACCTTCGCGCCGTCGACGTGGACCCCGCGGTCGTCGCGGTGCGGCGGCAGGCCGAGCGCGATCAGGGCGGCGACCACCAGGTCGGCCAGGTCGTCCTTGACCGAGGGCCGCCATCCGGGCCGCAGCAGCGTCAGGTTGAGGTTGCCGGTGTCGTGGTAGACAGCTCCGCCGCCGCTGGAGCGGCGGTAGACCGGTACGCCGTCGCGGGCGCACGCGGCGGTGTCGACCTCGCGGGAGACGCGCTGTCCGCGACCGACCACCACGCACCGGGACCCCACCCACACCCGCATCGCCGGTGCGGGGGGACAGGCGCGCAGCAACGCCTCGTCCGTCGCGAGATTGACCCGGTTGTCGATCGTCACCGGCTGCTCGAGCAGCATGTCCATGGTCCGCCCCCGCGTGCCGCTGTCAGGTCGGCCGGATCCTCCGGTCGCCCTCAGGCTAGTACGGCTTCGGACCTTATGATCCTGATTTATCAGGACTCGGTGGCAGCGTCCCGGATCCGCTCCCACGCGGCGGCCACGTGCGCGGAGTCGGTGTGCGGGGACCCGA
>SLSW01000147.1 GCA_007130245.1 Micromonosporaceae bacterium
TCCAACAAAAATCAATCCCGGCAAACCCACCCACCCCAAAAGGCAGGCAGGCACCAAAAAAACGGTACTAGCTCAAAACACCCTGTCGAGTTCTCAAAGAACAAACACACACCACGAACCAACCCCGATTCCGGGGTTGCTCGTTGGGGCTTCCTACTCAAGGTTACCTGACCGCTTTGACCCCGCCAAACCGGGGTCGACCGGTATCGGTAACCCTGGCGCCGATCCCATCCGCTTGTCCGCTGACGTTCGCGGCGCCGACGGTCCACCATAGCGGCGCGGCCGCCGGGCCTCAAGCTGAGGGACTGTGGACCGCGTCACACAATGAACGCCCCACCAGCCCCGCCCGCCCCATGCGCCACGGGACCCGGGCACCGGGCACCGGGCACCGGGCACCGGGCAGCTACCTCACCCGTTCGACCCCGGCCACCGTACGCCTGCCCCGCCGCAGCACCAGGAAACGCCCGTGCAGCAGCGACCCGGCGGACACCGGCGTGTCGGCGTCGCTCACCCGTTCGTTGTTGACGTACAGGCCACCCTCGGCAACGGTGCGCCGCGCCTCCTTCAACCCGCCGACCAGGCCGGCGGCCTTGCACAGCTCCGCGGCGCTCGGCAGCTCGCCGTGCACCTGCACCAGGCCCGCCTCGGCCAGCGCCGCCTCGAGCGTGCCCGGTGCCAGCTCGGCCAGGGTGCCGCGCCCGAACAGCGCCTGGCTAGCCGCCAGCACCTGCCGGGTCTCCGCCTCCCCGTGCAGCAGGGTGGTCAGCTCCTCGGCCAACGCCCGCTGCGCCTCGCGCGCGGCGGGGCGTTCCGCGGTGGCCTTCTCCAGCGCCTCGACCTCGTCGCGCGACCGGAAGCTGAACAGGCGCAGGTAGCCGCCGACGTCCGCGTCCGGGGTGTTGAACCAGAACTGGTAGAAGGCGTACGGGCTGGTCATCGCCGGGTCCAGCCAGACCGCCAGGCCGGCGGCGGTCTTGCCGAACTTGGTGCCATCCGCCCGGGTCACCAGCGGTGTGGTGAACGCGTGCACCGGGCCGACGCCCTTGCGGCGGCAGAAGTCCACCCCGGCGATGATGTTGCCCCACTGGTCCGAGCCGCCGTGCTGCAACGTCACACCGTACTCGCGATGGAGGTGGTAGAAGTCGTACGCCTGCAGCAGCTGGTAGCTGAACTCGGTGAAGCTGATCCCGCCGGCCTCCAGCCTCGCCCGGACCACCTCGCGGCCAAGCATCTGGTTGACCGGGAAGTGCTTGCCCACATCGCGCAGGAACTCCAGCGCGCTCATCGGTGCGGTCCAGTCCAGGTTGTTGACCATCCGGGCGGCGTGCGGGCCGTCGAAGTCGAAGAACGGCTCCACCTGGGCGCGGATCTTCTCCGCCCGCTCGGCGACCACCTCCGGGGACTGCAGTGCCCGCTCGCCCTCCTCGTTCGGGTCCCCGATCAGCCCGGTGGAGCCACCGACCAGCAGGATCGGCCGGTGACCGGCCCGCTGCAACCGCCGGGCGGTCAGCTGCTGCACCAGGTTGCCGATGTGCATGCTCTCGGCCGTCGGGTCGACCCCGGTGTAGAAGGTCACCGGGCCGGCCGCCAGGTGCGCGCGCATGGCGTCGAGATCGGTCGAGTCCTGGATCAGACCCCGCCACCGCAGGTCGTCGATGATGTCGGTCACGTGCGTGATTGTCCCCCACCGCCGGGTGCGGTGGCGAGCAGGTTAACCCGCTGCGCGCGGTGGGTACCTGTGCAGGCATGGCCGACCGCGAGTTCACGGTGACGCTGCCCAGCGACGTCGCCGCGCGGCTGGCCGCCGGTGAGGACGTCACCAGCTTCGTCGGCGACGCCATCCGCCACCAGGTGCGGCGCGAGGCGATCACGACATACCTGGCCGACTGCGAACAGGCGGGGCTGGCGCCGCTGTCCGACGATGACCTCGAAGACTTCCGGCAACTCGTCGGTGAGGACGTGCGCACGTACCACCTGGTCTACGACACCAACGCGGTGGTCGGGCACGTCACCGGCACCTCCCGGCGGCTGCGGGCAGGCCTGCGGCTGATCCTGGACGAGCCGGACCTCCGGCTGTTGGTGCCGGCGGTCTGCCTGCTGGAGGCGTACGCACAGACCGCCAGCGACCTCCGCCACCTGCTCGACGAGCTGGCCACCAACCCTGGGGTGCTGGTGGGCGCCGAGGATCCGGACCCGCGTGTCGCGGTCACCATCGGGCGGCTGGCCGCCGAGACCGGCCGGGCCGGTGCCGCGCACGCCGCGCACGTGGCCATCGAGGGCCAGGGCCCGGCGATGGTGTTCACGGACACGGTCATGCCGACCGAGGTCCTGGCCCGTCCGACGTGAGGCAGTGGCCATTCTGTGGATCGGCACCAGCGGATGGCAGTACCGCCACTGGCGCGGGCGCTTCTACCCGGACGGCGTGCCGCAGTCGCGGTGGCTTGCATACTACGCCGCGCACTTCGACACCCTCGAGATCAACAGCGCGTTCTACCGGTTGCCGGAGCGCGCCACGTTCGAGGGTTGGCGCGCGCGGACCCCGGACGGCTTCCGCGCGGCGGTGAAGATGAGCCGCTACCTGACCCACGTACGGCGGCTGCGTGACCCGGCCGAGCCGGTGTCCCGGTTCCTGGACCGCGCCGCCGGTCTCGGCGACCGGCTAGGGCCCGTGCTGCTGCAGCTGCCGCCGAACCTGCCGGCCGACGCCGCCGCGCTGGAGGCGACACTGGCACGGTTTCCGCAGGCGGTGCAGGTGGCGGTGGAGCCGCGGCACCCGTCGTGGTGGCACGAGGAGATCCGCGAACTCCTGGCCGCGCACGGCGCGGCGCTGTGCTGGGCCGATCGCCGCGGCCGGCCGATCACCCCGTTGTGGCGTACCGCCGGGTTCGGCTATCTGCGGCTGCACGAGGGCCGGGCGTCACCCTGGCCGCGGTACGGCGCGGCCGCGCTGACGTCGTGGGTACGGCGGGTGGCGGACGCGTTCGGCGACGGTGCGCCGGTGTACGTCTACTTCAACAACGACCAGCACGGCGCGGCTCCGTTGGATGCAGCCGCGTTCGCGGACGTGTGCCGCCGGCACGGTCTCGAGGTCGCCGCACCGTCATGAGCTCCTTGCGGGGCACGCGTGCGCTACGCCGCTACCCCTTCTCTCCGGACGCGTAGGCACGCTGCTGGACCCGGAACAGCGTCGCGTAGATGCCGTTACGCTCCATGAGCGAGCAGTGATCACCGACCTCCGCGATGCCGCCGCCGTCCAGCACGACGATGAGGTCGGCCATGCGCACCGTGGAAAACCGGTGTGACACGAGGACGGTAACCCGGCCCTGTGTCCGCGTTGTGCTCGCCGCGGCGGTCATCCGCTCGTACAGGGCGTGCTCGGTCTCCGCGTCCAGGGCAGCGCTCGGCTCGTCGAGTAACACCAGCAACGGGTCGGTGCGCATGAACCCCCGCGACAGGGCGACCTTCTGCCACTGCCCGAAGCTCAGATCGACCCCAGCCGGCCACCGGGCGCCGAGCTGTGTGTCGAGGTCGCCCGGCAGCGACTCGATGACGGTGTCCGCGCCTCCCCGCGAAACGGCAGCGCGCACCGCCGACTCCTGCCCTCCCATGGGCAGGTCCCCTAGGCCGACGGAGATGCGGGCAGGGAACTCGAAGGTGGCGAAATCCTGGAACGCTCCGGCCACCCGCCGCCGCCACGTGTCCGTGGCTATCTCGTCAAGTGGCACGTCGTCGATCATGATGCGTCCCGACGTCGGCGAGTAGAACTTGCCCAGCAGCTTGACCAGGGTCGACTTCCCAGCACCGTTCTCACCGACCAGCGCGACGACCGTGCCGGCGGGAAGCAGCAGGTTGGCGCCGACTACGGCCGGTGCCGAGGCACCCGGGTAGGTGAAGCTCACGTTCTCCAGGGCGATGCCACGGTGAAGGCGTTGCGGCGCCGGCACTGTCTCAGAACTTGTGACGGCGCGTGCGTAGTCCTCGAGCCACGCCAGCCGTCGGGCGCTGTCGAGGAACACCCCCCGCAGGAAGCCGACCTCTGTAACCGCCTCGGCCAGGTAGTCCGACAGCTGCAGCCCGGCCGACAGCATCAGGACAACCGCGGCCGGGCCGGCGCCGGCCACCGCGATCGCATAGAACAAGGCCAGGCCGTACCCGAGCGCGAAGACCGCCCACGCCACCGCGTTCCAGCCCTGCGACACCACCCGTGCCCGGATCATCGGGCGGTACCACCGCCGCCACGCGTCGCCTCGGGCTCGCGCGAGCCGGACGCCCACGCCGGCGAGCCGCACGTCCTTGCCCGCGGCCGGCGAAGTGCCCAGCGAGAAGAGATGGTCAGCCAGGCGCCGGTGGGGCGCGGCACGCTCCTCGCTCCGCCGTTCCGCCGCTGGCCGCACCACGGCAGCCACCACGATCGGCACGGCGAAGACCACCACGAGCGACAGCACCGGGTCGATGGTCGCTATCAACATCACCACGACCGCGAGCTGGAAGATCCAGCTCGCGGTGATCACGATCGAGGTGTAGAGGTGGTCGAGCATGAAGACCTGTCTGCGCAGGACGGCGAGCCGGTCAAGATACTCCGGCCGCTCGTGATGCTCGAGCGTCTCGATCGTGGCCTGCAGCCGCGCGACGTGGGTCTCCACCGAGATGGCCAGCCGGTCCCGGAACCGCCGGCTCATACGCTCGGCGGTCACCGAGAAGAGCCAGGACAGGCAGGCCGCCAGCGCCAACGCCGCGACCGCGGCGAACACCATCCGGGGCCGCTGCTGCACCGTTCCCTGCGTGAGCAGCCACAACATCGCTGGAGTCAGCGGTCGCGGGAGCGCCGCAGCGAGCTGGGCCGCCAACGACCGCACCATGAGCTGCCGCTCGAAGCCGTAACAGAGTTTCAGCAGGCGCCACATCGACGACAGCCCGCCGGGCACAGGCACCTCGATGCCAGCGGTCTCACCCCGGTCAAGCGAGGGTGTCATAGGGCTCGCCCTCCTCGCTGTACTCGGCGGTGAAGCGGCTGGCCTGCAGGTCGAACATCCGCCGGTAGTGCCCGTCGGCCGCCATCAGCTCGTCGTGGGTGCCGACCTCGGCGACCCGACCGTCGGCCAGGACCGCGATCCGGTCGGCCATCCGGACCGTGGAGAACCGGTGTGAGACCAGGACCGTCGTCACACCACGGGTCTCCGCCAACAGCTGCGCGAACATCGTCAGCTCACCGCGAACGTCGAGGTTCGCGGTCGGCTCGTCGAGCAGGACCAACCCGGCGCCGGATCGCACCGCGCAGATCACGCGGGCCAGCGCGACCCGCTGCCACTGGCCGCCCGACAGGTCGAGACCGCCGGGATAGCCCTTGGCCATGGGGGTTTCGAGGTCCGCGTCGGTCAGGCTTCGGGCACCGGCATCGCGCAGCGCGGCACGTACCACAGCGTCGTTGCAGCGTCCCCGGGGATCGACGTTGTCCCGTAGGGACCGCTCGAAGCGTGCGAAGTCCTGGAACACCGCGGCACACCGGCCACGCCACATTCCCAGGTCCAGCTCGCGGAGGTCGACGCCGTCGACCAGCACCACGCCGTCGTCGGGGTCATAGAACCGGCACAGCAGCTTCGCCAGGCTGGTCTTTCCCGCGCCGTTGGCACCGACGACCGCGAGCGACTCACCCGCGCGCACCATGAGCGTGAGGTCCGACAGGACCGGCGGCTCGGTGCCGCTGTAACCGAACCGCACGTCGCGCAGTTCGATCTGCACCGGCCCGTCCCGCACGCTGGTCGCGCCGGACGGCAGGTGGCCAACCGCACGCAGCTTCGGCTCGAGCCGGTTCACCATCGCGACAGCCGCGGTGGCGTCGTCGATCGCCCACGTCAATCCACCGAACGCGATCCACTGGACACCGAGGGCCAGCTGCACCGAGGTGACCAGGTGCGGCAGCGTCCACGCCCCGACGGAGGCCTGGTATCCCATCAGGCCGAACACCACCACGTTGCCTGTGATGACCAGCGCCGCAGCCGCGAGGACGGGGCGCTCGCGAAGCCGGGTCGCGTGATACTGCGCGTCGTACATCTCGCGGCGACGGTTGGCGAACCGGTCGACGACCCACCCACCGAGCCCGAACAGCCGGATCTCTTTCGCCGGCCGCGGGTCCATCGCCAGCTCGTACGCGTAGTCCGCGTGCTGCTGAGTAAGGCGCACCCCGTCGGTGTTGCGGTCCTTCCAGACTGAGCTCTCGCGCAACATCCAGTGGGTGGAACCCCAGACAACCATCAGCACCGCCGCCGCCCACCAGGAGTAGAACACCAGCACCACGCCAGATGTGACCCCGATGAACAACTGCCGCAACGAACCGCGCAGGAAGTCCACCGCGAGGAACAGCGGTGGTCCACCGCCGCCGCCACGCTCGGGGTCGCCGATGGCCAACTCCGGGTCCTCGAGGTGCGCAATGCCAGCCGGCTGCACGCTGGCGTGCATCAGCCGGTCGGTCAACCAGTTGGCCACGCGCAGTCCGAGAATGCGGCTCACGACAGTGTGAAGGTGCGGCAGAACCTGCATGACGAGGAAGCATCCGCCCAGCGCGAGCAACCACGGTGTCAGGTGCTCCTCACCGGGGTGGCCGACGAGCCCGACGACGCGGCCCATCAGCACCGCGAAGACCGACGGGAGCACGGCGCCGACCACCAGTAGTGCCCACCAGGCGACCGCGAAGGCCGGCGCCGCCCGTTGGAACGATCCGAACAGCGCACCCACAGGTCAGGACGCCGTCACCACCGTCACGTCGAGGAGCCGCTCTAAGGTCGTACGGGTCGGCAGGTGCGACAGCAGGTGTTGCACACTGCGGTCGGCGTGCCGCCGCTCCTCGTCGTCGGCGGCGTCCAGGGCGCGGCTGATCTCCCCGTGCACGTAGTTGGCCATGCTGGTGGCCGCACCGCTGAACGCAGTCATGTCCAGCGGTGGCACCTGGCCGGCCTGCGCCCGGTAGCCCTCGACCAGCGCCCGCGCGCCGGCGGCGTTGACCTCACCGCCCGGGTCGACCGTCCAGTGCAGCAACGCGTCGCCCAGCTCCCAGCTCGGGGGCTGGCCACCGGCGTGCTCCCAATCGAAGACGATCAGCCGGCTGCCGGGGCCGAGGCGGACGATCCCCGGCCCGAGCGCGTTGTGGCACAGCACCGGCGCCGAGGCCGGCTCACCCTGCCCGATGGTGTCGAGGTCGACCAGCGTGGGCACGGCATCGGCCAGCGCGTCCGCCCAGCCGGCACCGCGGGCGGCGGCCTTTGCCGCCAGGTCGACCCAGGGCACCGTCGAGAGCCTGGAGGCGTGCCACGGGCTGATGCGGTCGACGGGCAGGTCGAGCCCGTGGACCGTGGCCAGGATCCCGCCCACGGCGTACGTGTGGACCGCGCTGACCGGCGCCGCCAGCGGTGGTCCGGAGTGCAGCCACTCGTTGCAGCGCCACCGGTGACCGTTGAACTCCTCGACGATGGCCCCGGAGGCGCTGCGCGCCGGCGCGGGCAGGGCCACCCCGGCGGACGCCGCGGCCTGTTGCAGCGCCACGTCGGTCCCGGTGTCGACGATCGGGATCCAGTTGTCCATCGTGCGCACCGCGAAGCGCCCTCGGTCGGTCACCAGCAGATACGGCCGACCCATGTGGTCGCTGCGGCTGGTGGACCGCATCGGGGCGGTGACCTCACCGAACCCGTAGCGCTCGGCGATGGCGCGGGCCAGCGCCGGGTCGGCGACGTCGGCGTGTCCGCGCAGGCGGTCCACTTCGGCCTTGAGGTCGGTCCAGGCCCGGAAGCCGTACTGCTTCGCCAGCGACGCCTGCGCGTCGGCCAGCGACACGGTCGGGTCCGAGTCCCGCAGGCCGGCCAGCAGGTCCTTCGCCTGCTGGCGCAGGTGGTCAAGATTAGGGTTGTCGGGAAGCGTTCGCACAGCGCACCTCGCTCGTCGCCCGGGCTCGCACGGGCGGGACAGAGCGTCGGTGTCCGTCGCTCGCATCAGTCAACCGGCGGGGTGGGCTTCGAGCCTTCCGGCGAGCCATCGGCGCGCTCCCCGACGCGCTGACAACGAGCATAGCCGCGGCCACCGCGGCCCTGTCAACCTCGGTCGACCCGTTCGACCGCGAAGGCGTACGCCAGCGCGAGGTCCTCCCGGAGGCAATCGACGACGGCGTGCGGGCGACTGTCCTCCGGCGGAGATGGACCGATCCAGCCGTACACCCGGAGCTGGTCGCCTTCCAGGAAGGTTCCGGCATCGGGTACGCGTGCCCCCGGCGTGCCCCGCACGACGACCGGTTCGGAGCCCAGCGGCCACACCATGACGCCACGCTCCTCGACGCCGCGCTCCGCCCCGGACTCCAGCACCAGACATCCGGTCCGCGGGTCGGACTGCAGCTGCCCGGTGACTGCGGTCAACTGCACACCGAAGTCCTCGGTGAACATGAGCAGCCGCGGGTAGCTGCCCACTCCCGTGATCGCCACCGCGGGTTCGTCGCCCGCCGAGTCATCGCCCACCGCGGCGCAACCGTTCGCGGCGATCACCACGATCAACGCGCCGATCGCCCGCAACCAGGCTGCTTTGTGGACGTGTGCTGCCGCCATTGCGCCAAAATACGTGCACGAACCGGTGGTCAGCGATCGTTGCGCGGGTGGCGGCGGTACGTGCTGACGGTGGGATCGCCGTCGATCCAGAACCGCCACGGGGTGTCGGCGCCGCCGTTGACCCCGACCCGCGGCCCGCTGCGCACCGACGCGTCGTCCGGCGTCTGTTCCGGCGGCGACAACCGCACCGCGCCGTCGGGGTCAAGCAGCGGCGCACCGTCGAAGGCGCCGTCGATGCCCAGCGCCAGGGTAAGGCGCGCCGGGCCGCGGGCCAGATCCCGGTCGCTGCGGGCGGCACGGCGGCGTTCCCGCGCCAGCTCCACCCCGTCGACCACCTCACCGGCGCGCAGCAGCACCGCCGCCGCCCATTCTTCTGGTCCACACACGACGTTGGCGCACCAGTGCATGCCGTAGGTGAAGTAGACGTACAGGTGGCCGGGTGGGCCGAACATCACCGCGTTGCGCGCGGTGCGCCCCCGGTGCGCGTGCGAGGCCGGGTCCTGCCCCACCCCGGCGTAGGCCTCGACCTCGGTCAGCCGCACCGTCACCCCACCGGCGGCGAGTTTCGCCCCGAGCAGCCCCCGCGCCGCCGGCACCACCGGTCCGGCCAGCAGCGTGCGCAGCGTCGCCGGGCTCAGCGCGGCACCACGGTCGCCTCGGCCCATTCCCGCCACCGTGCCACCTGTGCCGCGGCCGTGGCCAGCTGGTCGGCCACCGCCTGCGGCCCGGTGGAACCGAAGGTGGTGCGCGCGGCCAGCGCCGAGTCGACCGACAGCACCTCGCGCACCTGCGGCGTCAGGTGCGCGCTCACCGACGCGAGCTCGTCATCGGACAGGTCGTGCAGCTCACCACCCCGCTCGACGCACCGCGCCACCAGCCTCCCGGTGATCTCGTGCGCGTCGCGGAACGGCACCCCGCGCCGCACCAGCCAGTCGGCCACCTCGGTGGCCAGGGTGAACCCGACCGGTGCCGCGGCCGCCAGCCGGTCGACACGCACGCTCATGGTGGCCACCATGCCGGCCAGCGCCGGCAGCACCAGCGCCAGCGTGTCCACCGCGTCGAAGACCGGCTCCTTGTCCTCCTGCAGGTCCCGGTCGTAGGCCAGCGGCAGGCCCTTGAGCATGGTCAGCACCGTCACCAGCCCACCGATCAGCCGGCCGGACTTGCCCCGCGCCAGTTCGGCCACGTCGGCGTTCTTCTTCTGCGGCATGATCGACGACCCGGTGGCGAACGCGTCGTCGAGCTCCACCCAGCCGTACTCCTGCGAGCTCCACAGCACCAGTTCCTCGCCCAGCCGGGACAGGTGCACCCCGGCCAGGGCGGCCACGAACAGGAACTCGGCGGCGAAGTCCCGGTCAGCCACCGCATCCATGGAGTTGGCTGCCGGCGCGTCGAAACCCAGCTCGTCGGCGACCGCGGCCGGGTCCAGCGGCAGCGACGAGCCGGCCAGCGCCCCGGCGCCCAGCGGGCTGACCGCCGCCCGGGTGTCCCAGTCGCGCAGCCGCGCCAGGTCGCGCAGCAGCGGCTGCACATGCGCCAGCAGCCAGTGCCCGAACGTCACCGGCTGGGCGTGCTGCAGGTGGGTCATGCCGGGCGCGGGGGTGTCGACGTGCCGCGCGGCCTGCGCCACCAGCGCGTCGGCCAGCTCGGTCAACCGCGCGGCCACCCCGCGGGCGTGGTCGCGCAGGTACAGCCGCAGGTCGGTGGCGATCTGGTCGTTGCGCGAGCGGCCGGCGCGCAGCTTGCCGCCCAGCGATCCCAGCCGTTCCAGCAGCCCGCGCTCCAGCGCGGTGTGCACGTCCTCGTCCTCGACGGTGGGCCGGAACTCACCGGTGGCGCAGGCGGCCTCCAGGTCGTCCAGCGCGGCCAGGATCCGGCCGAGCTCGTCGGCGTCGAGCAGCCCGGTGCGGGCCAGCACCCGGGCGTGCGCGCGCGAGCCCGCCAGGTCGTACGGCGCCAGCCGCCAGTCGAACTGCACGCTGACGCTCAGCCGCGCCAGCGCCTCGGACGGGCCACCGGCGAACCGGCCGCCCCACAGCCGCACCCCGCTCGAACTCACCCGGCTCATTCTGCCGGGCCGGCCGCGGCGTCGCTGCCGACCCGCCGGTCCCGGGCGGCGGCCAGCCGGCTGGGCAGACCCCACAGCTGCACGAAGCCCTTGGCCAGCGACTGGTCGAACGTGTCGCCGGTGTCGTAGGTGGCCAGCCCGAAGTCGTACAGCGACGCCTCCGAGCGCCGGCCGGTCACCACCGCGCGCCCGCCGTGCAGCACCATCCGGACCTCGCCGCTGACCTGCTGCTGACTGTCGTCGATGAACGTGTCCAGTGCCCGCTTCAGCGGCGAGAACCACAGCCCGTCGTAGACCAGCTCGCCCCACCGCTGGTCCACGCCGCGTTTGTAGCGCGCCAGGTCGCGCTCCATGGTGACGTTCTCCAGCTCCTGGTGGGCGGTGATCAGCGCCAGCGCGCCCGGTGCCTCGTAGATCTCGCGGCTCTTGATGCCCACCAGCCGGTCCTCGACCAGGTCCAGCCGCCCGACGCCGGCGGCGCCGGCGCGGCGGTTCAGCACGGTGACGGCCTGGTACGGGGTGACGGGCTGCCCGTCGATCGCCACCGGCCGGCCCGCCTGGAACGTGATGACCACCTCGTCGGGTTCATGCGCGGCGTCCGGGTCGGACGTGTAGGCGTACAGCTGTTCGGTCGGCGCGTTCCAGATGTCCTCCAGGAACCCGGTCTCCACCGCCCGCCCCCACAGGTTCTGGTCGATGGAGTACGGCGACGACGCGGTCACGTCGATCGGCAGGTCGCGCTGCTGGGCGTAGGCGATGGCGTCGTCACGGGTCCAGGCGTAGTCGCGCGCCGGCGCCACCACGGTCAGGTCCGGCGCGAGCGCGCCCAGGCCGACTTCGAACCGCACCTGGTCGTTGCCCTTACCGGTGCAGCCGTGCGCCACGATGGTGCCGCCGTGACGCCGCGCGGCGGCCACCAGATGCGACACGATCAGCGGCCGGCTCAGCGCCGACACCAGCGGGTAGCGGTCCATGTAGAGCGCGTTGGCACGCAGCGCCGGCACGCAGTAGTCGGCGGCGAACTCCTCGCGGGCGTCAATGACCTCGGACTCGACCGCGCCGCAGGCCAGCGCCCGCTTGCGGATCACCTCCA
>SLSW01000110.1 GCA_007130245.1 Micromonosporaceae bacterium
CCGGGCGCCGGGCGGGCGCCGGGCGGGCGCCGGGCGGGCGGTGGCCGGCCGCTCGCTACCATCGGCGCGTGACTCACACCGAGCCCGACATTCACACCACCGCCGGCAAGCTCGCCGACCTGGAGCGGCGGATCTCCGAGGCGGTCCACGCCGGCTCGGAGCGGGCGGTGGCCAAGCAGCACGCCCGTGGTAAAAAGACCGCCCGGGAACGCATCGACATGCTGCTGGATCCCGGTTCCTTCGTGGAGCTGGACGAGTTCGCCCGGCACCGTTCCACCACGTTCGGCATGGCCGCCTCCCGGCCGTACGGCGACGGGGTGGTCACCGGTTACGGCACCGTGGACGGCCGGCCGGTGGCGGTGTTCGCCCAGGACTTCACCGTCTTCGGCGGCTCCCTCGGGGAGGTGTACGGCGAGAAGATCGTCAAGGTGATGGACCTGGCGATGAATACCGGCTGCCCGGTCATCGGCATCAACGACTCCGGCGGCGCCCGCATCCAGGAGGGCGTGGTGTCACTCGGCCTCTACGGTGAGATCTTCTTCCGTAATACCCGCGCCTCCGGGGTGATCCCGCAGATCTCGCTGGTGATGGGCCCGTGCGCGGGCGGGGCGGTCTACTCGCCGGCGATCACCGACTTTACGGTCATGGTCGACCAGACCAGCCACATGTTCATCACCGGACCGGACGTGATCAGGACGGTGACCGGCGAGGAGGTCGGGTTCGAGGAGCTCGGCGGCGGCCGCGCCCACAACACCCGCTCCGGCAACGCGCACTACCTGGCCAGCGACGAGCAGGACGCCATCGACTGGGTCAAGACGCTGCTGTCGTACCTGCCGAGCAACAATCTGGACGATCCGCCGGCGCACGCCACGCCGGCGGAGCTCGAGGTCACCGCGCGCGACCGGGAGCTGGACACGGTGATCCCGGACTCGGCCAACCAGCCCTACGACATGCACACCGTCATCGGGCACGTGCTCGACGAAGGCGAGTTCCTCGAGGTGCAGCCGCTGTTCGCGCAGAACATCGTGGTCGGCTTCGGCCGGGTGGAGGGGCACCCGGTCGGGGTGGTGGCCAACCAGCCGATGCACCTGGCCGGCACGCTGGACATCGACGCCAGCGAGAAGGCGGCGCGGTTCGTGCGCACCTGCGACGCTTTCAACATCCCCGTGCTCACCTTTGTGGACGTGCCCGGGTTCCTGCCCGGGACCTACCAGGAGTGGGCCGGCATCATCCGCCGTGGCGCCAAGCTGTTGTACGCGTACGCGGAGGCCACCGTACCCAAGGTCACGGTGATCACCCGCAAGGCGTACGGCGGGGCGTACGACGTGATGGGCTCCAAGCACCTCGGCGCGGACCTGAACTTCGCCTGGCCCACCGCGCAGATCGCGGTGATGGGAGCGCAGGGGGCGGTAAACATCCTCTACCGATCGGAGATCACCGCCGCGGAGGATCCGGACGCGCTGCGGGCGGAGAAGATCACCGAGTACGAGGAGACGCTGGCCAACCCGTACGTGGCCGCCGAGCGCGGCTACGTGGACGCCGTGATCATGCCGTCGACGACCCGGATGCATGTGGTCAAGGCCCTGCGGACGTTGCGGAACAAGCGTGACACCCTGCCGCCGAAGAAGCACGGCAACATCCCGCTGTGACCGCTGACCCGCACGAGGGCCTCGACGCCGACGGCTTCATCGTCACCGGCGCGGATCCGGCGAACATCGGTCCGCCCTACGACGCGGTGGTCGCCACCGTCCGCCACGCCGTGCCGCAGGCGCCCGGGGACCGACCAGCCGGGACCGGTGTCGCGAACTCAGCGAACAGCTCGGGCAGCGGCACCGGTCAGTGGTGCGGGAGGTAGGGGTCTCCGCCGGACTGCTGGCCGACGTGCTGGCGGACACCGACGCCGGCCGGGCGGAACGCTGCTTCCTGCGGCACTAATGCGTGCACCTGTCCGGAGCCGACCTGCGCGAGACCTTCCCCCGCTGCCGCCCCGACCCGGCCCTCGCCCGGGAGTTCATCGGCGACCTCGGCGGCACGCTGGAGCGGTTGCGCGCCGCACTGGCCGACCCCGCCCGATCGCCGGAGCAGGTCGGTGTGGCCGCGGCCCGCCGGCTGCTGCTCGCGGCGGCGGTGCTCTACTCGTCGGTATCCGGCCGGTGGTCCACCGACCGCGCCACCGGCGCCCGGATGCTCGCCCACCATCACCCGGGGCATGCGTCCGCCGCGGACACCGCGATGCGGTGGAGCGCGCTGGTTCCGGGCGGTCCGGTGACGGAGCGGATCTGAGACCACCGATCGGATCGAGTTGCTGGACGGGAGCCTGATCGTGAGCCCAGCCCCGAGCAAGCGTCACCAGCGCATGTCCTGGCGCCTGACTCATGCAATGATGGCGCCTGCTGAGGCCGCCGGTCTCGCCGCGTATGAAGCGATCAATGTGCGGTTGCAGTCCGGGCGGATCGCGAACCCGGACGTGGTGGTGGCCGACACCGATGACGAGGGGGTCTACGTCGAGGCGGCCGAGGTGCGGCTGGTGTGTGAGGTGGTCTCCCCCGGCAACGCCGCCACCGACCGGGTGCTGAAGATGCACCTGTACGCCGCCGCCGGCATCGGGTGATATCTGCTGGCCGAGCAGGACGAGGCCGGGTCGGTCACGCTGCGGATGTTCCGGCTGGATGGGCAGCACTATGTGGAGCATGCGGTCGCCACGCCGGGCGAGACCCTGCGCCTGACCGCGCCCGTGGCGCTCACCATCGACCCGACCGCGCTCAGCCGGTGAGGGTCTCGACCGCCGGCCACAGCAGCAGGTAACCGGCCAGGCCCAGCGCCGCCAGGTTGACCAGGCCGAAGAACCCGACCCAGAACAGCCCCGGCACGTACGTGATGCGGGCCAGCTGGTCGGCGTCAGAGTCTCCGGAGCGGCGGCGGCGGCGCAGCGACTGCAGCTCACCGACCGGGCGCACCCCACCGATCAGCAGGAACCACACCACCGCGTACGCGAACGCGGCGTGGAGGTCAGGCTCGGTGTACCAGGACACCGCGAACACCGCCCCGCCGGCGACCAGGATCGCCAGCAGCCCGTACAGGTTGCGGATGTTGATGAGCATCGCGAACAGCAGCAGCAGCATCGCCCACAGCAGCAGGGTGATCCGCCCGGTGGCCAGCATCCAGGCACTGCCGAGGCCGAGCAGCGACGGGGTGACGTAGCCGGCGAGCAGCGTGAACACCATCCCCGGTCCGGAGGCGCGGCCACGGGTGACGGTCAGCCCGGAGGTGTCCGAGTGCAGCCGGATGCCGGACAGCCGGCGCCCGGCCAGCACCGCCACCAGCGCGTGGCCGCCCTCGTGGGCGATGGTGATGCCGTTGCGCGCCAGCCGCCACACCGGCCGGAAGGCCACGACCAGCAGGGCGGCGATGAAGGTGGCGACCACCAGGGCAGCGGGAGGGTCCGGCTGGGCGCTGAGGATCTCGCCCAGATCGATCGAGGGGTCCACGGCCGCCTAGCCTGCCACATCCGCGTACGCTTTCGCGTCATGGACGCCGACGAGTCGACACCGCCGGAGCCGGCGTTGCGGGTGGTGCGGGGCGCACCGACCGCCGAGGAGCTGGCGGCGCTGGTGGCCGTGCTGGCGCAGGCTGCCGCGCCGGCCTCGCCAGGTCCGTTTCCCGGCCCGTCGCGCTGGGTGCGCAGCGCCCGTCCCGGCGCGGTCACCGGCGCCATGCCCGCCACGCGCGGTCCGCACCAGTGGCGCGCCTCCGCCCTCCTCCGCTGACCCCCGCGTCACCCCGCGCCAATCGCGCCGATCTTGCAGTTGTGCACGCCGTTTTGTCCTGATTATAGCTATATGCGATGTGAACAACTGCAAGATCGACAGATGAGGGTTCGCGCCCGGGCCGCCCGTCCGGTGGCAGGTAATGTACGGCGACGTGATGACCCAGCCGCGACCGCACCTGGTGCTCGCCTCAGCCAGCCCCGCCCGCCGCCGCAGCCTGCAGGCTGCCGGTATCCACGCCGAGGTGCGGCCCAGCGACGTGGACGAGTCAATAGTCGACCACCCCGACCCGGACGCGCTGTGTGCGGAGCTGGCGCGGCGCAAGGCGCAGGCGGTCACCGGCGAGTTCCGCGATGAGGTGGCCGAAGCCCAGGTGCTGGTGCTCGGGTGCGACTCGGTGCTCGCCTTCGCGGGCGAGGTGTTGGGAAAGCCCGCCGACGCCGCCGAGGCCACCGCCCGCTGGAAGCGAATGCGGGGCGGCCGCGGGGTGCTGCACACGGGTCACGCCCTGGTCGACGTCGGCTCCGGCCGCACGGCGGAGGCGGTGGCCGCCGCGACAGTGCACTTCGCCCAGGTCAGTGACGCGGAGATCGACGCGTACGTGGCCACCGGGGAGCCGCTGGCGGTGGCCGGCGCGTTCACCATCGACGGGATGGGCGGGCCGTTCGTGGAACGGGTGGAGGGCGACCCCGGCACCGTGATCGGCCTGTCACTGCCACTGCTGCGTCACCTGCTCGCCGACCTCGGGGTCCCCATCACCTCACTGTGGCGGTAACAGACGCCGATACACTCCCGGACATGCGTAAGGTGCTCATCGCCAACCGGGGCGAGATCGCGGTACGAGTCATCCGGGCGTGCCGGGACGCCGGCCTGGCCAGCGTCGCGGTCTACGCTGACTCCGACCGGGACGCGCTTCCGGCCCGTCTGGCCGACGAGGCGTACGCCCTGGGCGGGGACACCGCCGGCGAGACATACCTGCGGATCGACACGTTGTTGGACGTGGCCGCCAGGGCCGGCGCCGACGCGGTGCACCCCGGCTACGGGTTCCTGGCCGAGAACGCCGACTTCGCCGAAGCGGTCACCGACGCCGGACTGACCTGGATCGGCCCCACCCCGCAGGCCATCCGGGATCTGGGCGACAAGGTGACCGCGCGCCACATCGCGGTGCGCGCCGGCGCGCCGCTGGTGGCCGGCACCCCCGACCCGGTCGCCGGCCCGGACGAGGTGGTCGCGTTCGCCGAGGAGCACGACCTGCCGGTCGCGATCAAGGCTGCGTTCGGTGGCGGCGGGCGGGGGCTGAAGGTAGCCCGCAGCATGGACGAGATCCCGGCGATGTTCGAGTCGGCCACCCGGGAGGCGGTGGCCGCGTTCGGCCGCGGCGAGTGCTTCGTGGAGCGTTACCTGGACCGGCCGCGCCACGTGGAGGCGCAGGTGCTCGCCGACCAGCACGGCACCGTCGTGGTCATGGGCACCCGCGACTGCTCGCTGCAGCGCCGCCACCAGAAGCTGGTCGAGGAGGCACCCGCGCCGTTCCTGACCGACGAGCAGCGCGCCACCATCCACGCGGCAGCGAAGGCGATCTGTCGCGAGGCCGGCTACCACGGCGCCGGCACCGTGGAGTTCCTGGTCGGCGCCGACGGGGTCGTGAGCTTCCTGGAGGTCAACACCCGGCTGCAGGTGGAGCACCCGGTCACCGAGGAGACCACCGGCGTGGACCTGGTGCGCGAGCAGTTCCGCATCGCCGCCGGGGAGAAGCTGCGCTTCACCGAGGACCCGGCGCCGCGCGGGCACTCGATCGAGTTCCGCATCAACGGCGAGGACCCCGGGCGCGACTTTCTGCCCGCCCCCGGCACGGTTGCCTCGCTGCGGTTGCCCACCGGACCCGGGGTACGGGTGGACACCGGCATCGAGACCGGCAGCGTGGTCGGCGGCAACTTCGACTCCCTGCTGGCCAAGGTCATCGTCACCGGCGAGACCCGCGCCGAGGCGCTGGAGCGGTCGCGCCGGGCCCTGGACGAGATGGTGGTCGACGGCATGCCCACCGCCCTGCCGTTCCACCGGCGGGTGCTGCGCGACCCGGCGTTCACCGACGAGCCGTTCCGCGTGCACACGCGGTGGATCGAGACGGAGTGGGCCGGCGGGGTGGCGCCGTACGACGGCGCGGGTGAGCCGGTTGCCGCACCCGAGCGGGACACCGTGGTGGTCGAGGTCGGCGGCAAGCGGCTGGAGGTCTCGCTGCCGGCCGGGTTCGGCGCCGGTGGCGGCACCGGCAATCCGGCCGGCACACCGGCGGCGCGGCGCCGGGGCGACCGCAACACCGCCACCGCGGCCGGTGGGGACGCGCTGGCCTGCCCGATGCAGGGCACGATCGTGAAAGTCATCGCCGCCGACGGCGACGAGGTCGCCGAGGGAGACCCGATCGTGGTGGTGGAGGCGATGAAAATGGAGCAACCGCTGCTGGCGCACAAGAGCGGCGTGGTCTCCGGCCTGACCGCCAAGGTCGGTGACGTGACCTCTCCCGGCGGGGTGATCTGCACCATCGCCTGACGCGCTCGCCACCAGCGGGCACGATGGTGGGGTGCCGGTCGAACGGGACAGACTGATCGCGGAACTCAGCCGGGAGAATCGGCTGATGGCGCGCCAGCTGGTGCGCTTCTACGACGCGGTCGCCGACCAGTTGGGGCTGCACGTGACCGACCTGACCTGCCTGGGGGCGCTGCGCGACCGTGGCCGGGCCGGGGTCGGCGAACTCGCCGCCGAACTGGGACTCACCACCGGGGCGGTCAGTCGGGTCATCGACCGGCTGGAGCGTGCCGGGTTCGTCCACCGGATCCCGGACCCGGTCGACGGGCGGAAGGTCATCATCGAGCTGACCACGATGGAACCGGTGGCCGGGCTGTTCGCCGGCCACTCCGCGAAGATCACCGAGTCGGTCGCCAACTTCTCCGAGAGCGAGCTGCGGCTGCTGCTGGGGTACGTGCGTGACCGCACCGAGGTCTCGCGCCAGCAGGCCGACCGCCTGCGCCGGGAGGGTAAGGCGCACGCCACCCGGCGAGGGCGGTCGCGGGACGAACCACCGCAGGACGGGCCGCCGCAGGACAAGCCGGCCCCGTGAAGCGCGAGCGCAGGCACCGATGGTGTCGTGCTAACTTGACCGGCATGCCTGATGGTGGTGCGCCCACCCACTCACCATGCTGATCGCCGTCGGCCTGGCGCTGATCGTCGCATTGACGCTCGCCACGGGCTACTTCGTCGCCCAGGAGTTCTCGTACGTCGCCGCCGACCGCTCCCGGTTGCAGCACGAGGCCGCCGAGGGTGACCCGGCGGCGAAGCGGGCGCTGCAGGTCACCGAGCGGCTGTCGTTCATGTTGTCGGGTGCCCAGGTCGGCATCACCGTCACCGTGCTGCTCATCGGCTACCTGGCCGAGCCGTACCTCGGCCGCGGCCTGCAGGAGGTCCTCGGCGGCATCGGCCTGCCGCCGGGCACCAGTCTGGTGATCGCGTTGACGATCGCGCTGGTGTTCTCCACTGCGATCCAGATGATCCTGGGCGAGCTGGCGCCGAAGAACCTGGCGATCGCCCGCGCCGAGGCGGTCGCCAAGGCGCTCAGCCGCTCCACCCTCATCTACCGCACCGTCACCGCACCACTGATCACGTTCTTCGACGGTACGGCGAACCGGCTGCTGCGCGCGATCGGGATCGACCCGGTGCAGGAGCTGCCCGAGGGCGCCACTGTGGAGGACCTGGAGCAGATCGTGGAGGAGGCCAAGGCCGGCGGTCACCTGGACGCGGAGACCGCGACGCTGCTCGAACGCGGGCTGGACTTCCACGAGCACACCGCGGCCGAGGCGATGATGCCGCGGGTGTCGGTGGTCACCGTGGCCGCCGACCAACCGCTGACCGAGGTGGTAGAGCTGGTCGACCGTACCGGGCACTTCCGGTTCCCGGTGCTCGGCCCGGAGGGTGTGGACGACATCGTCGGGGTGGTCGGCGTCTTCGACGTCCTCGCCGTGCCGGTGTCCCGCCGCGCCATCACCACCGCCGGGGCCGTGGCCACCCCGCCGCTGCTGCTGCCCGCGGCGCTGCCGTTGCCGGCGGTGCTGGACCGGATGCGCCGTGGCCGGCGGCAGCTGGCGGTGGTGGTGGACGAGTACGGCGGGCTGGACGGCATCATCACGCTGGAGGACGTCGCCGAAGAGCTGGTCGGGCCGATCAGCGACGAGGTGGACGTGCCGGAGCCGGCGCCGGTGCGCCAGCGGGACGGGTCGTGGCTGGTGCCGGCGCGGCTGCGCATCGACGAGATCGCCGACGCGACCGGGGTCGAGCTGCCGGAGTCGCCGCACTACGACACCCTGTCCGGGCTGGTGCTGCGGCAGCTGGGGCGGATGGCCCGGGTCGGCGATGAGGTGGCCGTGGACGATGTCACGCTGCGGGTGGTGGCGGTGCACCGGCAGGTGCCGCGCACAGTGCGGGTGGTGGCATGACGACGGCGTGGGCGCTCATCCTGTCGGCGCTGCTGCTGGCCGGCAACGCGTTCTTCGTGGCCGCCGAGTTCGCGCTGGTGGCCAGCAAACGCTACCGGCTGGAGCAGGCCGCCGAAGCCGGCAGCCGGGCGGCGAAGGCCGCGATCGCCGGCAGCCGGGAGCTGTCGCTGATGCTCGCCGGGGCGCAGCTGGGCATCACCGCCTGCACCCTGGGGCTGGGGGCGCTGGCCGAGCCGGCGATCGAGCACTCGCTCGGCCCGGCGCTGCAGGACCTCGGCCTGCCGGAGCGCACCAGCACCGTGGTGGCGTTCGTCATCGCACTGTCCATCGTGGCGTTCCTGCACGTGGTGGTCGGTGAGATGGCGCCCAAGTCGTGGGCCATCACCCACCCGGAGCGGGCGGTGGTGCTGCTGGCGTTGCCGTTCCGCGGCTTCGCCCGGCTGGTGCGGCCGTTGCTGCGGGCGTTGCAGCGCGCCGCCAACGGCGTGCTGCGGATCTTCCGGGTGGAGCCGCAGGAGGCGTTGGCGGCCGCCCACGGCCCAGCGGAGCTGCGGATGCTGCTGGAACGCTCCCGGCAGGAAGGGCTGCTGGACCCGTGGCACCACCAGTTGCTGTCGCGGATGCTGCCGCTGGCGCGCACCCGCCTGGCGCAGGTGGCGACTCCGATCGGCCAGCTGGCCACGGTGGGGTTGCACGACCCGGTGGAGCAGGTGGAGGCGGTCTGCCGGGATGCCGGCCGGTCCCGCCTCGGCGTGGTCGACGGGGACGGCGCCGTGGTCGGTCTGGTGCACGTGCGGGACGTGGTGCCGGCGACCACCGCCGGCCGGCAGGTCTCGGCGGCGGCGCTGATGACGCCGCCGACCACACTGGATGCGGAGCTCAGCCTGGCCGCGGCCGCCACCCGCATGCGCGCGGAGCGGGCGCAACTGGCGCTGGTCGCCGCCAACGGGGACGTGTCCGGTTTCGTGGCGATGGAGGACCTGCTGGAACAGTTCCTCGGCGAGTTCTACGACGAGACCGACCGCCCGGCGGGTTCCTGACCGGGGTGCTCACCCGCGGCCATGCAGGGTACGAGGGCCGGAGCGCGTCCTCAGGGTGGGCGGCATGCCACCGACCACCCGGCCGGGGGCGCCGCTCCCGGGTACGAACCTCACATCTGGAGGTGCCCATGGCTGGACGCGCGCGCTGGTGGCCGGTGACGGTGATGCTCGTCCTGGCCGTTGCCGGCTGCACACCGGACGACGGCCCGACCGGGGAGCCGTCCCCGCCCCCGTCCTCGGACGCGACGTCCGCGACGGCGGGCGCCGGGGCGCTGGCCATCGGACCGTCCGACGAGGATGAGGAGGCGTACCGCCAGACCTGGCTCCGGTGCATGCAGGACCGGGGCTGGGAGACGACCGTCCACGCCGACGGAAGCTTCAGCACCCAGGTGCCGGACGACCAGGACGACGTGTACCACGCCGATTTCGAGGACTGCCAGGAGGAGGCCGGGGTGCACCTTCCCCCGCTGGAGGTGACCCCGAAGTACGCCGGCGCGGTCTACGACCGGCTGCTGGAGGTCGCCGAGTGCGTCCGCGACCTCGGCTACGACGTGCCGGACCCGCCCAGCCGGCAGGCGTTCGTGGACGCCCTCGTGGCGTACCCGATCCCGGCCTGGCACCCGTACAACAGCGCCTACGAGGCCGGCGGCCCGGGCGCCCAGCAGCGGGTCGAGACCGAATGCCCGGTCGAGTAGCACCGAGCGGCAGGCCGGTCCGGGCTGCGTCGGAGCGTTGCTTGCAGTCTTGATATCGGCATTGATATCATCGCCGTGTGCCCAACGTGCTGATCCGGGACGTGCCAGCGGATGATCTCGATCAGATCCGGTCCGCAGCCGACCGGCGCGGCCTGTCGTTGCAGGCGTATCTGCGCGAGACCGTCCACGCCCAGGCAGTGCATCTGCGGCGGCAGGCAGCGCTCGCCCGCACCGCCGATCGGCTGCGCGGCCGTTCCGAGGTGCCGGAGGGCGAGCGGCAGGCAGTGCTGGACGCCGTGGGCGAGGCTCATGCTGAGCGCGCCACGCAGCTGCGCGACCGGCCGACGCCGTGATCGTGGATGCCTCCATCGTCATCGACGCGGTCAGCGACCCCGGGCCGCGAGGGGTCGCCGCCCGGCAGGCGATGGCAGATCTGCCACCGAGCGAGCCCCTGGTCGCGCCGGGCCACTTCGCGTTCGAGGTCATGTCCGGCCTGCGGGCGGCGGCCAACCGGCCTGGCCATCCGCTCGAGGACGCGGAGGTGACAGCGGCGCTCCGGGACGCCGAGGCGCTCGAGATCCTGATCGAGGCAACGCCGTGGCGCGACGTCCATCGCGCGTGGGCACTGGCCCAGACGTCGATGCGCTACGCCGACGCGATGTACGTCGCCGCGGCCGAACGCCATGGCACCGCCCTGCTCACCGCCGACGCGCGCATCGCGCGCTCCCGCGCCGTCACCAGCTGCGAGATCATCACGGTAAGCCCGGCGGACGACAGCACACTACCGGGCGACCGCTGACGGGGTCGGTCCGCCGCCGCACCGGAGAGCTGCACTGTCAGGTTGACTGTCAAGTTTGACCGTTTAGCCGACTGGTGCGCCCAAGCTGATCACTTGCGTCAACCTCACCACTGTGGGAGAAACGTACCGGCCTGGTGACGACGCAAACAGCCGCCACCACTCAGCGCACTCACAGATCACTGACAGGAGAGTCCAGCGAGGAGACGAATTGCACTATCCAGTCACCTGCGCTCCAGCCCTTCGGGGGGCGGCCGCGCCAGCAGGTTGACCACGATCTTTGCTGCGTGCGCCGGTGGTTCGGGGTAGGGTGCACGTCCACGTGACCGCCCGACGAGCCGCGCTGCTCGCTGGTGCTGCGGTCGTGACCGTGGCGCTAGCGAGCTGCGCCTCCCACCAGGCCGAGCCTACCGAGAGCGCCTCTGACGTGGCGTCGGCCGACGCCAACATGGTGCGGTGCATGACCGACAAAGGGTGGGAGGTGCAACTCGACAACGACGGTTGGTCTACCACGGTTGGTGTGCCTGATGAGCAGCTGGAGCAGTTCGATGCCGACGTGGACGATTGTCGCGCGACATTCGGTCTGGACCAGCCGCCACCACCCCTGACCCAGCAGGAGGCGGAGGAGCTTTACGACCTCCTGACCGGGGCGGTCGCCGACTGTGTGCGGGATCTGGGATACACGGTGCCGGAGCCGCCAAGCAGGCAGGCGTACGTCGAGTTGCTGACCGGAGGCGGCCTCGCCGACTGGCATCCACACTACGTTCCGGAGGCAGAGGCGTCCTTCGCGGTGTACCAAGAGGTGCGGGCGGAGTGCCCGGTGCCCTAAGCCTGGATCCGTGGACGGATCCGGTCCACTGTGCTCGTAAACGGTGTGGAGACGTTGAAAGTGCCCTTCCTGCTGGGATAATCAGGTCTGCGAAGAATTTGATCAACCAGGCAGA
>SLSW01000376.1 GCA_007130245.1 Micromonosporaceae bacterium
CGGGTGCCCTCCCTGACGGAACTATCTGACTCTCAGCAAGCCAGATCTTTCCAGATCGGAGGGCACTTCCGCGTTTTTGATCCACTATCCGGGCACGCACTCGCGAAAGAGCGAGGCTAACTCCGAGCCCGACTTCGTCGTCACACCGCTCGAGATCAGGAGCATCTTCCCGCAGGAGCTGCGACTGCTCGTCTCGCTCGGCGGCCTTCGCCTCGTCGAGCGCTTCGGCGACTGGTCCGGTCGACCATTTGCCGTGGATTCGTCGCTCCAACTCTGCATCTGCGAGTCCGCGTGATTGAAGGCGAGAGCATGGGCTCGGTCAACCAGAATTCGCCCTGGCGGACGCTACGCATCCCGCACCGTCAACAGGCGCTTCTACAGCCCGCGTCGTACAGCAGGCCACCACGGGCCAACTGGGGATAGCCGCATTATGGGGGTGCTGGCCGTGATCGGAACCGGCGCTTCAGTGCTCCGGAACACAGCTGACTCGTAAACCCAAGACCTACCGAGCCGCCGACGATCACCGCGCCCCAGGCCGGTCCCCGCCAGGATGAACTCGATACTTCCAACGGGGCGGTGACGAATCTCTCGGGGTTGCCCTCATCCACGTAAATGGTTGTCATGTCGCCCGCGTCATAACACCTGACGCCACAGCGCACCGTCCCTGTATACGACTCCCCATCGAACTGATACTCAAACTCGACGATGAAGTTCCGGGCCTGAAAGCGAACATCCGATGCCACGGCGACGGTCGCCACCTCACCCGCCACGATCTGCCTGTCGCGTTCCTCATCCCATAAGATGACAGCCAGGACAGCCGCTACCGCAGCGAAGCTCACCGCCATCCCTATAGCCGAAGGTTTGCTGGATTCAGCCATTACCAATCCTGTGTTCCTTGTGTGACAGCCACAGTTCTGGCCACGCACTGCACCGGTGAGCGAAGTCCATCAGGTATCAGGAGTCAGGTCCTCTCGTCGGTCACCCTTCCGACTTCCTGAACACCTCCGGCAACAGGATATATGGTACGAACCATGCGCCTCACTCAGTACGCACACGGAGGCGGCTGCGCCTGCAAGATCCCGCCCGGCGAGCTGGAGGCGATGATGGCCGGCCTGCAACCGCCGCCGTCGGCCGACCTGCTGGTCGGGCTCGACCACGGTGACGACGCGGCGGTGGTGCGCATCGACGCAGGCCGCGCACTGGTGTCGACCGTCGACTTCTTCACCCCGGTCGTGGACGACCCGTACGACTGGGGCCGCATCGCCGCGGCCAACGCACTGTCGGACGTGTACGCCATGGGCGGCACACCGGTCGTGGCGGTGAACCTGCTCGCCTGGCCCCGCGACACCCTGCCGCTGAAGCTGGCCACCGAGGTGCTGCGGGGCGGGCTCGACATCGCCGCCACCGCCGGGTGCCACCTCGCCGGGGGGCACACGGTGGACGCGCCGGAGCCGGCGTACGGCCTGGCGGTCACCGGCACCGCCACCCCGGACCGGCTGCTGCGCAACGACGCCGGCGCCGCCGGCCTGCCGCTCACGCTGACCAAACCGCTGGGCATCGGGGTGCTCAACAACCGGCACAAGGCCACCGGGGAGCTGTTTCCGCACGCGGTGGAGGCCATGACCACCCTGAACCGGGACGCCGCCGCGGCCGCGCTGGCCGCCGGCATCGCCTGCGGCACCGACGTGACCGGTTTCGGGCTGCTGGGGCACCTGCACAAGCTGGCGCGTGCCAGCGGAGTGTCGGCGGTGGTGGAGGCCGACGCCGTGCCCTACCTCGACGGTGCCCGCAAGTCGCTGGCCGCCGGCTACGTCAGCGGCGGCACCCGCCGCAACCTCGACTGGGTCCACCCACACGTGCATGCGGCCGGCGTGGACGAGGACGAGCTGCTGCTGCTGGCCGACGCCCAGACCTCCGGCGGCCTGTTGCTGGCCGGCGAGCTGCCCGGGCACCCGGTCATCGGGCAGCTGGCCGAGCCGCGCGATGGCGTCAGCGTGATCGTGCGCTGATCACTCCCGCCCGACACGGTTTGTGTACTTCTACTGTCGCTATGGCTGCAACAATCGCACACAAACCAGAGGCGATCGAGGTGCCAACGTCAGCGGGCCGCGTGGCGTTCGCGCTGCGGGACCACCGTGTAGCGCGGGTCGGTGGCCGACTGCCGTCCCGCCTCGAACACCCCCCACCGGGTGACCAGCGACCCGGCCAGCAGACCCAGCCCGGCCGCGACCGACACCGCCCGGCTGCGGCCGCTGACCGCCGCCGCCAGCGCCCCCGCCGCGGTCAGCGCACGTCCGGCGCGCATCAGCCGGCCCGCCCGCCCCCGTTGGTACGGCTCGCCGGCCAGCCCCAGCCGCGTCTCCATCCGCCGCTCGGCGACCAGCTCCATCGCCGTACCCGCCACCGCCATGACCCGCGCCGGGCCCGCCTGCGACGGCGGCGTCGCGATCAGACCCACCCCGGCGCCGCTGCCCAGCGCGCTACCGGCGAACGTGAACGGCAGCTGGCGGTGCGCCTCGTGCCAGGCCGGTACGGCGGTGTCGGCGAACAGCACCGCGGTGTAGGTCATCATCGCCGGCCCGAGCACCGCCGCACCGTACCGGGCCAGCCGGCCGGCGCCCGTCAGCCACCCGGTCACCTCGGTGGCCGCCGCCGCCCCGGTCAGGGTGCCGAAACCGGCCAGGATCCACGACCCGACGCTCAGCGGCGAGGTCGGCTTGAACGTGCGCAGCATGTTCAGGAAGCGTGCCGGCCGACCCAGGTCGTGGATGAGGAACACTGTGCCGCCGGCCGCCCCTCCCGCCGCGGCGAACCGGCCCACCCGCGCCAGCGCCGGGCGCCCGGTCAGCTCCGCCAGCACCCCCATCGACGCCGCGGCGCCGGCCATCCCGCCCAGGAACATGTACACCGGCACGTCCGGCGTCTTCCACGTCGGCGGTTTCAGCACCGGCCGGCCGTAGTAGGAACCGAACTTGGCCTCCGGCACCATCGCTGGCTCGCCCCGCCCGGCGCCCGCCCGGGGGCTCACCTGCGCCCCCCGAGAAACGCCGCCACCATCACCGCGGCGGCCGTGGCCGCGGCCACCCCGGCGGCGCGCCACATGGCCGGCAGGTCGCGGGTGGTCACCACCGGATCCGGCGGCAACCCGTACACCTCCGGCTCGTCCAGCAGCAGGAAGAAGGCGCCGTCGCCGCCGACGCCATCGTCGGGGTCCGCGCCGTACAGCCGCGCCCGCGGCACCCCGGACGCGCGCAGGTGGTCGACCCGCTGCTGCGCCCGGCCGCGCAGCTCGTCCCACGGCCCGAACTGGATCGAGTCGGTCGGGCACGCCTTGGCGCACGCCGGTTCCAGCCCGCCACGCAGCCGGTCGTAGCACAGGGTGCACTTCCACGCCCGGCCGTCGCCGGCCCGGATGTCGATCACGCCGTACGGGCAGGCGGGCACGCAGTAGCCGCAGCCGTTGCAGATGTCCTCCTGCACCACCACCGTGCCGAACTCGGTGCGGAACAGCGACCCGGTCGGGCACACGTCCAGGCACGCCGCGTGCGTGCAGTGCTTGCACACGTCGGAGGCCATCAGCCAGGTCACGTCCCGGTCCGCGTCGGCAGCCTCCTGCCCGCCCGGACGACCGACCGCCGGCATGCCCAGGTCCACCGGGGCGCTCTCGCGCGGGCGCACCTGCTCGACGAAGGCCACATGCCGCCAGGTGTCCGCGCCCAGCGCACCGGTGTTGTCGTACGAGCTGCCCAGCAGGTCCATTCCCGACTCGGGCACCAGGTTCCACTCCTTGCACGCCACCTCGCACGCCTTGCAGCCGATGCAGACGCTGGTGTCGGTGAAGAAGCCCATCCGCGGCGGGTGGCCCGCCGGGTAGCCGGACTGTCCGGTGACATCCTCGACCGGGCCGGACAGGTGGTTGCTCATGTCCCCCTCGCTTGGTCAGTGCCGTCGGGCCGTTCCATCCCGGCGGGCCCGGTCAGGCCCGCCCGCACGCGGTAGTTGCCCACCAGCCGCCGCAGGTCCGCCCCGCGCGGGCGGCGTCCGGCGATGATGTCGCAGGTGGCAGCCTTCGACTCCTGGATGTGCACGTTGGGGTCCAGCGTGGCCGCGAGCAGGTCGTTGCCGGAGTCGCCGACCGACAGGCCGTTGCCGCCCCAGTGGTACGGCACGCCGACCTGGTGCACGGTGCGTCCACCGGCCCGCAGCGGCCGCATGCGCGGCGTGACCAGCACCCGCGCCTCCACCGCGGCGCGCGCGGTCACGATGGTGGCCCAGCCGAGATGCTCCAGCCCCCGTTCGGCGGCCAGCTCCGGCGACACCTCGCAGAAGAACGCCGGCTGCAGCTCCGCCAGGTACGGCAGGAACCGGCTCATCCCGCCGGCGGTGTGGTGCTCGGTCAGCCGGTAGGTGGTGAACACGTACGGGAACACCTGCGAGCCGACCTCGTGGGTCCGGTTGTCCGGATGCGGGTACACCTGCCGGGTCGGGTTCGCCTGCTGGGCGTACAGCGGGTTGGCCACCGGCGAGTCGGGCGGCTCATAGTGGGTGGGCAGCGGGCCGTCCATCAGCCCGGTCGGCACGTACAGCCAGCCCCGCCCGTCGGTCTGCATGATGAACGCGTCCGTGCCGGACAGCGCGTGCTGCGCCTGCGCACCCGGCTCCGGCTGGAAATCCGGCGGTTTGGTGGCCTCGATGTCCGGCCGGTCGGGGCCGGTCCACCGGCGCAGGTCGGGGTCCCACCGCAGGTACGCCTTGCGGGCGCTCCACGGGCGTCCCTGCGGGTCGGCCGAGGCGCGGTTGTAGAGGATGCGGCGGTTGTCCGGCCACGCCCACCCCCACTCCGGCGCCACCCAGGACTGCTCATGCCGCGGCCGGCGCCGCGCCGGCTGGTTCACCTCGTCGGCGAAGCAGCCGCAGTAGATCCAGCAGCCGCAGGCGGTGGAACCGTCATCGGCCAGTTGGGTGTACGACGACAGGGCCGCCCCGTCCGGGCCCACCCCGTTGATCTCGCGCAGCACCGCTTCGGCGCTCGGCTCGTCATGCCCGCCTTCGGTCGGGTAGTCCCAGGTCAGGTCGAGCACCGGCCGGTCCCGGGGGTCGGTGGAGCCGGCCAGCTTGTCCCGGATCCGCCGGCCCAGGTGGTAGTAGAACCACAGGTCGCTGCGCTGGTCGCCGGTCGGCTCCACCGCCTGGTGGCGCCACTGCAGCAGCCGCTGGGTGTTGGTGAAGGTGCCCGGTTTCTCGGTGTGGGCCGCGGCCGGCAGCACGAACACCTCGGTGCCGATCGCTTCGGTGCGCAGCTGTCCGGTTTCGATCTCCGGCGCGTCGCGCCAGAACGTCGCCGTCTCGATCATCTGCAGGTCGCGCACGACCAGCCACTCCAGGTTGGCCAGCCCGAGGCGTTGCAGCGTGCCGTTGGCCGAGCCGATCGCCGGGTTCTCCCCCACCACGAAGTAGCCCTTGACGGTGCCGGCGATCTGGTCCAGCACGGTGCGGTAGGTGCCGTGGTCGCCGTCGATGCGCGGCAGGTAGTCGAAGCAGAAGTCGTTGTCCGGCTGGGCGGCCTCGCCCCACCAGGCTTTGAGCAGGCTCACCGCGTACGCCTTCATGTTGCCCCAGAAGCCGGTGCGCCCGGCGTCGGCGGCCACGAACTCGTCCAGGCTCTGGCGCCGGTGGGCACGGCGCATCGGGATGTAGCCGGGCAGGATGTTGAATAGGGTCGGGATGTCGGTCGAGCCCTGGATCGACGCGTGCCCGCGCAGCGCGAGGATCCCACCGCCGGGGCGGCCGATGTTGCCCAGCAGCAACTGCAGGATGGAGGCGGCGCGGATGTACTGCACCCCGACGGTGTGCTGGGTCCAGCCCACCGAGTAGACCCAGGCGGTGGTGCGCTCGGGTCCGGAGTTGCTCGTCACCGCCTCGGCGACCCGCCGGAACGTGTCCGCCGGCACGCCGCAGACCTGCTCGACCATCTCCGGGGTGTAGCGGGCGAAGTGGCGCTTGACGATCTGGTAGACGCAGCGCGGGTCGGTCAGGGTCGGGTCCATGCGGGGCTTGTCGGTCAGCGGCTCCCCGGTGGCGCCGAGCCGTTCCTCGGCGGCCCGCTCGTCATGGTCGTCGGCGCCCATCTCGGGGTGGCCGATCGGTGCGGCGGCGCGGGCGCCGTCGTACGACCAGGTCCGGGGGTGGTAGCTGGCGGTGGCCGGGTCGAAGCCGGAGAACAGCCCGGCCAGGTCCTCGGTGTCGCCGAACTCGTCGCTGACGATCGCCGGCGCGTTGGTGTAGGCCAGCAGGTAGTCCCGGAAGTCCAGGCCGTGCTGCAGCACGTAGTTGATCAGTCCGCCGAGGAACGCGATGTCGGTGCCGGCGCGCAGCGGCACATGCAGGTCCGCCAGTGCGCTGGTGCGGGTGAAACGCGGGTCGACATGGATCACCACCGCGCCGCGTTGCTTGGCTTCCATCACCCACTGGAACCCGACCGGATGGCACTCGGCCATGTTCGATCCCTGGATGACGATGCAGTCGGCGTTGGCCAGGTCCTGCTGGAAGGTGGTGGCGCCGCCGCGCCCGAACGAGGTTCCCAGACCGGGAACCGTGGCGGAGTGTCAAATCCGCGCCTGGTTCTCCACCTGGATCGCACCCAGGGCGGTGTAGAGCTTCTTCATGAGGTAGTTCTCCTCATTGTCCAAAGTAGCTCCGCCCAGGTGCGCGATGCCCATCGTGCGGTTGAGCACCCGGCCCCGCGCGTCGGTGTCCTGCCAGGTGCGGCGGCGGGTGTCGATGACCCGGTCGGCGATCATGTCCAGCGCCGTGTCCAGGTCCAGGTCCTCCCACTCGGTGCCGTACGGCCGGCGGTAGCGCACCCTCGTCAGCCGGGTCGGGGAGTTGACCAGCTGCTCGCTGGCGGCGCCCTTCGGGCACAGCCGCCCGCGCGAGATCGGGCTGTCGTCGTCGCCCTCGATGCCGGTGACCCGGTTGCCGGAGACGTACACGTCCTGCCCGCAGCCGACCGCGCAGTAGGGGCAGACCGACTTGACCACCCGGTCGGCGGCGGTGGTGCGCGGGGCGAGCTGATCGCTGTGCCGCGACCTGCTCGCGGCGCCGCGGCCGAGCCGGTCCGGTCCGGCCACCTGTCGCAGCACCGGCCAGCGGCCGATCCAGTCGCCCAGACCCATGCGCATCGACCCCCTGGTGACAGAGGGTATCCCGGGGGCGCCGTGCCCGGGGCGGGAATCCGACGCCTCAGGGTCGCGCGGTTACGAGCCAGCCTGACATCTCCATCACCACGCCGTCCGGGCCGGCGTACGGAACCAATGCCTGGCGCACCGCGGCGACGGCGCCGGACACCTGGCCATCAGACCTGCCGGCCAGCAGCGTCTGCACCTCGGGTTGGGCGAGCAGGTAGCCGATCACGTCGTCCACATCCGTGCCGATGCGCACCGGCAGGGTCAACACCCGCCGGTCGATGGTGCGGAAGCCCGCCGCTTCGAGTATGTGGTCGAGCCGGTCGCCGTCAACGAACGCGAATGGACCGGGTTCATCGAGCGAACGGACATCCATCGTGCCCAGGTGCGGGGCGGCGGCGGTGAGGATGGTGGCGATCCACGGGTCGTCATACGGCCCGCGCGGCACCACCATCGCCAGCCGGCCGCCGGAGCGCAGGCAGCGCGCCAGGTTGCTGAACGCCGCAACAGGATCTGCAAAGAACATGGTCCCGCCCCTGCTGATGACTGCGTCAAAATCGCCATCGCGGAACCGGTACACCTGGGCGTCGGCGGCGACCAGCTCGACATTGGTGACGCCGGCGGCAGCGACCCGGGCGGCGGCGAACTCCAGCATCGGCTTCGAAATGTCGACACCGATCACAGTCCCGCTCGGCCCTACCTGCCGCGCGGCGTCGACGGTCGTCGCGCCCGCTCCGCATCCCACGTCGAGGACGCGGTCACCGGCGCGCAGCCGGGCGGCGCGGAGCATGGCGACACCGTGCGGTCCGTCCATGATGTCTTCCCGATCACCGTGCTCTCGCCAGAAGGCCGCCATCGCGTCGTCCGGCTCGGTCTGGTTGGCCGTGTCATCGGTGTTCTTCATGGCTTCGCCCCGATCCGATGCTCATGATCAAAACCCTACGGCGGGACCAGCGGTGCCCGCATCGCCTGCATATACCAATGCCGCGCGGCCGTGGCGTGGTACATCCGTACCACGCGGCCTGCCAGACCGGGCAGTGGGACCGCGGCAGTGCGGCGGTGCGTGGTACGCAGGCGGTCCGACCGCGTGTCGCCGGTCAGGTGCCGGCGCTAGATTGGTGACTTCATGTCGATGAGCACTGACCGGCTCCGCTCACCAGGTGAAGGGCCACGGCAGGCGCGGCCCATGACACCAGGAGACCACGATGCCGAAGTACCTGCTTCTCAAGCACTACCGAGGCGGCCCGGAGCCGCACCGTCCCGTGCCCCCGATGGACCAGTGGGCACCGGAGGACGTGGAGGCGCATCTGGCGTTCCTCCGGCACGTCAGCGAGCTGCTCGAGGAGAACGGCGAGTTCGTTGACGCGCAGGCCCTCACGCCGGCGCGCACCTGGGTGCGCTACGGCGGTCCGGGGGCCGCGCCCGTCACCACCGACGGCCCGCTGCCCGAGACGAGTGATCTCGTGGCGGGCTGGTACATGATCGACGTCGAGTCGCACGAGCGCGCGCTCGAGCTCGCGGCCTACGTCTCCTCCGAGCCCGGTCCGGGCGGGGAGCCGCTGTATGAGTGGATCGACGTCCGGGAGGTCATGTCCGAGCCGCCCTCGGGCGACTGACCCGGCATGCTCGACGAGCCGACACCACGGCTGGACGAGGGCGCGCTGCGCGCCCTCGTCCCTCGCGTGCTCGCGGGCCTGGTCCGGCGGGGCGAGGACTTCGCGGCCGCTGAGGACGCGCTGCAGGAGGCGCTGCTGGAGGCGCTGCGGGTGTGGCCGGAGCACCCGCCGCGCGAACCCCGCGCGTGGCTGACCACGGTGGCGACCCGGCGGCTGGTCGACGCCCGCCGCAGCGAGGCCGCTCGGCACCGCCGCGAGAAGACGACCTGCGCCGAGCCGCGGCCCGCAGCCACCGAGGAGGGCGACGACACGCTCTTCCTGCTGGTCTGCTGCTGCCACCCCGACCTCGCGCCCGCCTCCCAGGTGGCGCTGACCCTGCGCGCCGTCGGCGGCCTCACCACCCGGGAGATCGCCGACGCCTTCTACGTGCCGGAGACGACGATGGCGCAGCGGATCAGCCGGGCCAAGCGCGCCCTGCGCGGGCGCCGCCTGGACCTGCCCGGCGACCTCGCCGTCGTGCTACGCGTGCTCTACCTCGTCTACACGGCCGGCCACGCGGGCCGGGTGGACCTGGCGGGCGAGGCGATCCGCCTGGCCCGCCAACTCACCCTCGCCACCGACGAACCGGAGGCGCACGGGCTGCTGGCGTTGATGCTGCTCAACCACGCCCGCCTCCCGGCGCGGCTCGACTCCGAGGGGCGCATCGTGCCGCTCGACCGGCAGGACCGCAGCCGGTGGGACACCCGCGAGATCGCCGAGGGCGTCCGCGTCCTGCAGTCGGCGCTCGCCATGCAGACGGAGGAACGGCCGCCGGGTCGGTACCAGATCGAGGCCGCGATCGCGGCGCTGCACGACGACGCCGCCACCGCCGCGGAGACCGACTGGCCGCAGATCCTCGCCTGGTACGACGACCTCGTCGCCCTCACCGACGACCCGGTGCGCCAGGACCCCGCCGCCGTGCTCGGCCGCGCGGTCGCGGTCGGCCACGTCCTCGGCGGCGCCGCCGGGCTGCGCGAGACCGACCGGCTGCGCGAGGTGCTCGGCGAGCGGCACCGCTGGCACGCCGCGCGCGGCTACCTGCACGAGCTCGACGGCGACCTCCGTGCCGCTGCCACGGCGTACGCCAATGCCGCCCGCCGGGCCACGAACGTCTCCGAGCGCGACCATCTGGTCCGCCAGGCCGCCCGCGCGCGGGCCGCCGAGCCGCGGCCGCGCTGAGCCGGGCAACCCGTCGCTCTTGCTGAACACGTACGAGCGACGTGGCCCAGATATCGGCATCGCCTGGCTCAGCCCTGCGTTGACGATCGCGACCTCATCGCTGGGCTCCGGGCCGCGGCTTGAATCGCCGAACCTCCTGGGGCCAGCCGCACGCTTCCGCGTGCCGCTGGTCGCGTCAGCGCTGAAGGCCTTGTCGATCTCCTCCTCCAGCCCCCCGGCGAACACGTACACGCCAGCAGCCTTCATCTCGTCCACGACCGCCCTGGCGAGCGGCCCGCGCCCGCGGAACCACTCCTCGGTGTGGTCGCCCACCCACTGCTGGTTGAAGAAGATGAGGTATTCGGCCATGCCTTCTCCTTGTCTCAGATGCGGACCCGGTGCCCGCCTCGACCTGTCCACGAACGGCGTCCGGCGGATACGACATCGTCAGGCGGGAAGTTTCCCGCCCGTGTTCGCCACGCGACAACCGGGTGCCGACCGAGGTCGTCGATCCAGTCATAGGAGTACGGCGCGAGCCTCACCTGGGCAACCCACGGCCATACCGCTGCCGCGGGCGCCTCCACCCGTACCCCTCGCCATGCTTACAGCGTGGGTGATGCGACGAAGTCGTCACGAGGAAAGGAACGCAGTATCTCGCTGTCGGTTACGCCCCAACGGTCACCGATCACGCATCCATCGTCCACCATCGCCCGGGCATCCGGGTCTGCCGCGTTCTCAGGAAATAGGGTGCAACCCAATATCTTGACGCGCCGCCGCACTGCCAGCAAGAGTGAGGTGTGGACCCCACAACGCGCGCGAACCGGATCATCTGGGAAACAGCGTCGCTGAAGCACGTCAGGGAGTACCAGAAGTTACTAGATCTGGCAGCAGCGGGCTCGTCGTTGATCGACGTGGAACGGCATCTGCTGCACGACATACTGCAACAGGAGCCCGACGTCGTCCATCTCCAAAGTGGCCATGGCTTGGAGGATGTGGCCCTTGTTCGCGCCGGTGCGAGATCAGTGGTGGGTGTCGACTTCAGTGCCGTGGCTGCTGACGCGGCACAGCGGCGCGCCACGGATATCGGCGTGGCGTGCCGGTATGTCGTTTCGGTAGTGCCCGACGTTCCTCTTGCGGATGCGAGCGCCGATCTCGTCTACACCGGCAAAGGCGCCTTGATCTGGATGCAGGACCTGCTCGCGTGGGGTCGGGAGGTCGTTCGCCTACTCCGGCCTTCGGGGCACCTGTTCATTTACGAGGCGCATCCCGCAGTGCCGCTGTGGACGTGGGACCGCGACCAGCCGCGCATCCGGCCGGACCGAAGCTACTTCGACCGAAGTCACGTCAACGACACTTTTCCCGCGAACGGCGCGGTGGAGTGGCAATGGACCCTGGGTCAGATCGTGACCACGGTGGTCGAGGCTGGGATGGAGGTCCTGCACCTTGGCGAGTATCCCGAGCCGTTCTGGCGTGCGGAAGGTGTCGCAGCATCCGCGTGGGACGGTCGTCTTCCGAACTCCTTCTCCCTGCTCGCCCGGCGCTCTTGAAAACTACCGAGAGGTCCATTCGCCTGCCGCGTCCGGCGCACTTAGCCTGAATCCGTGGAGTCGGTCCTGGGGTGAGGGCTCTCGCCTGGCGTGATCTTGCGGGTGAGGTCGGGACGTAGTGATCCGCTGGCCCGTGCGTCCAGTGTGTCCCGTTAGTGGC
>SLSW01000225.1 GCA_007130245.1 Micromonosporaceae bacterium
GGCCGCTCCCACGCGACCTGCCCGGTGTGGGGGTCGTATGCCACCGTGTGCGGGACATCGGTGGTCACGACCGGGGTGTTCCCGCTGACCTGCAGGCCCACCGCCTCGCCGGGAATGTCGAGCACCACTTGCCACGCGGTCTGCCCGTCCCGCAGCAGCCGCGCCGTCAGCACCTGCCCGGTCCCGTCCGGCTGCACCGCGTACAGGTGCGGTCCGTGCGCGACCGGGCTCGGCGACGGGGCCGCGCCGGACAGGGTCAGCGACGCATCCGTCCACAGCGGTGCGAGCCGGAGCTCCGCCGGGGGTGCGGCCGCGGCCAGCGGCAGGCTCACCGCCAGCACCAGCAGCACCTGCCCCCCATGCCGCACCACGCGGCGCCGGCGCCGGATCCAACCGGCCCACCAGCGCCACCACGGCGCTGCCCGGTCGCGTTCCTGGGCACGATCGACTTCGTCCCTGGCCTGCACGCCGAGGTCGATCGTGCCGGGGTCGTCCGCCTCCACCTGCCCCCCCCCCGCGGCACCCGGACGTGGCTTACACATGAGCGTATCCGCGCCACCGCCTCCGGATCCGGCGAACGTGCCGGCCGGTGGCTCCGGGTCAGTCGTGGATGCGCCAGATGGTCAGGCCCTCGTCCTCGGTCTCGCAGAGCAGGTATGGCGGGTGCGGCAGGCAGTAGTCCGCTTCGGTCGAACCGAGCACCCGGACCTCGGTCAGCTCGATGTCCGCGTGTGCACACCAGGTGCGGGTTGCCACCTCCCCTTGTGGTGGCAGGTCCAAGTCCACCTCCACCGGTTCGCTCTGGCTCAGCAGCAGCTGCGAGCCGGCCCGGGCCTGCAGCTGCCACTCGACCGGCGGGGTCAGCGGTTGCCCGCTGTCCGCGTCCACCATGCGGGACAGCTCGGCCGGGCCGGACGCGCCCGGGGCGTAGCTGACGCGTGGGCCGCGGATCCGGTCGTCAGCCGGAGGCGGCTGCCGGCTCACCCACAGTCGACCGTCGTGGTCCAGGTCCACGACATGCGGCGCATGGTGGTCCCCGGCGAGGACGTGCGGCGACAGCTCCCATTGCGGGTCGCCCGTGAACGGATCGACCGCGCGCAGCACGGGCGTTCCATTCGCGCCGTCCGTGCGCAGGCACACCCACGGTCCACAGGACACCGCGGTGTCGGCACGCCGCGCGTGCCACCGCTGCGCCAGGGTCGCCGGATCGTGGGCGGTGACGACCACGGCAAACTCGTCCGGGATGTCGACGGTGACCACCACGGTCTGGTGCACCACCGACACCCCGGTCCAGAGTCCCCGTTCCCACCCTCCGTACGGGACCGAGATCTGCTCACCGGTAGCGAGGTCGTGGCGGGTCAGCATGCCGTCCTGGCCGAGAGTGAACAGGTTGACCACGCCGTCCGGATCGCTCCAGCTCGCGACCTCGGCGCCGAGCGTCAACGTCACGCTTCCGCTGAGCTCCTGCCCGGTGGCGGGATCGATCGCCACCACGTCCCGGCTGCCAACGTGCGGGTCGTCCGGCTCCGGCGGGGAGAAGTCGGTGGTCACCAGCAGCAGGTCACCGAGCTGTTCAGCGCCCATCGCGTCGGGGCGGGTCCAACGCTGCTCACCGGTGACGGGGTCGTAGCCGCTTATGACGCCGCCGTCGATACCGCCCCCGGTGGCCACCACCAGCGTGCCGTTGGCAAGCTGTGGCCTCGGTGCCTGGAAGGTCTCCAGCGAAACCTGCCACTCGACCCGGCCGTCGGCGAGCCGGTACGCGGTCAGGGTGCCGCTGCCGGTCGGCAGTGAGCCCCGCATCTGCGCCGTGCCGAGGTACATCCGCTGGTCGTCCACTGCGGTCTGCCACAGGTGCGGCAGCGCGCCCTGCTGATCGCCGGGCTCGATCCGCCACAGCGGCGCCAGCGGCGCGGGGACCGGGACGGCGGCGCCGGCCACGGTCATGGCCAGCAGCCCGACCAGCGCCAGGGCGGCGGAGCGCACCAGCAGCGGCCGGGGCCGCCACGGCCGCGCCGGCAGCGCACCCTCGCCACGTCCGGCGGGGTCGCGCCGGACGGCCCCGAGGTCGATGGTGGTCGGTTCCGGCACCGGACCTGCCTCCTCGCCGCGGTGGGGTCACGCGCGGCCGATCGGGGTCAGCGGTGGGTCGTGCCGTCTGCGGGCTCGACCTGCTCCACGATGGCGGTCTGCTCGACGGGTTCTGCCGGTGCCACGCCCGGCGCATCCAGGGCGGTGATCCAGCCGGTGAGGTCGCGGGCCACGTCCTGGGCGGTCAGGCCCAGGTCGGCCAGCAGGTCGGCGCGGCTGCCGTGCGGATGCCAGTCCACGGCCACACCGAGGTCGCGCAACGGCACCGCCACATCCGCCTCCCGCAGGG
Organism: Micromonosporaceae bacterium; assembly: GCA_007130245.1. Classification (GTDB taxonomy): domain Bacteria; phylum Actinomycetota; class Actinomycetes; order Mycobacteriales; family Micromonosporaceae; genus Natronosporangium. The sequence goes on from SLSW01000225.1 coordinate 2,381, forward strand.
CCTTGGCCAGCGCGTCCCCGATCCCGCCGTTGCGGACGCCGTCCTCGACCGTGACCACCAGCCGGTGTCCGCGCGCCAGCCCCACCAGCTCCTCCGGTACCGGGCGCACCCACCGCGGGTCGACCACGGTCACGCCGTACCCCTGCTCGCCGACCCGCTGCGCGACCTCCACCGCGAGGTGCCCGAACGCGCCGACCGCAACCAGCAGCACGTCCCGGCGCGCCGACTCGGCGAGCACCTCCACGTCACCGGCCCGCCGGAGCGCCGGCAGGTTGTCCGGCACCTCGCCGGTCGGGAAACGCAACACCGTGGGGCCGTCAGCCACGGCAACCGCCTCCCGCAGTTCCTGCCGCAGCGTGGCGGCGTCCCGGGGAGCGGCCAGCTTCAACCCGGGCACCACGCCGAGCACCGCCATGTCCCAGATGCCGTAATGGCTGGGCCCGTCCGGCCCGGTGATGCCGGCCCGGTCCAGCACGAACGTTACCGGCAGGCGGTGCATCGCCACGTCCAGCAGCAGCTGGTCGAAGGCCCGGTTGAGGAAGGTGGCGTAGACCGCGACCACCGGATGCATCCCGCCCAGCGCCAGCCCCGCCGCCGAGGTGGTGGCGTGCTGTTCGGCGATGCCGACGTCGAAGACCCGCTCCGGGTGCTTAGCGGCCAGCTTCGCCATGCCGGTCGGCCCGGGCATGGCGGCGGTGATGCCGACGATGTCGGGCCGCTCGTCGGCCAGCGCGATCAGCTCCTCGGCGAACACGTTGGTCCACTTCTCCGCGGTACCGCCGCCGGCCGCACCCCGCACCTGGTGCAGGCAGTCCTCCTCGTCGTCCTCGGCCGGACGGTAGCCGTACCCCTTGCGGGTGACGGTGTGCACGATCACCGGTCCGCCGAAGTCCTTGGCCCGCCGCAGCGCCGACTCGACCGCCGCCAGGTCGTGCCCGTCGACCGGGCCGACGTACTTCAGACCGAGATCGTCGAACATGGCCTGTGGCGCGACCGCGTCCTTGAGTCCCTTCTTGAGCGCGTGCAGGGTCTCGTACAGCGGCTGGCCCACCACCGGGGTGCGTTCCAGCACCTCCCTGCCGAGGTCGAGCACCTTCTCGTACCCGGGCTTGAGCCGCAGCGTGGCCAGGTGGTCGGCCAGGCCGCCGATGGTGGGTGCGTAGGAGCGGCCGTTGTCGTTGACCACGATCACCACCGGGTTGCCGGCGGTGGCGATGTTGTTCATCGCTTCCCAGCACATGCCGCCGGTGAGCGCCCCGTCGCCGACCACCGCCACCACGTGCCGCCGCTCACCCCGCAGGGCGTACGCCTTGGCCAGGCCGTCGGCGTACGACAGGGCGGTGGAGGCGTGCGAGTTCTCGATCAGGTCGTGCTCGCTCTCGGCCTGGCTGGGGTAGCCGGACAGCCCACCGCGCTGGCGCAGCAGGTCGAAGCCGGCCTGGCGGCCGGTCACCACTTTGTGTACGTACGCCTGGTGGCCGGTGTCGAACAGCAGGCTGTCCCGCGGCGACTCGAACACCCGGTGCAGCGCCAGCGTGAGCTCCACCACCCCGAGATTGGGGCCGAGGTGGCCGCCGGTGCGCGAGACTTTCTCGACCAGGAAGTCGCGGATCTCCGCGGTCAGCACTTCCAGCTGGTCTGGCGTCATCGCCCGCAGGTCCTGCGGACTACGGACAGTGGCCAGCTGGCCCCACCTGGTCGGCTCGTGCGCGTCGGTGCTCATGAGCGACGAGTGTATCCGTACCGCACCTCGCGTTCAGGCGGCATCAGGAATGCCGGTGGAGCTGATCCGTGCCCCCGGGTGCCAGCATGTTACGCCGGGACGGCGACCGGTCGCCCGGGGAGGCGACAGATCCGTCAGACGGCGCGGGGCCACCTGGCAGCATCGGCGGCGGCACCTCGCCGTACCGGCGCCACTGCGCCTTCCCGGCGCTCTTGGCCACGTACAACGCCAGGTCTGCCTGACGCAGCAGCTCTTCACCCTCGGCCGCCTCCACACTGGTCGCCACCCCTACGCTGACCGCGCGGCTGATCAGCTGACCGCCGATGGCGAACGGCTCGGCGAACGAGGCCACCACCCGCTGGGCGATCTGCTCGACCTCCCGGGGCGAGCCGGCACCGACGATCAGGGCGGCGAACTCGTCCCCACCCAGCCGGGCAGCGGTGTCCTGACGGCGCAGTGCCGCGGCCAGCCGTTTGCCGGTGGCGATGAGCAACTCGTCTCCGGCGGAGTGGCCGAGGGTGTCGTTGACGACCTTCAGGTCGTCGACGTCGAGCACCAGCATCCCCACCACGGTGTGATCTCGCCCCGCGCGGGCCAGCGCCCGTTCCATCCGTTCGCGCAGGAGCGCACGGTTGGCCAGGTTGGTCAGCGGGTCGTGGAATGCCAGGTGGGTCAGCTGCTGTTCCAGCAACCGCTGCGCGGTGACGTCCCGCAGGGTGATCACGATCCCGCCGACCGTGGGATCGGCCCGTAGGTCCCGGCAGACCGCCTCGGCCTGCAGCCGCCGGCCGTCCACTCTCAGCACGGTCCAGTCCGCGACGATGGGGGCGCGTGGATCCTGCCGGAGCTCCTGCAGGAGGTGGTCGATCTCCGGCCAGTCCTCTGGCGGGATCAGGTCCGGCAGCCGGTCCGGCTGCTCGACCCCCAGCACCGTCATGGCCGACGGGCTGGCGTAGCGGATGCGGTAGTCGTCGTGAACGATGAGGATGACATCGGCGGTGTTCTGCACCAGCGTGCGGAAGTATTCCTCACTGGCCCGCCGGTTGATCTCCTCGGTGAGGCGGATCCGCTCCAGCGCCATCGCGGCCTGGGAGGCGATCGCTTCCACCGACGGCTCCAGTTCCCGCAGGAGCGGCTTGTCCGCGGCGACGTAGAGCGCACCGAGGTGATCGTCGCCGTCGGAGGTATGCGGTAGGACGAGCTGGCAACGCATCACCGCCTCGGGTATGCCCGGCTGGTCGGCGAGGTCCGGATCTGTCAGGTGAATGGTGCATGTCGCGCCGGACGACCCGGATGAGTCGGGCGAACCACGCGAGTCGGACGCCGCCGTGGCCACGGCCCGGGCCGGTCCCGGTCCGCCATCGCCGACGAGCACGGTGCCGCCGATCTCGACCACCACCTCGTGGCTGGTGCCGGCCGGTAGCAGCCGGGCCACCGCCGCCCGGACCGCCGCCACCACGTCGTCGGTGGTCGTCGCCTCCACCAGGGCGACGCCGGCGCCGCGCACTCCGCGCTCCCGCGCGGATCCGCGCAGCTGGCCCTCGACGGCGGTGTAGAGGCGCGCCAGCACGAGGACGAACAGCGCGGCGATCATGGCGCGGCGTACGGTCACGTCCGGTGGCATCCCCAGGGTGGCCTCGATCAGCAGCGCTGCCGGTGCGACCAGCGCCGCGAGGGCGAGCGTCACCAACCTGGCCCGGTTCAGTTCCGCGACGCGGGCGGCACGGCGGGTGAGTTCGGCCATCGCCGGGTGCAGGGCGGCGGCGCCCCAGCCGGCGAACAGCAGCACCCAACCGAGCACCACCAGGCCGTCCACGCCCCAGCCCGGCTGCAGGGCCGTGAGCCCGTACGCAGCGCCGGAGCCGATCATGCCGAGGACTCCGACCAGCGGCAGGATCGCTGCCGGGCTCGGCCGCACCGCGGCCGCGAGACGCACCACCGGCGCCAGCACCAGCACCCCGGCGACCGGGTAGCCGACGGCCACGGCCTTCTCGGCAAGGGTGTACGTGTCGCCGATCACGAGCGGGCTGATCAGGAACGCCCAGGCCACCACGGCCGCGGCGACGGCCACGATGAGCGTGTTGAGCATCCCGGCCCGGTCGAGGGCGCCCGAGCCGGAACGGGCCAGCGACCACACCCCAGCGAGCAGCAACGGCGCGAACACCGCCAGGTAGACGACATCGGCCACAGCCGGGAACGCCACCTGGTCGACGACCCGACCCTCGCCGAGGTGCGTCCCTGCTGCGACGGTCAGCGCCAGCAGCGCCGCCATGATCAGCCACCATCCGGTGCGGTGGCGGGGCCGGTGACGGACGATGCCGAGCGCCACCGCGCCGGCGGAGATCACGCCGATGGCGGTCCAGGTCAGCAGCTGGTGCTCCGGCAGCAGGAACAACGCCGCCGTGAGAGCCGCCACGGTGGCGAGGAAGCCGGCTAGGAGCGGCCGTTGAAACACCGGTCCCCCTTCCGGCCTCGCGCGGGCAGTGTCGATGGTCGGGGCAGTCGATGGTCGGGGCAGTCGATAGTTGGGGCAGTCGATAGTCGGGGCAGTCGATAGTCGGGGTAGCTCCTCAAATATAGAGAGGAGACCTGAAAAATCCTCTACCCTGCGGCCGTAAAGTTACCTGTGAGTCACTAGCTGTGAGAAGTTCCATCTCCGGCCGGTCCGCCCGCTTCCCGGGCGGCGTCAGTCGCGGACCGGGGACGCGGGTTCCAGCAACCCGACGCACTCGACGTGGTGGGTCATCGGGAAGAAATCGTAGGCCCGCAGCGCTGCCAGCGACCACCCGGCCGACCGGAAGGACGCGACGTCACGGGCGAACGCGGCCGGATCGCACGCCACATACGCCACCGCCCGGGGCCCCGCCGCCACGACCGCACGGACCACCGCCGCCCCGGCCCCGGCCCGTGGCGGGTCGAGCACGACGAGATCCACCGGACGCGGCAGTCGCCGCCGGAACGCGGCTTCCACCCCGGAGCGCACCACCCGCACCGCCGGCAGGTCGCCCAGGTTCTCCCGAGCGGCGGCCGCGGCGGCCGGCGCCGCCTCGACCAGCGTCACGACCCCGTCCGTCCCCACCGCACCGGCCAGTGCCGCACCGAACAGCCCGGCCCCGGCGTACAGGTCCCACGCCCGCTCGCCCGCGCGGGGTGCCAGCAGCTCCGTCACCGCGCCGGCCAGCGTGTCGGCCGCGGCCGGGTGGCCCTGCCAGAACACGCCCGGCGGCAGCGTCCACTGCCGACCCACCGCGTGCTCGCGCACCTGCGCGGGGCCGCGTACCCGGGTGACGGTGTCGCCGCGGCGGGTCCGCACCACCACGTCGCCGCCGGAGGACGCCACCGTCTCCACCGCGTCCGCGTCCGGCCACTGGCGCCCGGTGACCGGCAGCCGCTGGATCTCCGGCGTCGCGATCAGACAGCGCTCGACCGGCACCACCCGGTGCGACCGGTGTGCCAAGAGCCCGGCACGCCCCTCGGCGTCCACCGCGTACCGCACCCGGGAGCGCCAGCCGAGCAGGCCGTCGGGGGATCCGCCCGGCAGCGCCGCCACCCGGATGCGCAGCGCGTCGAGCTCGTCCTCGGCCAGCCCGCCGAGCCGGTGCAGCTGTTCGCGCAACACCGCCGCCTTCCACCGGCGCTGCGCGTGCGCGGAGACATGCTGCAGGTCACAGCCACCGCAGCCGCCGGGTCGCGCGTACGGGCACGGCGCGCTCACCCGGTCCGGTGAGGCGGTGTGCACCTCGACCGCGTCGGCCCGCAGGTAGCCCTTGCGCACCTCGGTGATCTCGGCGAGCACCCGCTCGCCCGGCAGGGCGTACCGCACGAAGACCACCAGGCCGTCCAGACGCGCCACACAGTGCCCGCCGTGGGCCACGTCCCCCACCTCCAGCGGCACCCGGTCGCCGAGCAGCGGCGTGGTCACTCTTCCGGGGTCCGTTCGAAGTCGGGCACGTCCCGGTCGCGCCGGCGACGGCTGACCCGGTCGGTGCGAACCTCCTCGCGCACCGAGCTGGAGGCCAGTCGCCACGGCACACTGGTCACCATCACCCCCGGCACGAAGCGCAACCGGCCCTTCAGGCGCAGCGCGCTCTGGTTGTGCAGCAGGTTCTCCCACCAACGGCCCACGACGTACTCGGGCACGAACACGGTGACCACGTCGCGCGGCGACTGCCGCCGCACCGACCTGACGTAGTCGACGATCGGCCGGGTGATCTCGCGGTACGGCGAGTCCACCACGACCAGCGGCACGTCCAGCCCGCGGCCGTCCCACTCGGCCACCAGCCGCCGGGTCTCGGACGGGTCCACCTCGACCGTGACCGCGCTCAGCGTGTCCGGCCGGGTGGCCTGCGCGTAGGCCAGCGCCCGCATGGTGGGCAGGTGCAGCCGGCTGACCAGCACCAGGGCGTGGTTGCGCGCCGGCAGCACCGGGCGTTCCTCCAGCGGGGTCAGTTCCCGCGCCACCTCGTCGTAGTGGCGGCGGATACCGCGCATGAGCAGGTACACCAGCGCCATCAGCGCGATCGAGATCCAGGCGCCCCGGTCGAACTTGGCCACCAGCACCGCCACCAGCACCGCTGTGGTCAGGACCGCGCCGAACGCGTTGATCGCCCGGGCCCGGTGCATGCGACGCCGGACCGCCGCCTCCTGCTCGGTGCGCAGCGCCCGGCTCCAGTGGCGCACCATGCCCGCCTGCGACAGGGTGAAGGCGACGAACACGCCGACGATGTACAGGTGGATCAGCGCCACCACGTCCGCCCGGAAGGCCACCACCAGCACGGTGGCGGCGGCGCCGAGCACCAGGATGCCGTTGGAGAACGCCAGCCGGTCGCCGCGGGTGTGCAGCTGTCGCGGCAGGTAGCGGTCGGAGGCGAGCGAGGCGCCCAGCACCGGGAACCCGTCGAAGGTGGTGTTGGCGGCGAACACCAGCACCAGCGCGGTGGCGGCCAGCACCAGATAGGTCAGCATCATCGTGGGGCCGAAGACGGTCTCGGCCAGCTGGGCGGTCACCGGCGGCTGGAGGTGGTCCTCGCCGGCGCCGGCGATCTGCCGGGCGGGATCCTCCACGTACTGCAGCCCGGTCACGTGAGCCAGCGCCACGATGGCGATCAGCAGCACCGATGAGATCAGACCCACCAGCAGCAACGCGGCGGCGGCGTTGCGGGCGCGCGGCGGCTTGAACGACGGCACCTGGTTGGCCAGGGTCTGCACCCCGGTCAGCGCCACCGACCCGGAGGCCAGCGCACGTATCAGCACGAACACCAGCGCCAGGCCGACCAGGCCGCCGCCGGTGCCGGTGACCACCAGGTCGGCGCTGTCGGCGCGCAGCTCCTCACCGCGCACCTGGATGCGCCACAGTCCCCAGCCGATCAGCAGCGCCATCCCGGCCAGGAACGCGTAGGTCGGCACCGCCGCCAGCGGACCGGACGGGCGCACGCCGCGCAGGTTGACCGCGACCAGCAGGGCCACCACCGCGACCGCGATGCTGACCCGGTGTTCGGCGATCTCCGGCGCGATCGCCACCAGGTGGTCGACCGCGGCTGACACCGACACCGCGACGGTGAGCATGTAGTCCACCAGCAGCGCGCTGGCCACGGCCAGGCCGCCGCGCCGGCCGAGGTTGGTGGTGGCGACCTCGTAGTCGCCTCCCCCGGAGGGGTAGGCGCGCACGGTCTGCCGGTAGCTGGCCACCACCGTGAGCAGCACCACCACCACCGCCACCGCGACACACGGCGCGTAGATGAACGCCGCGCCGCCCGCCACCGACAGCGCGATCAGGATCTGTCCAGGCGCGTAGGCCACGCTGGACAGCGGGTCGGAGGCGAAGACCGGCAGCGCGATCCGCTTGGGAAGTGCGGTGGGCCGTTCCTGGCCGGAGCGGTAGGGTCGACCGACCAGAAGGCGTTTCAGCACCGAGGTGGAACCAGCCACAACGGGTAAGACTACGACCAGTCGGACGACAGTGGGCACCGGCGGGGGGCACGCCGCGCCGGACCGGCACCCGAGCCGGTTCCCCGCGGGCGTACGCTGCCGATTCAGGTAGGTTCACAAGGGCAACGGCCGAGGTCCGGTGGGGGTGAGCACGCAGGGTGCATGTCGTGATCATGGGGTGTGGCCGGGTCGGGTCGACGCTGGCCACCAAGCTCGAGGGGCGCGGCCACAGCGTCGCGGTGATCGACCAGAACCCGGACGCGTTCCGCCGCCTCGGGCCGACGTTCGGCGGCCAGACCGTGTCCGGCGTCGGCTTCGACCGGCAGGTGCTGGCCGAGGCCGGCATCGAGCGTGCCGACGCGTTCGCCGCGGTGTCGAGCGGCGACAACTCCAACATCATCTCCGCGCGGCTGGCGCGCGAGAACTACGGGGTCCACCGGGTGGTCGCTCGCATCTACGACTCCAAGCGCGCCGAGGTCTACGAGCGGCTGGGCATCCCGACGGTGGCCACCGTGCGGTGGACCGCGGACCGGGTCATCCGCCACCTGACCCCGGAGGGACCGGCGGAGCTGTGGCGCGACCCCACCAGCATGGTGGCGATCCTCGACGTGCCGGTGCACCCGGGGTGGGTCGGGCGGCGGTTGTCGGCGCTGGAGGAGGCGGCCGGGACCCGGGTGGCGTACGTGATGCGGTTCGGGCTGGGTACCCTGCCCACCGCCGACACGGTGCTGCAGGACGGTGACCAGGTCTTCTTCATGGTCACTGACGAGATCATCGGCACGGTGGCTGCAGCCGCCGGCACCGCGCCGGGAACGGGAGCCTGAGGTGCGGGTCGCCATCGCCGGAGCCGGCAACGTGGGCCGGTCCATCGCCCAGGAGCTGACCGAGAACGGTCACCATGTGATGCTGATCGAACGCATCCCGCAGATGCTGCGCCCGGAACGGGTGCCGGCTGCTGAGTGGGTGCTCGCCGATGCCTGCGAGCTGTCCAGCCTGCAGGAGGCACAGCTGCAGGAGTGCGACGTGGTGGTCGCCGCCACCGGCGACGACAAGGTGAACCTGGTGGTTTCGCTGCTGGCCAAGACCGAGTTCGCGGTGCCGCGGGTGGTCGCGCGGGTCAACCGTGCCGAGAACGAGTGGCTGTTCACCGAGCAGTGGGGCGTCGACGTCGCGGTGAGCAAGCCGCGGCTGATGGCGGCGCTGGTGGAGGAGGCGGTCACGGTCGGCGACCTGGTGCGGCTGATGACCTTCCGGCAGGGCGAGGCGAACCTGGTCGAGATCACGCTGCCGCCGACCGCCGCGCACGTGGGACGGCCGCTGCGGGAGGTGCCGCTGCCGCGCGACAGCGCCCTGGTGGCGATCGTGCGCGGCAACCGGGTGCTGGCACCCTCCCCCGACGACACCCTGGAGGTCGGCGACGAGCTGGTCTTCGTGTGCACCGCCGAGCGGGAGGAGAAGGTGCGCCAGGTGATCCTCGGCGGCTGAGGCCGGCTCAGCTCCGGTCCGCCCCGCTCACGCCGGCCGGTTCAGGCCTGCACCGGCTGCTGCTGCTGCTGGACCCGGCCTACGGTCCAGATGGTGATCGCCAGCATCAGCGCGAACACCGGGGTGCCCAGCACGATCCGCGCCACCCCGAGCGCGTGCTCCATGTCGGCCAGGTAGAACCCGA
>SLSW01000209.1 GCA_007130245.1 Micromonosporaceae bacterium
CGGGACCCGGTCCGGGTCAGCACGCTGGTGCGTGGCTTCGCGGAGCCGCTCGCGGCTGGGCGATCGGGCGGACCACCGGTGCGGACGGTGTGGCCGCGCGGGCGGGCGCGCCGCCGGCGGGTGTTGTACGTGTCGTCGCCGATCGGGCTGGGCCACGCCCAGCGGGACGTCGCGGTGGTGCAGCGGTTACGCGAACACCATCCGGACGTGCAGGTGGACTGGCTGGCGCAGCATCCGGTCACCCGGGTGCTGGAGGCGGCCGGCGAGCGCGTGCACCCGGCCAGCCACGCGCTGGCCAACGAGTCGGCCCACATCGAGTCGGAGTCGGGCGAGCACGACCTGCACGCCTTCCAGGCCATCCGGGAGATGGACGAGATCCTGGTGAACAACTTCATGGTGTTCCACGACCTGGTGGAGGCCGAGCCGTACGACCTGGTGGTCGGCGACGAAGGCTGGGACATCGACCACTTCCTGCACGAGAACCCGGAGCTGAAACGGTTCGCGTACGCGTGGTTCACCGACTTCGTCGGGTGGCTGCCGATGCCCGACGGCGGGGACCGGGAGGCCCTGCTGACCGCCGACTACAACGCGGAGATGATCGAGCAGATCGCGCGGTACCCGCGGGTGCGGGACCGGGCGATCTTCGTCGGCGAGCCGGACGACATCGTGCCCGACGCGTTCGGGCCGGACCTACCGGAGATCCGGCGGTGGACCGAGCAGCACTACGACTTCGCCGGGTACGTGACCGGGTTCGACCCGGCGCGGTTCGCCGACCGGCAGGCGCTGCGGGCCGAGCTCGGCTACCGGCCGGACGAGCAGGTGTGCGTGGTCACGGTGGGAGGCTCCGGCGTGGGCTCTCACCTGCTGCGGCAGGTGATCGCGGCGTACCCGGCCGCGGTGCGCAAGGTGCCCGGGCTGCGGATGGAGGTGGTGGCCGGACCGCGGATCGACCCGGCGTCGCTGCCGTCGTACGACGGGCTGCGGGTGCACGCGTACGTGCCGCAGCTCTACCGGCACCTGGCCGCCTGCGACCTGGCCGTGGTGCAGGGCGGGCTGACCACCTGCATGGAGCTGACCGCCACCGGCAGGCCGTTCATCTACGTGCCGCTGCGGAACCATTTCGAGCAGAACTTCCACGTTGCGCACCGGCTGCGCCGCTACCGGGCCGGGGTGCGGCTGGACTACGACCGGGCCGACCCGGACCGGCTGGCCGAGCTGATCGCGGCGCACATCGGCACCGCCACCGACTACCGGCCGGTGGCCACCGACGGCACCGCTCGCGCCGCCGCCCTGCTCGCCGAGCTGCTCTGAGGTGTCGCCCTGGCGACGCTGCGGTGACCCCGGTCCGGGAATCTGCCATGCTGGCGGGCGTGCGGCGTGACATGGCTCACGACGCCGGCACGGCGACCGGACCCGACGCCGGCTGGTACGAGTTCCGGCTGCTCGGGCCGTTCACGGTGCTGTGCGGTGGAGTTCGCCTGCCGGAGGTGCGCATCGGCAGCCGCAAGGCCCGCACCCTGCTCAAGCGCCTGCTGATCGCGGGCGATCGGGTGGTCGGCGTGGATGCGCTGACCGAGGCCGTCTGGTCGCGACAGTCCCCGGAGCAACCGGAGCGGCACATCGCCACGCTGGTCAGCCGCCTGCGAGCGGCCCTGGGCCCCGAGGTGGTGGTGCGGGAGGGCGACGGCTACCGGTTCGGCGGCGGCCCCGCATACCTGGTCGACCTCGCGGAGGCGAAGCGGCTGGCGGCCGAGGCCGAGACCAGGCTGGCCGCCGGCGAGCCCGGCCTGGCACGCCCCGCCGCCGCGCGCGCCCGCCAGCTGCTCGAACGCGGCGAGCTGCTGGCCGACGAGCCGTACGCCGAGTGGGCCGCACCGGCGCGCACCGAAGCCACCTCGCTGGTGCGACGGGTGCGCCGCAGCGCCTGGGCGGCGGCGCTGGTGTTGCGGGACCCGGACGTCGCCGTCCGGGAGGCGGAGGCGGCGCTGGCGGCCGAGCCGTTCCACGAGGAGGCCTGCCGGGCGCTGATGCGGGCCCACCGGGACCGGGGTTCGCCCGGGTTGGCGCTGGCCGCCTACGAGCGCCTGCGGGCGGCGCTGGCCGACGAGCTGGGGGTGGATCCGTCGGAGCAGACCCGGGAGCTGCACCTGACCATCCTGCGCGCCGAGCGGGAGGACGCCGGCGAGGCGCCGGGGAACGGGGACGGTGGCCGGGCGGCGGAGCCCGGTGCGGCCATCCCCGCTGACCGCTCCGGACAGGCGCGCCCACTCGCCGGTGCCGAACCGGTGCTGGTCGGGCGGCAGGCCGAGGTGGGTCGGCTCCGGCAGGCGTGGTCGGACGCCTGCGCCGGCACGGCCGCGCTGGTGATGCTGGTCGGCGAGGCCGGGATCGGGAAGACCCGGCTGGCAGGCGAGGCGGTGACCATCGCGCGCGGCACCGGCGGCGGTGTCGCGCGGGCGCGCTGTTACGAGACCGAACGCTCGCTGTTCCTGCAACCGCTCGCGGACGCGCTGCGCCCGGTGGTGGTCTCGTCCGATCCGGACCTCGTCCGCGAGACCGCCGGCGCGGCAGCGGCGAGCCTGGCGCAGGTCATCCCCGAGGTGGCTACCGTGACACCGGTGCCGCCGCAGCACCCGGCCAGCCCGGAGCTGGAACGCCGGCGGGTGTTCGAGGCGGTGGCCGGGTTCGTGCGGTCGCTGGCCGACCGGCACCCGGTGCTGCTGTTCCTCGACGACCTGCACCTGGCGGGAAGCTCCACGCTGGAGTTCCTGCACTTTCTCGCCCGGCGCGCGGCGGGCAGCCGGCTGCTGGTGATGGCTACCGTCCGGGTGGAGGAGGGCGCCGAGGCACGCGACACCCTGGGCGGGTTGGCGCAGCGGTGGGACGTCGGTCCGCTACCGGAGGACGCGGTGCGCGAACTCGCCGACCACAGCGGCCTGGCCGGCCTCACCACCGAGATCATGGAGCGGACGCGCGGTCACAGCTTGTTCGTGGTGGAGACGCTGCGGGCCATGGGTGAACAGCCGGCCGACCCGGGTGTGGCGGTTCCCGACTCGCTACGCGCCGCGGTGCTCGCGCGGGTGCGCCGCGCCGGCGCGCAGGTCGAGGAACTGCTGCAGGCGGCGGCCACGTTGGGCGGTAGCTTCGACCCGGATCTGCTGGCCGCGCTCACCGACCAGCCGGTCGGTGAGGTGGCGCGGCTGGCCGCCGCGGCCACCCGCGCCCGGCTGCTCAGCGAGGCCGGCAGCGCGTACGAGTTCGCCAACGACCTGATCCAGGAGATCACCTACCAGGCGACGCCGCTGCCGATCCGGGTGGCCCGGCACCGCCGCGCCGCCGCCCTGCTCGCCGACCAGCCGGCGGCGGTGGCGGCGCACGCGAGCCGGGCCGGGGACTGGGGTGCGGCGACCGAGGCCTACCTGCGCGCCGCGGAGTCCGCCTCCCGCCGGCACGCCCTGCGGGACGCCGAGCGCCTGCTGGAGGAGGCGATCAACGCGGCGCAGCGGGCCGGGGACCCGGTCGGCGTCACCCGCGCGCGACTGGCGCGTGGTCGGGTGCGGGAAGCTCTCACCGATTATCAGGGCGCATTCGAGGACCACCGCGCGGCCGCGGACCTGGCGCGGTCGCAGCAGCGGCCGGACCTGGAGCTCGCGGCGCTCCGGCAGCTCGGCGGCGATCTTCTGATCGGCGTGCGGCGACCGGTGCGGGAGTGCATCCCGTACCTGGAGGCCGCCCTCGGCCTCGCCGGGTCGACCGGGGACGTGGCGGGGCAGGTCGACATTCTTGGCCGGCTGGCGGTCATCTGGACCAACCGGTTGCGGTTCGACCGGGCGGACTCGTACGGGCGGCGGGCGCGTGAGCTGGCAACGCCGGACCTCGGTGCCGCGGTGCTGGCCACCGCGCTGGACGCGGTCAAGACGGTGCTGGCCTACCGGGGAGACCTTGCCGCCCTGGACGACGTGCTGCCGCGGCTGGAGGAGTGCCTGAGCCGGCACGTTCACCCGACGCTGCGCGTGTGGGCGGCCTTCGAGTCGGCGCTTCCGGCGGTGGCCCGGGCACAGTGGCCGGTCGCCGAGGAGCGGATCGCGCGGGCGGTGGCGATCAGTCGCGAGACCGGTTACGTCGCCTACGAGTCGCCGTTCCTGGCCCACCAGGCATGGATCGCACGGGCGCGGGGGCGCTACGACCGGGCGCGGGAGCTTGGCGGGCAGGCGGCGCGACTGGCTGCCGAGGCTGGCCACCCGTGGTGGGTGGCGCTGGCGAGCACGGTCCTCGGCTGGACGTTGACCGAGATGGGAGCGCTCGACGAGGCCACCGACCGGCTCCGGGAGGGGCTGCGGGCCGCGGAGCGCGACGGCACCGAGAGTTATCTCGTGCGCTGCCTGGGTCACCTGGCATGGGTGCACAGCCTGCGCGAGGAGTGGAAGCAGGCCACGGAGCTGTGCGATCGCACCGAGGAGCTACTCAGCCAGGTGACCGGTGGGCCTGCGCTGCACGCGTCCCACGCCACGCTGGCGGTCGCGGCGGCCCGGCTCGCCGTCGGCGCCGGCGACGACGCGGCGCGGTTGCTGGCACCGGTGCAGCACGAGGCCACGGCTGCTGGCTGGATGGAGCTGTCGGCGTGGGCGGACCTGCTGCTGGCCCGGCACCGGTCGGTCACGGATCCGGCCGCGGCCGCCCGGCAGGCCGGCGAGGTGCTCAACCGTGCCCGGCGGGACGAGCTGCCGGCACTCGTCTGGCAGGCCCATGGGCTGCTGGCGGGCCTGGAGCCCGCGCAGGCGCGGCGGCACCTGTCGGCCGCCGACGCCATCGTGGACGAACTCGCCGTGGCCATGGACGGCGTGCGCGCCGCCACCTACCGGCGGTGGGCCGGGGGCTGGCTGCGCCGCCTGGCCGCGCTGGCCGACGACCGAGGCCGTTGACAGGTCAGTCGGTGGGCAGTCGTGGCCCGAGGATGTCATCGGCGTCCACGATGGAGTAGGCGTATCCCTGTTCGGCCAGGAACCGCTGCCGGTGCGCGGCGTAGTCGGTGTCGACCGTGTCGCGAGCGACCACCGTGTAGAAGTGCGCCTGCCGCTGGTCGCCCTTCGGGCGCAGCACCCGGCCGAGCCGCTGCGCCTCCTCCTGCCGAGACCCGAACGTGCCCGACACCTGAACCATCACGCCGGCCTCCGGCAGGTCGATGGAGAAGTTGCCGACCCGGGAGAGCACCAGTGTGGACAGCTCGCCCCGCCGGAACTCCTCGAACAGCTTCTCGCGGCGCTTGTTGGTGGTGGTGCCCTGCACCACCGGTGCGTCCAGATATTCGCCCAGCTCGTGCAGCTGGTCCAGATAGCCGCCGATCACCAGCACCTGGTCGTCGGCGTGCCGGTCCACCAGCGCCTTCACCACCGGCAGCTTGGTGCGCGCGGTGGCGGCCAGCCGGTACCGGTCCTCGGCCTCGGCGGTGGCGTACGACATCCGCTCCGCGTCGGTCAGAGTCACCCGCACCTCGGTGCAGTCGGCCGGCGCGATCCACCCCTGGGCCTCGATGTCGCGCCACGGCGCGTCGTACCGCTTCGGGCCGATCAGGCTGAACACGTCGCCCTCGCGCCCGTCCTCGCGTACCAGGGTGGCGGTCAGCCCTAGCCGGCGGCGCGCCTGCAGGTCGGCGGTGAACCGGAAGATCGGTGCCGGCAGCAGGTGCACCTCGTCGTAGATCACCAACCCCCAGTCGCGGGCACCGAACAGGTCCAGGTGGGTGAACGCGCCGTTGCGGCGCGTGGTCAGCACCTGGTATGTGGCGATGGTGACCGGACGGATCTCCTTGCGCTCGCCGGAATACTCCCCGATCTCGTCGGCGGTCAGCGACGTCCGCGCCACCAGTTCCCGCTTCCACTGCCGGCCCGCCACCGTGTTGGTGACCAGGATCAGGGTGGTCGCCGACGCCCGCGCCATGGCGGCAGCGCCGACCAGGGTCTTGCCGGCGCCGCACGGCAGCACCACCACCCCGGACCCGCCGGCCCAGAACTGCTCGGTCGCCTGTTCCTGGTAGGGGCGCAGCTGCCAGTCCGCGGTGTCCAGCGCGATCGGATGCGCTTCCCCGTCGACGTAGCCGGCGAGGTCGTCGGCCGGCCAGCCCAGCTTCAGCAGCGCCTGCTTGAGGCGGCCGCGCTCGCTCGGATGCACCGTGACGGTGTCGTCGTCGATGCGGGCGCCGAGCATCCCGGCCAGTCGCTTGCTCCTGGTGACCTCCACCAGCACCGCCGGGTCCAGCCCGCGCAGCACCAGGCCGTGCGCCGGATCGTGCAGCAGCTGCAGCCGCCCGTACCGGTCCATGGTCTCGGCCACGTCCACCAGCAGCGCATGCGGCACCGGATAGCGGGAGAAGCGCAGTAGCGCGTCCACCACCTGCTCGGCGTCGTGGCCGGCGGCGCGGGCGTTCCACAGGCCCAGCGGGGTCAGCCGGTAGGTGTGCACGTGCTCGGGGGAGCGTTCCAGCTCGGCGAACGGTGCGATCGCGGTGCGGCACTCGTCCGCGTCCGGATGGTCGACCTCCAGCAGCAGGGTGCGGTCCGACTGCACGATCAGCGGCCCACCACTCACTGGATCACCTCCGGCACGACAGAACGGGTGGGTGCGGCGCGGTCAACCGCCACCGTCCGGGCAAGTCTGACACGGTTCGCCGCCGGCGCCGGCCGCTCACCGGTCGCCGGCACTGTGGGGCAGATCACTGGCACCGGGGGCAGAATGTGAGGCCACCAGGCAACCCGCGGGCGGAGTCTCTGCGTCCAAGGGAAGTCGACGCTTATCGCGTGCGTCCGGGCCGGGCCAACGGGGGCGGGCGCCGCGCTAAGCGTCGAAGCGACGCGTCGGACCCGTCCGGTCAGGCGTCGCGCGTGGCGGCCGTGATGCGGTGCAGCGCGAACGTGTGCAGCGTGTCGGTGCGCTCGTCCTCGGCGCGCAGGTAGCCGGCACCGATCGAGACCGGCCGCAGCAGCCGGGACGTGGTCGCGCCGTGCGCGTCGACATACCCCACCCAGACCAGCGCCCGGTCCCGTACCGCCTGTTGCAGCACCGCCATCGCCTCGGTGTGGGTCTGCGACGCCCCGTCGCCGCGCCCGTTGTGGCGCACCGCCGCCGGCACCCTGCGGGCGGCCCGCGCCGCGGCGTCCCCGTGGCGGATGTCCTCGACGATGCCGAGCAGTCGCGGCGTGCTCATCCGCGGTGCCGCGAACGGGTCGGTGACCACACCGGCCGCCGACCGCGACGGTGCCCGTCGCCCACGCGGGCGCACCAACACCGCCGCGCCGCTGGTGTCCTCCGGCACCGGCGCGTACCCGGCCTCGCGCAGCGCGCCCAGCAGTCGGGTGGTGGAGGCCGAACTGGCCAGCACGGTCGGCGCCAGCCGGCGAAGCCCTAGCGGGGCCATTCGCCGGTCGGCCAGCACCTGGGTGACCAGCGCCTGGTCGTCACTGCGCAGGTAGGCATGGGCAGAGCCGACCCGCAGCCCACCGTGGGAGCGGGCCACGTCGTCGATCAGGTAGCTCAGCGCCTGCGGCACCGCGGTGCGGGCGCGCCGGGCGAACAGCGCGTGCAGGTCCTCGGCGGCGTAGCCGGCGTCCAGCGCCCGGCGGACACTGTCGCGGGTGACCCGGTGCACGCTGGCGCCCCCGGCCGACTCCGGCTCGGTCACCAGCTCCAGTTCCGCGGCCAGGGTGGGCTCCGGCGGGCCGGGCACCACCACCGTGAGGTCCGCCTGCACCAGCACCTGGTCGACCGGTTCCGGCAGCAGCCGTTCCAGCACCGACGCGGCCTTGGCGGTGCCGGCCACGGCTCCAGCGTCGGCGCCGTTCCGGACGCCCAGCGGGTCCCGGTCGGGTTCCGGTGGTGCGGTCACCTCCGCCAGCAGTGCCGCGCCGTACGAGGTCAGGGCGCCCCTGCCGGTGACCCCCAGCTGGGCGGCTTCGGTGCGCAGGTGCCGGGTCGTCTCGCGCCGGGCGTCGGCGCGCCGTGGCGTGCGCCAGGCCAGCAGGCCCAGCAGCTCCTCGGTGGACGGCGCCGCCCCCGGACCCAGATCGGCCAGTGCGCGCAGGGCGGCGCGACGCGCCGCCGGTGCCCCGGTCTGCTCGACCTGGTCGGCCAGCGCACCGATCAGCCGGCCACCGCCGTTGCGCTGCCCGACCAGCGCCGGCGCCCGGGTCATCACCAACCAGGCGCCGGCCAGGGCACACCAGCGCTCGGCCAGCGGGGCCGACCGCCACGCGTCGTAGCTGCCGGTGGGGCGGGTCTGGGGCGCGGCGCCGCTACCGTGGCGCCCGCCGGCGCGACCCTGGTCACCACCGGCGTCCGCGTCGGCCTCGGCGACCAGACCGGCGGCGTGCGCGGTCTCCAGCAGCAGCGCGGCGACCGGCTCGTCCAGCCCCGTCGTCCGAGCGAGCCGGCGCAGATCCCGCACCCCGACGCCGCCAGTGCGCAACACCGGCGCCGGCTCGCTGGCCAGCGCCTCCAGCAGCGCCTCGGTCTGGCGTACCGCCTCCATCGCCTGCGCGGTGCCGGCCGCGTCCGCCTGGTCCGGGTCCACCGGCGGCGTGGCCACCGGCGGCGGGTCGGGGTGCAGCGTGCCCAGCGGCCCAGTGTCCCGGCGCAGCAGCAGACCCACCTCGCGCGGCAGTTCCACCGTGGTCAGCGAGATGGCCACCACCAGGCCACGGCTGACCAGCCAGCCCACCGGTGAGTCGTGGTCGTCGGGATCGGCGCAGGTGCCGACCGGACCGTCGGTGGCCAGCCGCTCCAGCGCGGCCCGCGCCGCCGGCGGCGCGGACAGCACGGTGCGGCGCAGCCGGGCCGGGTCGGCGACCAGTTCGGCGGTGGACGGGGCCAGGTCGGCACCGGGACGGCCCAGACCGGCCGGGTAGGGGCCGAGCACCTCGGCGACCGTGGGCACCACGTGCATGGCATCCTCCGGGCCGAACACCAGCGCCCGGGCGCGCAGGTGGTGGATAGCCGCCCGCACCTGAGCGGCGCTCGCGCCCTCGGCGGGCGCGGCCGCGAGCGCCAGCACCTCGTCGGTCGCCGCGATCCCGTCCGGCTCCTCGGCCAGCCGCACCGCGTCGAGGATCTCCAGGTGGAAGCGGTCCAGCCGGTCCACGGCGCGGGTGACCGAGATCCGCGACTGGGCGCGTGCCGCCAGCGCCGACAGGTCCGCCGGCACCGGCACGATCAGGTCGGGGCGCAGCCGGAACAGCGTGACCAGCCCGTCGTCGGGCAGGTCCCGCAGCGCGTCGGTCAGCGTGAGGTTCATCGTCGTCCCACGCTACCTCCCCGGCCGCCCCCGGCCGTGCGTACGCGATCCGGCGCCGGGTGCCGGTAAGACCGGCCTCCGGGCAACAACCCCGGGGGGTGCGCCGGCGTCACGGTGCGCGCGAACCGCGGCGGCGCTCCTGGGCGACCACCGCGGCCAGGTCGGGCAGCCGGTCGAGCTGGCGCAGCGGCTGCGCCAGCCGCGGGTTTCCCCGCAGCCGGTCCCGCTGGCGGTCCAGGAAGACCCAGTAGCCGGCGGTGAACGGGCACGCGTCCTCACCATGGCGTCGCCCGGGGTCGTACCGGCATCCGCCGCAGTAATCGCTCATCCGGTTCACGTACGCACCCCCGGCGGCGTACGGCTTGCTGGTGATGGTGCCCTCGTCGGCGTACTGGCTCATGCCGACCACATTGGCGGTCATCACCCAGGGGTAGCCGTCGACGAAGCACCGCCGGAACCAGTCGGTCAGATCCGACGGCCGCCAGCCACGCTGCATCGCGTAGTTACCCAGCACCATCAGCCGTGGGATGTGGTGCAGCCAGCCGCGGTCACGGACGCCGGCCAGGGCGTCTGCCAGGCACCGGGCCTGCACCGCGTCGGCGTCCAGGTCGGCGAACCAGCGCGGCAGCGCCCGCCGGGCACCCAGGCGGTTGCGCGCCGAATACCGGTCACCGAGGTGCCAGTAGAGGTGCCAGACATAGTCCCGCCATCCGAGGATCTGCCGGATGAAGCCCTCCACGCTGGCCAGCGGTGCGCCGTCATGAAGGTACCGCCGCTCCGCGCGCCGCACCACCTCCAGCGGGTCGAGCAGCCCGAGGTTGAGCGCCGGGGACAGCGCACTGTGTGCCAGCCACGGGTCGCCGGCCAGCATCGCGTCCTGGTACGGGCCGAATGCGGGCAGCCGGTGGGTGAGGAAGTGGCGCAGCCGCGCCAACGCCTCGGCGCGGGTGACCGGGAACTGGCGGGGGCCGTCGCGCCCCACGAACTCGATCCCCTCGGTCTGCCAGCGGTCCAGGTCCGCGCGCACCTCGGCATCGATGTCGTCCTCGGCCGGCAGCGGCGGTGGTGGCACGTCGAGGTGTCCGGACGCCGGCGGCGGGCGGCGGTTGTCGACATCGAAATTCCACCGGCCGCCGGCCGGATCCGGCCCGTCCATCAGTACGCCGTGCTCGCGCCGGGCGCGCCGGTAGAAGTCCTCCATCCGCAGCCGGGTCCGTCCGCCGGCCCAGGCGGCGAAGTCGGCCTCGTCGGTGATGAACCCGCGTGCGGGAAGCACCGTCACGTCCGGCAGCGCCTCGACCAGCCGGCGGGCGGCGCGTGAGGTCGGGGCGCACACCTCCACCGGCTCGCCCAGGTGCGCCAGCGCCTGCCGGTAGGTGTCGGTGCGTAGGTGACGGCCGCGGTCGCCGAGCTCGGCGGCGCGGTGGCGCAACGCCGACAGCACCAGGTGGGCCTTCTGGCGGTGATAGGTGCGGCGGCGGAACACCGCCTTCGACTCCACCAGCAGCACCGGCTGCTCGGCGGAGTCGAGGAAGTGCGGGCCGAGCTGATCGGCGAACAGCCATCGCCGGACCACGTGCTGCCGGTGGCTCATGCGGGTATTGTCCCGTGCCGGACGGTCCGTCGGCGTGGAAGCGCATCAGCCGGTTTCCCGCTTCGGATAGCCTATGGAAGGACGTTTCCCAGCCAGCCGAAATCGAGGTCAGCGGTGCCGACGGGTCGAGTGAAGTGGTATGACGCGGAGAAGGGCTACGGCTTCGTCACCAGCGACGAGGGCGGTGATGTGTTCCTTCCCCGCAGTGCGCTGCCCGGCAACGTCACGGAGCTGAAAAGCGGACAGCGAATCGAGTTCGGGGTCATCGACGGGCGTAAAGGCGCGCAGGCGCTTGGTGTGACGCTGCTGGAGGCCCCGCCGTCGGTCAGCGAGTTGCGCCGCCGGCCTCCGGAGGAAGTCCACGGCCTGGTGGAGGACATGATCAAGTTGCTGGAGGCGAAGGTGCTGCCGGACCTGCGCAAGGGCAGGTACCCGGACAAGAAGACCACCAAGACCGTGGCCCAGGTGGTGCACGCGGTCGCCCGTGAGCTCGACGGCCCCCAGCCCCGCTGACCCCCAAGCCCTAGATCAACGAGAGACGGGGCGCAGGAGGGCATCGACGGCGGCGCGGCCGTCGGCTCCGATGTCGAGCGTGTACGGGTTGACGTAGAGCGCGATGTGGCGGTCGACCACGTCCGACTCCATCTCCTGCGCGTGCGCGAGCACGTAGTCCCGGCTGGCGGCCGGATCCGCCCACGCCGCCCGTACCGACGCCCGGATCCACTCTGCGGCAGCATCCACGGCCACCGCGCTACGGCGGGCCACGATCGCCCCCAGCGGGATGGGCAGTCCGGTGTCTGACTCCCACCACTCGCCGAGATCGGCCAGCTCCCGCAGCCCGTACCGGGGGTAGGTGAAGCGCGCCTCGTGGATCACCAGGCCGGCGTCGAACCGGCCGTCGGCCACGCCAGGCATGATCTCGTGGAACGGCACCACCTCCGGCCTTGCCGGAGCGCGGTCACCGGCCCACCGGCGGAACAGCAGGTACGCGGTGGTGCGCTCACCCGGGATCGCCAGCCGGGCCCGGCGCAGGTCGAACTCTCCGGGCTCGTCACGGTCGTCGCGGGTCAGCAGCAGCGGGCCGCAGCCGCGGCCGAGCGCGCCGCCGCTGGGCAGCAGCGCGTAGTCGTCACCGACGTACGGCAGCGCCGCATAGCTGATCTTGGCGATGTCGAACTCGCCCCGCTCGACAGCGGTGTTGGTCACGTCCACGTCGGCGTAGGTGACGTCGAAAGCCGGCGCGTCCGGCACCAGGCCGTGCACCAGCGCGTGGAACACGAACGTGTCGTTCGGGCACGGGGAGATGGCCAGCGACAGGGTCACCGCCCCACCGTAGCGACCCGCTACCGCCGGACCTGCCAGACGTGCACCCGAGCATCGACCTGGCAGGCAAGATGCCGGTCGACCGCACGGCACCAGGAGGTCGGGCCGACCGCACCCAGCGTCTCGATGCCGGGCGGGTCGAGCACCAGCCGCCCGAACCAGGTGCGCCCGGTCGGCGGCGTCCGGCTCAGCAGCGGTTGGGGCGAGGCGTCGACCATCGGCCACCACTCGTCGAGATCGAGCAGCGGCTCGCCGGTGCCGGCGGCGTGCAGCCCGGCGTAGCGCGCGGTCGTGCCGGTGAACGACATCAGCACCTGGCCGTCCGGCCAGGGCGGCGGCAGCTCGCGCACCTGCTGGCGGCCGAGCCCGTCGGCCGGCCAGTCGGCAGACCACCGGATCGCACCCGTGTCCGGGTCGAGCGCGGCCACGCCGTACGGTCCGTGCACGCAGACCACGGTGCGGCAGTCGCCCACGGTGCTGTCCGCCGGCACCGGCGCCCGCCAGCGTTCCGCGAGCGTGTCGGCCTCGTACGCGACCACCTCCGGACGCGGCGCCTGCTGCCACATCAGCACCACGTCACCGGCGACCCTGTGCCCGTGCGCGTCCCCCGCGCCGGTGGCGGCGGAGGTGGTGGCCAGGCGGGCACCGGTGTGGATGTCGTACGAGGTGAGAGCGCCGTCGGGGGCCCGCGACACCAGGTGCCCGCCTCCCTGCCGCGTCCAACCCGGCTCCTTCGGTGTGTCCCAGGCGACGTCGCCGGTGGCCGGATGCACGGCGGTCTTGACGCGCGCCTCCGGCCCCCACTGTTCCAGCAGCAGGAGATCACGGGACGAGGTGCCGGCCAGGGCGGTGTCCGGACCGATCGGCCATCCGGGCCGGGTCCACAGCTGCCGGCCGGTGGCCGGGTCGAGCGCGGTCGTGAACGCGTCGTGGCGTTGCCAGGTGTCGCCCTGGTGGATCCGGCTGGAGGTGATGTGCAGCGGGTAGCCGCCCTGCACGGTGAAGGTGTGGTCGTGCCGGATCGCTGGACCGCCCGGTCGGCGGTTGCCCTGCTGCGCGCCGATTCCCCGTGACGCCTGCCACAACTGGGCGCCGTCGGCCAACCGGTACGCCGTCATCGTCCCGCGCTCGAACCCGGTCGTGCGCACCACGTAGAGCCGCTCACCGTCGAGGTAGGAGCGCTCGCCAGGGACGGTGAACCGCAGCTCCGCCCACGGTGGTGTGGGGGTCGTGTCCGCGGCCAGCATCAGCAGCAGCGCCACCGCCGCCAGTGCGCTGGACAGCGGCCGCCACCTGCCCTATTCGCGCAGCCGCCAGACCTGCTGGCGGGCCGGCTCCTCGGCGCCCGGACCGGGGCCGAGCCTGGGGCACAGCGCGTACCCGGCCCTGGTCACGCAGAGCGCCTGTCCGTCGAACCGGTCTCGTACCCGCACCTCGGGTCCGTCGGTGTCGACGTATGCCAGCCAGGTGACATCGGCGTCCGGGTCGTAGCGGTGGGGCAGGATCTCGACCTCGTCGGTTGCGGACCAGGGGGCGACCCGGACGTCCGGCACCCACCCGGTCAGGTCCAGCACCGGCTCTCCGGTGGTCGCGTCGATCAGCCATCGCGGATCCAGGCGGCGGTCAGGCCCGTCGGGTCTGTCGACCCGCAGTGTCAGGTGGTCGTCGTCGCGGGCCGCCGGAAACGGTTCCAGCGTTACCAGACCCGGGTCGGCGTCAGGCCAGTCCGCGGTCCACCGCACGGTGCCGTCGTCCGGGTCGAGCGCCGTCGGGAAGCCGTCGCGGTCGGCGGTCGTTACCAGGCCGGCGGCGAGCTGCCAGTGGCCGGTGGATCCTAGTTCGCCACCGGTGGCGAGGCGGCGTCCACCACGACGTCCAGGCTCCACCGGACCTGCCCGGTCACGGCGTCAACCACTGTCAGGTGGGGCGCCACGGCGTCATGAACACCGGACGGGTCGCCGTGGCGGTCGACGACCAGAGTGCCGTTGCCCATGGCGACCACGGCGCCGTCGCGGGTCCACCGCGCCTGACCGGTTTCTGGATCGAGCGATGTCACGGTGGCGGCCCCGGTGCCGGGGCTCACGCTGGTCAGGACCGGTGCGCCACCGTGGAGACCGACGACGTGGATGGCCGGTGCGTCCGGCAACGGGGCCCCCCATCGCAGCGCGCCGTCACGGAGGCGGTACGCGTAAAGGGTCTGCGGGCCGTCACGTTCCGTGAGGGCCGTCCGGCCCGCCTGTTCGGTCGCTGTGTGGTCGTCGCTGGCCACCACGTAGACAGTGTCATCCGACAACCCGAGTGACCACGGCAACGGCACGGTGAAGTGTGGCGCCAGCCAGGGCCGCGGCGGTGCCTCGGCAGCGGTGGCGCTGAAGCTGATCAGCACCGCCAGCAGTGCCAGCACGGCAGTCCGGCGGTGTCGCTGCCGCAGGCGCGCCGGGCGCGGCGTCACGGTCTCCGACGGCGGCCGGCCCGGTAGCGTGCCGAGGTCGATCGCGGCCGGTGGCCGGGTCACCGGATCCTCCAGAGGTGCAGCTGGTTGTGGTCCCGGCACACGATGTGGTCGGTGGTGGCCCGGCATTGGTCGACCCGTGTGGTGCTGCCGAGGATCTCCAGACCGAGCGGCTGCGGGCGCAGCCGCGCGAACCAGGTGCGCGACTCCACGCCGATCTCCCGCGGCGGATGCCAGATCAGCACCGGGTCAAGGTGCCAGGCCGAGGTACGCAGCTCGGGCTCGTGCTCCTGGCCCCACGACGCCAACGGCAGCAGCGGCTCACCGGTGGCGGTGTGAACGGCGTGGCCGTCCATGAGCAGGGTGTCCGGGTACTGCGGGCCGAGGCTGTACGGCCACAACACGGTATGGCCGGTCAACGGCGGAGCCGCCTCGGCTGACCACCACGCATCCCCGGTAGCAGGGTCGAGGGCATGCAGGGCCGCGGGCCCGTGCACGCACATCACGGATCCGCAGTGTCCGAACATCACCGGCGGCTCGCCGAGATCAACCGTCCATCGGTGGGTGAGGGTCCCCGCGTCGTACGCGTGCATCGCCGTGTCGTCGGGTGGCCGTTGCGCGACGTGGTCCCAGGGCCGGTGCATGAGGACAAGTTCGCCGACCACGTGATAGCCGATCTCACCAGTCACAGAAGTCGTGGCTGATCGGCTGACGCCGGTGTTGATGTCATATGTGGTCAACTGGCCGTT
The DNA here is from genome assembly GCA_007130245.1 of Micromonosporaceae bacterium. GTDB lineage: Bacteria > Actinomycetota > Actinomycetes > Mycobacteriales > Micromonosporaceae > Natronosporangium. The sequence goes on from SLSW01000209.1 coordinate 15,402, forward strand.
GTCGTCCAGGTGGACCAGGTGACGGGCGTGGCCGTCGCGCTGGAAGTCGTACTGCCATCGGCCCACCGGAGCGGTCCAGACCTGCTCACCGGTTGTTAAGTCAACCGCCACCGGTCGGTGTCGCGGCCAGCGGTCGGGTGGCTCAGGTGGTGTCTCCTGCCGCAGCAACACCATCACGTCAGTGGTGCCTGCGGCCGGCTCACCCTCCCGGGTCCAGCGCGCGGCACCGGTCTGCGGATCGTATGCGGTGGTCATCACCGGGGCCGCGGGCACACCGAACAGCCGCAGTGTCACCAGCAGTACGCCATTGTGGACCCGAAGCCAGGCGACCGGCGGCTCCTGCGCGTGTTGCCACCCACCGATGTCGTTCTGGTCCACCTCCCACTCATCGACCTGCCATGTCATGGTGCCGTCACTGAGCCGGTACGCCGTCAGGACCGCATCTCTTGAGTGGGAGTAGTGGTGGACATAGAGCGTGTCCTCGGTGAGCAGTGCCTGGTCGGCAGCCGGGACTGTGCCGAGATAAGTGAGCGCCGGCGGTCGGGGTGACGCGTCGGCGCCGGGTGCGGCGATGAGCAGCAGCGCCGCCATCGCGACGCCACCGATCCGCCACCGGAGGCGGCGACGGGGCCGGACCTGGCTGGTCGGCCGGTGTCGGGCGCCGTGGCGGAGATGGCCGGTGGCGCAACCGAGGTCGATCGTTGGCTCGTTCACCGGGCTCACCATCGGATGTGCCAGACGTGCAGGTGGCCCCCGTCGCGGCAAGCCAGATGACGAGTGGTCGCATCACAACCGTCGAACCATCCCGCGGCGTTGCCGATTACCTCGACCTGTAGCGGCTGCGAGCGAAGTTGCCCGAACCAGATCCGGGGTCCGGTGTCCGCGCCATGGCGCTCCCGCCAGAGCAGTATCGGGTCCTGTTGGTGGACCGATGCCTGTATCAGCCCACCCGAGCGGTGCTCCCACCGCTCCAGCGCCAGCAACTGCTCGCCCGTCGTCGCATCCAGAATGCGGTCACCAGCGAGCAGTGTGTCCGGTGTCGGGCCGATGGCTCGTGGCCACGAGGGTGCGCGGTCCCCGGCCACCAGGTCAGCCGACCAACGCGACTCACCGGTGTCGGGGTCGATGCCGTGCAAGCCGTTGTGTCCGAGTCCTTGCAGGCAGAGCACCGGACCGCACCCGCCGGTGAGGAAGGCGGTGAACGGCAGCTCCGTGCTCCATCGGTGCGCCAGCGAGTCGGCGTCGTACGCGTAAAGGGTCTGCGCCGAGACGTCCTGCAGGACCACCAGGTCATCAGCTGCCAGCAGGCTCAGGTCGTACGGGTCGGCGCCGGAGACCTCGTCGGGGAGTGTGCTGGTGGCCAGCCTGATCCCGGTGTCCACGTCGTATGTCGCCAACTGGCCGTCGTCATCCATGGTGACCAGATATGCGGCAACAGCGGTCGGGCTTCTGTCGTAAACCCACCGGGTCGCGACCGGCGCGGTCCAGATCACCTCGCCTGTGCCCAGGTCGATCGCGGTCGGCCGCATCCGATCCCAGGGATGCTCCGAGCCGCTGGGCTCCAGCAGGATCACCAGGTTGCCAGCCCCGGCGAGACCGACCCAGCCCTCGTGGCGCCATCGCACGTTTCCGCTGTCGGGGTCGTACGCCGTGGTGACGAATCCCCCCACGCCGCCCGGTGCCGGCACACCGCCAGGTTCCGGTGGCTGCTCGCGGGTCAGCAGCAGAACACCGCCGCGAATCTGCAGCGCGGCCCAGCCGTACGCAGGGTTGTCGGTGTCGACCGCTTCCCACAGCATGGCACCGTCGCTGAGCCGGTATGCGGTCAGCGTGTCGCCGGGCCTGCCCTCACCGGCCTCACGGAGGACATAGAGCCGGCCATCATCCAGCAGTGCGGAATCTCCGGCGGGGACGGTGAACAGTGGGTCGAGTCGGGGCGCTGATGTCGCGGCAGCGGTGGGCACGGCGATCAGCAGCATTGACACCGCGCTCAGCGCAACCATCCTCCGCCGGGCACGGTCGCGCCAGTAGCGCCGTAGGTGTGACGACGAGCGCGCTGGCAGCGTTTCTTCGTCCGGGGAGCCGGACGCCAACGTCCCGAGATCGATGGTGGGGGTGCTCACATTGTCACCGTAGTGCGACTGCGCCACCCGCGGACGGCTGTGTGGTTGCCGCAGCATTCGAGGGCCGGACTGTTCTGCACGGCCCTTTGGGAGCTGCTCGCACAGACGGAGCGCAACACGGGCGGTGCCGCCCGCGGCCACGTCCGCACCCGCCCGCATCCGCCCGCACCCATCAACGGAGCAGCTCCCATAGGAGCTGACGCCCGCCGGTCGCCCGCCCGCACTCATCAACGGAGCAGCTCTCATAGCGTCTCCACCGACCACCCTCCACACCGAGGCTGTCCACAGGCTATCCACAGCTCAGCCATGGCACTTGCCGCAGACCGGCAGAATGTCCAGACTCGCCAGTCATGACCATGCCAGCCGTTGCCCTGGACCTCAGAGCGATCCTGCGTGCGCTACGCCGACGGGCCGACCTCAGCCAGCGTGAGCTGGCCGAGCGCTCCGGTGTGCCCGCGAGCACCATCGGTCGCATCGAGTCCGGGCAGTGCCATGACCCGCGGCTGCGGACCGTGGAGCGTTTGGTGTCCGCAGCCGGAGGCAGCCTCCTCATCAGCGAAGACCGCAAGACGCCGCCACCACCGGCGCACCCCAGCGAAGGGCTGGTCGACGAGGCGGGCCGCAGCTACCCCGCCCACCTCGACGTGCGCCGGGTCGCCGGGGCCCACGACTGGTGGGGCGCATGGTGGGCGAACTGGTACGACCTGCCCCGCCATCGCTGGCCACGCGATGCGCCCGAATATACCTACGACCTGGACCGCGGTAGGCGGGACCGGCGGCGAGAACGCCAGGCGCAGGCCGCGATGGTGAGCAGCCTGCGGATCACGCCCGCCGAACCGGACGACGCGCCGGACAACGTGTGGCGGTGGCTGGCCACCGACGACACCGGCCAGGTCGTGGCCCGGTTGGGCGGGTTCGTGCAGCATCGCGAGGGCACCTGCGAACGCGAGTTCGTGCTCTGCGACATCGAGGTCGCCCCGGCCTGGCAGCGGTGCGGCCTCGGACAGCGGATGGTCGACACCCTGCAGGACCGCATGATCACGGCCGGGGTGCCGACCGCGCGAGTGCGATCAGCCCGTCCCGGGCTGGGTACGAGTTCTTCCGCGCATGCGGGTTCCGCATCGGCCGGCCACCGCAGCCGCAGTGGCTCGTCATACCGGCCGCCATACCCGCGGACGTCAAGAAGCGATGGCGCGCGCGGCGCTGGTGAGCGCGGCCAGCGCGTCGCGGATGCGCCAGGCCGCCCGATCGCGGGGGCCGACCAGATTCGACACGGTGCGCAGCTCCGCGAAGGCCACGCCGGCGCCGGCCGCCGCACAGGCCACGCCGTACCCCTCCATCGCCTCGGCCACCGCGTGCGGATGGGCCGCGGCCAGCGCCTGCACACGCCCCGCGGTGCCGGTGACGGTGGAGACCGTCAACACCTCCCCGACCACCGCGTCGGGCAGCGCCTCAACGAGGCCGGCCAGCACCGCGCTGTCGGCGGCCCGGGCCCGCTCGCCGAAGCCGAGCTGGTCCAGCGGCAGGAATCCTTCCGGGGACTCGGCCCCGAGATCGGCCTGCACGCTGCGGTTGGCGAGCACAAGCGCGCCGACCGCGGCGCGTCCGGGGAAGCCGCCGGCTATGCCGGCGGAAATCACGGTGCGGTACGGCCGGCCCGCGCTCTCGGCAAGCGTGAGCAGGCGCGCGGTGCCGGCCGCGGCCGCGGCCGGTCCTACCCCGACCTCGGCGACGGTCACCCCCGGCTGACCGGCTGGCAACCCGGCGAGCACCGCGTCGCGTTCGGCCGCGACCGCCGTGGCAATCAGCATGGGGCCGTTCACTGGTGCGCTCCCGGACCAGGCGACGGCCGGTTCGACGATCGATCCGACCACCGGTCCGACCGTCCCGTGTCGGCGACGCCGGGTTCCGGGCGACCGGCCAGCCGGTCACGGTGCGACAGGAACGCGACCAGCACCGTTCGTCCGGCGGCCAGCGCCAGCAGGCCGGCGGCGACGCCGATGCCGAACCGGCCCGGCATCGGGATCAGCCCCAGCGCGCTGCCGGTCACGAACGCGAGCATCAGCACCGTCTCCGAGTGGGCGAACGCGGTGGTCCGCATGCGCTCAGCGATGCGTTCCTGGATGGCGGAGTCCACCGAGAGCTTGGCCAGCCCGCTGGACACCGCCGCGACCAGGCACAGCAGCGCCGTCATCGCCAGCGTGAACTGGAAGATGGTCACCACCGCCAGGGCCGTGACCACCAACAGCCCGACGGCCTGTACGGCGATCGGGTAGTGGATGCGCAGCCGGCTGCCGGCGGCCACCGCCAGGAACGTGCCGAAGACCAGTGATCCGCTGATCAACCCGATCGCGGTGCCCTCGCCGAGTTCCCTCCCGACGAACGTGTGGGGCAGCTGCCCCGGCTCCCGGATCGTGAACGCGAGGAAGATCAGCAGGAACCCGTACAGCGCGCGGTGGATGGTGCCGCCGACCAGCGCGGATCTGACCAGCCGGCTGGCGGTCAGCACTCGCCGGTAATCGTGGGTCCAGCGCAGTACGGTGAGCCGCAGCAGCCGCGGCGGGGTCTCCGGGGGGTCGGCGTCGGCCCGGTCGGGCAGCCGCAGCGCGATCACCATGCCGATCAGGAAGATCACCGACGCGACACGCAGCGGCCACTGCGGGCCGAACCAGAACGCGGCCAGCCCGATCGGGAGCACGAGGGCGCCGGCGATGGTGCCGTAGACGCTGCCGCGGGCGTTGACCTGCGACAGCCCGAGGCTGGCCGGCAGCAGCCGCGGCACCGTGCCGGCGCGGGCCACGCCGTACGCGCGGGACAGCACCAGTACGCCGAATGCGGCCGGATACAGCGCGATGTTGTCGAGCTGGTCGGCGATCAACCAGGCCAGGAACGCCCGGCCCAGCATGGTGGTGGCCAGGGCGTAGCGGCGGCCGTGGCGCAGGTGGTCCAGCACCGGGCCGATCAGTGGCGCCAGCACCGCGAACGGCACCATCGTCACCAGCAGGTACAGGGCCACGTTGGTGCGGGCCTCGTCCAGCGGCACCGCGAAGAAGATGGTGCCGGCCAGGCCCACCGCGACCAAAGTGTCGCCGGCGATGGAGGCGGCATGCATGTCCAGCAGCCGCATCATGCCGGTCTCGCCGCCGGCCACCCGGGAGCGGACCCGGCCGCCGCCGCGGCGCAGTCGGCGACCACCGGCGGTAGCGCGCCGGGCAGCGCCGCGGGTCCCGCGCGCCACGGTGCCGGCCGCGCGGCCGAGCACGTTCCGGACCGCCATGCACCCATCCTTTCGTACCGCTTCGCCCCTGTCTCATCGCTGCCGGCGGTGGTGCGAGAATGGCCGTATGACCAGGACCAGCACCGCTGACGGTGGGGCCGTCGGTGCCGGCGGGACCGGTAAGCGGACCCGTAGTGCCCGCCTGGACCCGATCTGTGCCGAGCCGGTCGCGGTCGATCTGGCACGTGCGGCGATCAGCGAGGTGGAGCCGGAGCACGTGGGCGAGTACCGGGGTGCGGTGGCGGAGGCGGACCGGGTGGTGACGCACCTGTTCGACTGCCTGCTGCCGGGCTACCGTGGCTGGCGCTGGGCGGTGACCGTCGCCCGCGCGCCGCGCAGCCGCAAGGTCACGATCAACGAGACCGTGCTGTTGCCCGGCCCGGACGCGCTGGTCGCGCCGGAGTGGGTGCCCTGGGATGAGCGTCTCAAGCCGGGCGACCTCGGCGTCGGGGACCTGCTTCCTACCCCGGCCGACGACGAACGACTGGTGCCCGGCTACGTGCTGTCGGACGACCCGGCGGTGGAGGAGGGCGCCTGGGAGCTCGGGCTGGGCCGGGCCCGGGTGATGTCGCGGCAGGGTCGCATCGAGGCCGCTCAGCGATGGTACGAATCCGACCACGGGCCGGAGGCGCCGATCGCCGCGTCTGCGCCGCGATCGGCCCGGTGCGGTTCCTGTGGCTTCTGGCTGCCGGTGGCAGGGTGGCTACGGCAGGCGTTCGGGGTGTGCGGCAACCTGTATGCCCCAGACGACGGTCGGGTTGTCAGTGTGGACCACGGGTGCGGCGCGCACTCGGAGGTGCTGCTGACCAAGGAGGCCGCGGTGGAGGAACTGCCGACGGTCTACGACGACACCGAGGTGGAGATGGTTTCCGTCAGCCGGGCGCACGGCTCGGTGGAGGACACCGACGCCGCCGAGCCGTACGGTCACGGTTGACCGGACCGTCGCTGATGGCGGCGACGGTCGCGCAGCACCATGACGGCGGTTGCCGGGATGCCGAGCAGGAAACCGGCCAGGCAGATCCACAGCCAGTCGGTGGGCGCGTCCGCGATCAGCAGCACGAGCCCTGCCACTGCCCACAGCAGCGTTCCGACCAGGATGAACGGCACCATCGGCGGATCCATGGGCGTTGGTGGTGATCGGTGCGGGTCGGGCACGGTGACAGGGTACGGGTAGGTCGCGTCTTACGGTTGTGGGTACCCTGCTTCCACACGCTGGTGACGGCGGTCATATTAGGTGGTTGTTAGCCGGGCTTATTAGTTAAGCTAACGAGTGTGACGGAGCGGACGGTGATGGCGGAGCGCTTGACAGCGGTGCAGCTCGCAGTGTTGCTGCGCGACGCTATTACCCGGCTCAACCGGCGCGTCCGCCAGACTCGACCGGTCGGTGACCTCACAGCCACCCAGCTGTCCGCGCTGGCCAGTCTCGAGCTCGCCGGGGCGATGACACCCCGCGAACTCGCCGAGATCGAGCGGGTCCGGCCCCCGACGATGACCAAGATCGTGTCGAAGCTGGAAGAGCGCGATCTGGTGCAGCGCACTCCGCACCCGACCGATGGCCGCCAGGTGATCCTGGCGGCTACGCCGCAGGGTCGCGGGGTGCTGGCGAAGTTCGAGCGGGCCCGCGAGGAGTGGCTAGCCCAGCGGTTGGCTGAGTTGACCGCCGAGGAGCGCGAGGTTCTGCGGCACGCGGCGGAGATCCTCCGCCAGGTTGCGCGCGCCTGAGCGCGGGCGCGACCGCGCGTGACGTGGGCCGGTTCGTGCGGCCCGTGCCGGGTCGCGCGCCGTGCCGGGTCGTGCCGGTCCGTCCGCGATGGATGGCACCGACGACCCGAGGAGGCGGCTCCGGCAGTGCGAGCCCGGTTACACAGAACCTTCCAGTCCCTGACGATCCGCAACTACCGGCTGTTCGCCACCGGCCAGCTGGTGAAGCTGATCGGCGTGTGGATGATGTTCATCGCCCAGGACTGGCTCGTGCTGCAACTGTCGGGCAACTCGGCCACCGCGGTCGGGATCGTCGTCGCGCTGCAGTTCACCCCGGTGCTGCTGTTGACGCTCTTCGGTGGGGTGCTTGCCGACCGGTACGACAAGCGCAAGCTGCTGCTGGTGGCCAACACTGTGTTCGCCGCGCTGGCGGTGTTCATGGCGCTGCTGGTGCTGACCGGAGTCGTACAGCTCTGGCACGTGTTCGTCCTCGCCGCCGCCATGGGCACCGCCAACGCGATCGAGACGCCGGCCCGGCAGGCGTTCGTGTCCGAGCTGGTCGGCACCACCCTGCTGCCCAACGCGCTGTCGCTCAACGCCTCGGTGTTCAACTCCGCCCGCATCATCGGACCGGCCACCGCCGGTGTGGCCATCGCGGTGATCGGTCTCGGCCCCACCTTCCTGCTGGCCACCATGATGGCCGTCTCGCCGATCGTCAGCCTGGCCCGGATGCGCTCGGCGGAGCTGCAGCGTGAGCTGCGCACCCGGGCCGAGCGGGGACGCACCCGGGTGGTTGACGGCCTGCGGCACGTGTGGCAGCGCCCGGACCTGGTGCTGGCGATGTCGCTGGTCGCCGTGGTCGGCTTCGCCGGCTTCAACTACCAGGTGACCCTGCCGGTGCTGTCGAAGGTGGTCTTCGAGACCGGTGCCGCCTCGTTCGGGCTGCTGGCGGCGGCCCTGGCCACCGGCTCGCTGGCCGGGGCCCTGGCCGGATCGTGGCGGCGGGCGCAACCGTCGGCGCACGTGGTGATCGGTTCGGCCGTGGCCTTCGGCGTGTTCTCGATGGCCGTCGGGTTCTCCACCCCGTACTGGCTGGTGGCCACCCTGCTGCTGCCGACCGGCTTCTTCGCCATCTTCTTCGCGCAGGCGGCGAACCAGCGGGTGCAGCTGGGCTGCGACGCCTCCTTCCGGGGCCGGGTGATGGCGCTGTACGTGCTGGTGTTCCTCGGCACCACCCCGCTCGGGGCGCTGGCGGTGGGCTGGCTGTCGGAACAGTTCAGCGCCGCCACGGCGATCTGGCTCGGCGGGCTCGTCTCCCTGCTGGCCGGCGCCGTCGCGCTGGGATGGCAACTGCGGCGCCACGGCGAGCAGCTGCGGCTGCGACTGCGACCCACGCCGCGGTTGTACGTGGTGCGCGCGGCCGACGCCACCGGGTGATGTCACACTCCTGAGGTGTGGTCGCCGCATGGACGTGGCGAGATTCCGGGAGGGCCTGGCGGTGGACTTCGCGGCACTGCGGTCCTGCGGCGGTAGCCTGGCGCGATGAGGTTGTTCGTCGCGCTCTACCCGCCCGCCGACGCGCTCGACCATCTGGCCGACGCGGTCGAGCAGCTGCGGCTGGGCAGGGCGGCGGCGGACGGCACCAACGTGCGGCTCACGGCGCGTCCGCTGTGGCACATCACGCTGGCGTTCCTGGGGGAGGTGCCGGCCGACCGGGCGCCGGTGGCAGGCGACGCGCTGCGGGAGGCGGTGACCCAGTGGAGCCAAGGCGCGGTCGGGCGGCCGGTGTTGCGGCTGGCCGGTGGTGGGCGGTTCGGGCGGCGCCGGTTCACGATTCTGTGGGTCGGCCTGGCCGGTGACGTCGAGGCGCTGACGTCGCTGGCCGGGGTGGTGCGCCGGCAGTTGAAACGTCACCGGGTGTCCTACGATCGCAAGCCGTTCCGACCGCACTTGACGTTCGCCCGCCCGGGTGATCGGTTGCCGGAGGCGGACCTGCAGGCGGACGTGGCGACCCTGGACCGGTACGAAGGGCCGGACTGGACGGTCGAGGCGCTGCACGTGGTGCGCAGCTACCAGGGCCCGAACCCGACGCACGAGAGCATCGTTACCGCCCCGCTCGTCCCCGACAGCCCGTCGATCTAGGGATAATTCACGTAGTTGGAGATCCAACCACGTGAATTATCCCTAGATCGACCGGAGGTGGGGCGGTCTACCAGGCCCAGGCTTCGGGGCCAGGGCCGCCCTTGCCGACCGGCGGGAACAGTTCGTCGAGCTTGGACAGGTTCGGCTCGTCCAGCGACACCGACAGCGCTCCCAGCGCGGCGTCGAGCTGCGCGATCGTACGGGGACCGATGATCGGGGCGGTAACCGCCGGCTGGGCCAGCAGCCAGGCGACCCCGACGTCAGCCGGGTCATGACCCAGGTCGGCGCACAGCTTCTCGTACGCTTCGATCGCCGGACGGTGGTTGGCCAGCGCCTCCTCGGCGCGCCCGGACGCCGCCCGCCCGGCCGTTCCCTCGGCGAGCTTGCGCACGGCGCCGCCGAGCGCCCCGCCGTGCAGCGGTGACCAGGGGATGATGCCGATGCCGTACCGCTGGGCGGCCGGCAGCACCTCCATCTCCACGTGCCGGGTGAGCAGGTTGTAGATGCACTGTTCGGAGACCAGCCCCAGGAAGTGCCGGCGGTTCGCGGCCTCCTGGGCCTGCACCAGATGCCAGCCGGCGAAGTTGGACGATCCGACATAACGGACCTTCCCCTGGGTGACCAGCACCTCCATCGCCTGCCAGATCTCCTCCCACGGCGTGCGCCGCTCGACGTGGTGCATCTGGTAGAGGTCGATCCAGTCGGTCTGCATCCTGCGCAGCGACGCCTCGCAGGCCTGGATCAGGTGACGCGCGGATAGTCCGCGGTCGTTTGGCCACTCACTCATCCGCCCGTACGCCTTGGTGGCGAGCACCACCTTGTCCCGGCGGCCACCACCCTGGGCGAACCAGCGCCCGATGATCTGCTCGGTGACACCCTCGCCAAGCTTCCAGCCGTAGACGTTGGCGGTGTCGAAGAAGTTTATGCCGTGCTCGAGCGCCCGGTCCATGATCGCGTAGCTGTCCGGTTCGGTGGTCTGGGGGCCGAAGTTCATCGTGCCCAGGCACAGCCGGCTGACGGTCAAGCCGGTACGGCCGAGATTCGTATAGTCCATCAGCCCAGCGTGCCACGCCACCGGCGGGAAGCGGTGATCTCGAGCGACCGGCCAGCGGCGGCGTGAGCTACGAGGAGGACGACTCGCCGGCCGCCGGCGGGCTGCCGAACAGCACCTCGTCCCAGCTCGGGCCCCGCTTACGGGAGGTGGTCTCGCCCTCGGACTCGCCACTGTTGCGACGCGGCCGCAGCACCGCCAGTGACGGCACCGCCGGGACGTCCTTGGGCGCGTCGGCGTCGTCGTCGAACGGCGAACCGCCACGTGATGCCGAACGCTGCCGCGGCTTGTCTGCGGTCGCCGCCGTCGCCGCGGCCGCCGCCGGTGAGTCGAGCCCGCGCCCGGAGGTGCCCACTGGCCGGTCCAAGCTGGCCATGAGCGCGTCGCGGCCGGACCGGATGGGGTCGCGGCCGGAACGTCGGGCCGAGTCGCCGGCTGGATTGGGCAGCCCGTGACCACCGCTGCCGCGCGCCGGCTCCGACCGCGATTTCCCGCGCCCGGAGCGTGTCGGGGCCTCGGTCGCCGGCTCCTGGCCGAGGATGGTGGTCGGGCGCTCGGCGCACAGGTAGTGGGCCATGTCGTCGTGCGGCACCACCACACTGCGGGTGCGGTCCAGCTCCCAGACCGCCTGAGCGGTGGCCTTACCGGACGGCCACGTGGCCACGATGCGCCAGCAACCGTCGTCGCGCCGGTAGGCGTCCCAGGAGATCTTCTCAGCGTCGATCCCGTGCTGGTCCAGGCGCGCGTCCACCACCGAGGCGAGCGAAGAACCCGACTCGGAGTTCTTCAGCTTCGTGCGGCGGGCGTGCTGGGCGAGCATGGCCCGCTCCTGCAGCACCGGGCCGGCGTAGCGAAGCACCCGGTCCACCGGCACCCCGGCGATGCGTGCCACCTCGTCGGCCGACTCGCCGCCGCGGATGCGGGTCTGGATGTCGCGCGGCGACAGTGACGGCGGCGGCTCGCCCGGCGTCGGTTCGCTGGCGGCCTTGAGGCTGCCCCCGCCGCCGGTGCGCACCACGGTGGTGAGCCGCTCGTCCAGCGGCAGCGCCAGCAGCCGGCCGACCTCGTCGGCGAGCACGAGCGCACGCCCGTCCTCCGACAAGGCGACGAAGCGCACCGGTCGCACCGCATTCCTCCGTCCGCAGTTCCGGCGTTCCCGCCCACGGTACGCGTCGTCGCGCGATCGCGCGCGCAGGGCACGCCGAGCCGTGCAAATCCGGTTGCGCTCCGTCGGTAGCGTCAGGGTGTGAACGACTTGGTCACGGGGACGTACGGCGACGGCGACGCGGCGGCCGTGGCGGACCTCATCAACGCGGTCGAGGCGCACGCCGGTGGTCATGCCAACGCCACCGCATCCCGCGTCACCGAGTTCATGTCCCAACTCGTACGCGATCCGGCGCGGGACACCCGGCTGGTGCTCACCGGCGACGGCGAGCTGGCCGCGGTGGTGATGGTCACGGCGCCGTCACCGGACGCCACCGTGATCCGCCTCGGTGGCGGGGTGCATCCGCGGTGGCGTTCCCGCGGGCTGGGGCGCGAGCTGCTGCGGTGGCAGCTGGACCGGGCGCGGGAGATCCACCGGTCGGTCGCGCCGGACGCGGTCTGGGAGGTTCACGCCGGCGCGATGGTCGCCGATGAGCAGACGACCCGGCTGTTCGAGCGGTTCGGGATGAGTCCGGTGCGCTACTGGTTCGACATGGTCGCGCCTACCGCTGGGGTGCCGGCGGTGGCCCTGCCCGACGGCCTGCGGTTGGTGGGTTATACGGCCGAGCACGAAATCGCGCTGCACGGGGCGCACATGGACGCGTTCGCCGACCACTGGGGCTTTGAACACCGTCCGCTGGAGAGCTGGGCGGTGTTGACGGTGCGCTCGGAGCGGTTCGCGCCGGAGCTGTCGCTGCTCGCCTTCGACGGCGACGAGATCGCCGGCTATCTGCTGGGCTACCGGGACGCCGACCCGCAGCGGCTCTACATCGGCCAGGTCGGGGTGCGTAAGCCGTGGCGCCGGCGCGGCCTGGCCGCCGCGCTGCTGACCGAGGCGCTCACCGCGGCGGCGGACGCCGGCAGGACCCACGCCGCGCTGGGGGTGGACGCCGCCAGCTCCACCGGCGCGGTCGGGGTCTACGAGCGGGCCGGCTTTACGGTCGAGTCCCGCGCCGTCACCTACTCGCTGGCGCTGCTGTCCTGACCGGGCGGGTCGGTCAGCAGCGCCCGGCCGCCGGCCGCCGGCGCGAGGCCGGCCGCGTCGGCGAAGGTGAGCGCCGTGGTGCCGTCCGGTGCCGCCACCTCGTCGACGAGGGTGGTGGGCTCGACCGTGCCCGTGTCCAGGTTCACCGCCACGTGGTTCTGCCCGAACCGGAGGTCCATCATGCCCGACGCCAAGCTGGCCGCTAGTATCCGGCCGTCGGCCAGCCACGCGTACGGCCACTGGACCACCTGGTGGAACAAGAACGTCGCCGCCAGCAGGTCGCCAAAGGGGGTCGATCCGTTCATCATCGCCAGTACGTGCGACTGCCCGTCCAGCAGCGACACGTACGGCCAGGGCGGGAGGCCACCACCCGGGCCGTCGACAACGGTGCCGGGTTCGTCGAACACGCGGACGATGCGCAGGCTGTCCGGGTCGGACCGGTCGATCGTGGCGAGCTGGAGCTGGCCGGGGCTTGGGGCGCGGGCCAGCAGGAACAGGTCGTCGGAGACCAGGCCGGTGGGCAGCCACAGCACTCCCGCGTGCGGGTTGTCGGCGGCGTCGAGGTCACCGTTGGGCATCGGCACCTCGTCGACGAGGGCACCGCCGGTGTCGAAGATGCCGATCGAGGTGACCACCCGCACCGTGGCGTCCACCTCGTAGTACTCGGATATCACCGGGTCCGGCACCTCCGAGCTCAGGTCGATCAGTGGCGCGGCCAGGTGGTCGGCGTCGGCCCAGAACGCCCCCACCATCGGCGCGATCCAGCCGACGTGGTCGTCGGGCAGTGCCAGCTCGACCGTGTCGATCCCGCCGCTGCCGGCGTCGACCAGCACGACGCGGTCGAAACCCGCGCCGGTCTCGTCCCGCCACTGCGCCTGCGCGGTGCCACCGACATCGAGGTCGGGCGCCGGTGCCGGTGAGGTGACCGCCAGGCGGCTGCTGTCGGGTGACCACGCCACCATGCCCACCAGCGGCAGCGGCAGCGAGTCGACAAAGGTCCCGGCGTCGTCGATCGTGGAGCTGATGCGGACCGCGCCGCGGCCGGGGGCGATCGTGGCGGTGTAGCGCAGGTCCGGCGATACCGTCCCCACCGCTCGCAGCTGCCGGACGTACTCGCCGGTGACCGGGTTGAGCACGTAATCGCCATTGTCGGAGTAGATGGCGACGACGCTGCGTCCGGTCAGGTCCACCTCGGGCGTCTGTTCGCGGTCCAGCAGCCCGGGCGCCACCGCGACGCCGGCGACGATCACCGCCGCTGCGGCGACCACCGACCCGATCCGGGTCAACCGGCGGCGCATCGCGCCGGTCAGCGCCAAGTCGGCCAGGTCGACCGCGCGGCCCCCGGTGGCGGCCGCCGGCATCGGCGCGGCCGCGCCGGGTCGCCACCGGCGCCACCACGGCAGCACACCGCGGCGCATCGCCCGCACGGTGAACCCGTACGGGTCGTCCTTCCCGCCGAACCAGTCGACCCCCAGCGTGATCTGTTCGGTGGCGCCGTTGTTGTCGTCGTCTCCGTTGTGGTTCATGCGCCGCCACCGCAGCCACGTCCTCTCCAGCGCGGCCTGCAGCAGCTTCTCGGCCGCGTCCTGCCGCCCGGCCAACGCGTACGCGACGCCGAACAGCTCCGGCGTGCGCTCGGTCACGAACTGGCGGAACTGCTCGCGTCGATCCCGGGGCATCGTCCCTCCTCTGGCCAGCGTCCACATCGCTCTGTAGACGCCGATAGGCGCGATGGAGGGTTGCTCCCGTTACCGGATCGTTATCGCGCGATCGCGCGCCTGCGGCGATAGTCCAGCCGAATCACCGAACTGGGGAATCCCGGACGTCGCCGGCCCCGGCAGGTCCACCGGGTCCATCGTTCCGGTGGACAGGTCCACTCGATGCGACTCCGCCGGCACCTCGAACCCGGTGTCAAAGCCGTACCAGCCGGCCTCCAGCAGTGCGGTGCCGTCGTGCAGCCAGGCCACCGGCAGCGGTGAGCGGTAGAGCTGGCCGTCGTCGATGGTCGCGGTGCGGTACAGGCCGTGCGCGTGGGCGTGGGATGCCCGAGCCGAGGACTGGTAACCATCCTCCGGCGACACGTCTGCCGGTAGCGTCACCGGTGGCAGCGTCGCCGTCACCGGCCCGAGAACGACGCCGCCGGTGGTCAGGTCCAGCACCGCCAGCTCGAGCGTGCCCGGTTCCGGGAGACGGCCGAGCAGGACGCGCCCGTCGCGCACCTCGCTGTGCGGTGCCCACATCAGCCCGCTGTGCGGCTGGTCGCTGCCGGCCAGCGGGCTCTGGTCGATCGGCACCCGTTGCACCAGGGTGCCGTCGAGGTCGAACACCGCCATGCCGGTGATGACCGGTCGGCGTTCGGACGCCGCGGCGGTTTCGTGGGCCATCGGGTGCCGGTCGGTGAGGTCGACCGTGGTCACGACCAGGTGGTCGGGATCCAGCCAGTCCACCGGCTCCCGCAGCCCGGTGTTGTCGGTCGGGGCGTCCAGTCTCACCTCGGTCGTCTCGCCGGTTGCCGCCTCCACCACGATGACGCTGTCCACCTGTGTCCGGTGCACGCCGCGGGTGAGCGCGATCCGCCGGCTGTCGGGCGACCACACCGGGTCGCGACCGGCACCGGGCAGGTGCACGACCGTCGGTGCGCCCTCGCCCGTGGTGGCGGCGATGCGCAGCCGGAAGGGGTTCGGCATCCCCGCGACCTGCCGCAGGTCCGGTGAGACGGTCACCCATCGGGCGTGCTCGCCGACGGTCTCCAGCACCTCGTCGACGGAACGGTAGTCGCCGGTGTCCGGGTCGAGCACCAGCGGTGGCGCGTTCACGTCGTCCTGGTAGTGGACCGTGACCACGCTCGGTCCGGCGCCGGCCGGTGCGGGGGAGGCCACCCGGTCGTGGTCGGTCCCGAGCGGGTCGGCCAGCATCATGGGCAGGCTGATCGCGGCGGCCGCGACCACCGCCACCGAAGCCACCCCGAGGTGGGCGCGGCGCCGGCGCCGGGCCCCGGCCAGCGCGGCCCGGCCCAGGTCCACCGGCCGGCCCTCGTCGGCGATCTCGCGCAGCGCCCGGCGCAGCTCGTCGTCCATCATGGTCATCGCGTCTCCTCCAGCACCGTCAGATCCAGCCGGCCGGCGTACCGCGTGCGCAGGCGGTGCAGCGCCCGGGACGCCTGGCTCGCCACCGTCTTGGGTGAGCAGCCGAGAATGTCGGCGACCTCCGCCTCGCTGCGGTCCTCCAGATACCGCAGCACCAGCACCGCCCGCTGCCGCGGACCCAGCTCCTGCAGCGCCTGCCGCAGCGCCTGCCGCAGCACCACCGCCTGCGCCGGGTCGTCCGGGGCGGCCCGGTCGGCCAGCGCCGGCACCGTCACCTCCCGGCGTCCCCACCGCCGCCACCGGCCGACGTGCTCGTGGTACATGATCCGCCGCACGTACGCCATCGGGTCGTCAACGCGGCGCCAGCGCGGCACCAGCCGCTCCAGCGCGGTCTGCAACAGGTCCTCGGCGTCCTGCTGGCGTCCGGTCAGCGCGTACGCGATCCGGAACAGCGACGGGGTGGCCTGAGCCACGAAGTCGAGGTACTCCGCCTCGGTGCCGGGGTTCACGGCCTCACCTCCACCCGGTCTGACGCGGGAGGCAGCCTGAACCCTGCACCGGCTCAGGGGTCGAACGCGAGATCCGCAGCCTCCGGCGACAGCCAGGCCGCGTCACCGATGGTACGGATGAGCGCGCCATCGGGCAGGTCGGGCAGCTCCGGCGACCAGATGCGGTCGGAGGCCGGGTCCAGCAGGTGATACTCGTAACGGAACGACATATGACCGGACGGGGCCTGGTCGAAGTCAGGATGCGACGGTGCCATCAACAGCTGCGACCGCAGCAGCACCAGGCCGTCCGTCGGCGATGGCTGTACGGCGTATGTCAGATGCCTCGGCACCCGCAGGTAGTCCTCGGGCGGACCGGGCACCGTGGCCGTCATGACCGGGCCGGCGTCGCCGCTGCCAGGATCCACGGTGGTGAGTTCCAGCAACCCGTCGGCCGGCTCCCGCGCGAACAGCAGCGACCCGTCGGCGGTCGCCCCGGCGGGCAGCCACACCTGGTCGGCGTCGTCGCTGGCGTGGTAGTCGCCCTGCTCCAGCGGCACGTGACCGACCACCGCACCGTCCAGGTCGACGACCAGCACCTCGTCGACGACCGGGCGGGTCTGGCCGCTGATGCTGAAGGATCCTTCGCCGGGCAGTTCGTACTCGACCCGGCGGTCGTGGACCGCCGGCGCGGCGGGGTCGGCCACCGGGACCGCCAGGTGCGCCTCGTCCAGCCAGAACAGGTGCACGCCGACGCGGTCGTCCGGTAGCTCCAGCGGCACGTGCCGGGCGCGGCGCTCGTCCACGTCCAGGATCATGACGGCGCGGAACTGCTCAGGTAGGGAGTTCGCCTGCGGTGGCCTCGCGTCCGTGGCGGTCGCGGCGATGCGGGTGCTGTCCGGCGACCAGACCAGCGTCCCGGCTGGCGCCGGCCAGTCGAGGAGCTCACCCAGGCCGCCGGTGGTGGTGGAGATCAGCCGTACCGCTTCGCCGGTGGTCTCCTGCACGCTCCACCGCAGGTCCGGTGAGACCCAGCTGCCGCCAGCGCCGTACTCGCCGGTCTCCGGGTTCAGGGCGCGGGCGGTGGTGCCCTGCTCGGTGCCCTCCTCGTACGAGGCCACGACCAGCTGGCCGGCCAGGTCCGGGCTGGGCGGGCCGTCGGCCGCCGCGTCCGGCGACAGCCACTGCGCCAGCCCGGCCGGCACGGCGAGCGCCAGCGCGACCACCGCGGCC
>SLSW01000342.1 GCA_007130245.1 Micromonosporaceae bacterium
GAGCGGCCGGTGTGCTCGCCGACGCCGAAGGTCAGCTTGCCGAAGAACAGCGGCGTGCGCGGGTCGTCGGCCAGCTCGGCGACCCGCCGCGCGAGGGCGGCACCCAGGCTCTCGGCGCCGTACGCGTCGCCGGCCACCTGCTCGCCGGCGGCGTAAAGCTCCTGCGCCCGGTCGCGCATGCGCCGCAGCGCCGCGCGCGACGCCGCCAGGTGGGCGCGTTCGCCGGTCAGTTGGGCGTCGACCGGCTCCGCTCGGTCCTCGGGCTGCTCGGTCGGCGCGGTCGCAGGCGTCATCGGCGGGACCTCCCAGTGGGGTGCGGCAGCGGGCACGAGAGCCTACCGCCGGCAGCGCCTCACAGCATCCGGTTTCTCCGCCGGCCGCCGCCGCGGTTACGGGGTGCGCAGGCCGGCTCAGGGATCGCGCCCGCCAGGATTACCTGTCAGCGTCAGCACTCCAGGCGCATCAATGGTGTTGGCCGAAGAAGTTGACAAAAATCGACACATCTGCAAATACAAAGACGACGACCTTAGGTCGTCGCAGTGTATACAAAGGCAAAGAAGGAGGGCAAGAGGTATGCAGAGATTGCAGCGCAAGCGTCTGAGGTTCCTGCTCGGCTCGCTCGTCGTGGCGGGTCTTATGGCCACCTTGGCGCCGAGCGCCCCCGCGGCCGCGTCATCGCCGCAGGTCGCATCGGCTGGTGTCGAAGCGGCCTCAATCGCATCTGACGACAACTCGATCCTGTGCCAAGGCGGCTCGTTTATCGTACCGACGCAGTCGATCAGGGACGACCGGGCTGGGTGCCAGGCGCCAGGCAACACTACCGTCAGGTACGGGTGGCACCTGCAGTCCTCAGGGGCCGGGGCTTGCATCAGTGTCTGGAGCCGCGACGGATGGATCAACACAGGGTGCCACAGCTCCGGCAGCTCGGATTTCCGTGACGTAAACGGCTGGTACTCGAGCTGGTACCCGTGGATCGAAGGCAGGAACTACTTAATGTTGAACGCGGCTAACATCGGATGGGAGTGGGGAACGTAGGCGCTCTCCGCCCCAACGCTCTCCCTGTCGACGCCTCATGACCGGATGGGGTGTCGACAGGGGCGTCCCGGATGCGTGACAAACCCTACAGGGAGACCCTCATGAAGAATCGAACGCTGGTAGTGTCCGGCATAGCTGTGACAGCGGCCCTGTTCCTCGGCACCGGATGCACGACAGAAAGCCCGCCAGAAAGCCCGCACCACGCGGCCCCGGAGCCCTCTCCGGGCGACTGGATGGCGATGTACGAGCAGTACGTAGCCACTCAGACCGAGTCGCTGCAGTCGCGAGGTATCGAGGTACCCACCGACGCTGAGTTCGTCCAATTCGTGGCGGCGGACGAGTGGGGCGTTGCCCAAGCTGAGTGCATGCAAGAACAGGGATTTGAAGCGGAAGCCTCCGATGACGGACTGACTTGGGGCGGCCCGCTCCCTCCGGAGGACCAGCACGACGCTCACTGGCAGGCCACCTACCGATGCCGGCTCGCCTACCCAGTCCACCCACGCTTCGATCAGCCGCTGACCGACGAACAGATCCGAGTGATTTACGACTACTTCGTCAACGAGCTCGTGGTGTGTCTGGAGGACGCAGGCTACGAAGTAGCACCGCCACAATCCTGGGAAACCTTCCGATCCCATTACAGTAGCCCCGAACGCTGGGAACCCTACGACTCGGTGCAGGCCACTAGCGAGCAGGAGCACAACCGCATCAGGGAAGTATGCCCGCCACGGCCACCGCTAGAAGACGTCTACGGCGTGCCCGACTAACACAACCGCAGTCACACCAGCATCGGCGACATGGCTCCTGCTGAGTACGAGATAGACCACTACACTCACACCGCTGGTGGTCAGCGTGCTCGCAGGTGACAAAGGTGAGGCTGCCGAAGTGGAGCAGTGGCATGAAACGCTACCGTCGCTACCCCGCTGGAGCACTTCCGCTCTTCGCTAGCCGCCGCGGGGTTACGGGGTGCGCAGGACGCCGACCGGGTCGCGGCCGGCGGCGATCAGGGCGGGGGCGATAGCTGCGGCGGCGGCGACCAGCACGGTGAGCGTGGCGGTGGCGGCGGTGAAGGCTGCCGGCGGCGGTTGTGCCCACGCGTGGGCGGTGACGGCGCCAGCACCGACGCCGATGGCGGCGCCCGGCACAGCGGCAGTGATGGTGCGGGTGAGCACCAGGGTCACCAGCGCCCACCGGGGGGCGCCGAGGGCGCGGCGGCGACCGAGGTCGCGACGGCGTAGCAGCACTTCGGCGAGCACGACGACGGTGATCAGGAAGGCGCCGCCGCCGAGGGTCAGCGCCAGGATGCCGCGGCCGTAGTCGCCGAGGTCGCCGCTGACGGCCAGCTGCAGGTCGGCCAGCGCGGCCGGTGACTGGATGCTGACGTCGGCGGGGTCGGTGGGACCGAGCGTGGCGATGGTGAGCGCTTCTGTGGCGCGGGCGGCCTCCACGCTGGCGACGACGACGTGGACCGAGCGGGCAGCGGTAGCGCCGTCGCCGGCGATGATCAGCCCGGCGTTGAAGTTGTCGAACGGTTCGCGGGCGGTGAACCCGCCCACCACATCGTGCTGCGTGTCGCCGCTGGCCACCGACCCGGCCGGGTGGGTGAAGCCGAGCCGCTCCTGTGCGTCGGTAGCGACCAGTGCCTCACCGGGTTGGGGCCACCGGCCCGCAGTCAGCTGCACCACTTGGTCGAGGTCGCCGGTGATGCGCCACGCGGGCAGCCGGTCGCCGCCGTCACCGACCACCGTGTTGACGACGTCGGATGGCGGGTCGACCCCGATGGCCCGTTCGACGGTGTCGAGTCCGGCGAGCACTTGCACGGCGGCGGGGGTGACCAGTCCGGCGTCCCGATCGTCGGTGACGACCAGCAGTCGCGACCCGGCGGTGTCCAGCCGCGACAACACCTGATCTTCGGCGGCGGCGGTGCGCCCGAC
>SLSW01000331.1 GCA_007130245.1 Micromonosporaceae bacterium
AGCGCCAGCATGGCGCCGACCAGCAGCCCGAGCACCACCCGCGGCAACCGGAGCTGGGTGACGATCGCGGCTTGGCGCGGTTCCAGCCCGGAGTCGAGCTCCACCCCGGGCAGGAGGTTGATCACCTCCAGCACCACCGCGCCCGGCGGCAGCCGGACCGGCCCGAAGGCCAGCCCGGCCACCGCCGCCACCAGCACCGCCACCACGCCGGCGACCAGCCACCGCCGGCGCGGTCGGGTGGGTCGGTGCGCCCCTAGCGGGTGCGGTGGCGGGTGCGACCGGCGCAGCCGGCCGGCCACGTCGCCCACTACGACACCTGCGACACCGCGTCGACGGCCTCGCGTAGCAGATCCACCACCCGCGGCCCCCACCGCGAGGCGATGTCCGGGCTCAGCTCCACGACGTGGCCGTCGCGCACCGCGGCGACCTCCTGCCAACCGTCCCGGGCCGACACATCTTCGGCAGTGACGCCGTACTGGGCGTTGGCGAGGAAGATGATGTCCGGGTCGGAGTCCACCAGCACCTCCGGGGACAGTTGCATGGTGACCTCGAACGGGTCGTCGGTGACCGCGACGTTCTCCAGGCCGACCAGCTCGAACAGTGTCGCCACCAGGCTCTGCGAGGTGTAGGTCCACAGGTTGTCGTCGATCTCGACGTAGTAGGTCAGCGGCTCGTCCCGCTCCGGCGCCGCGGCGACCAGCTGGTCGACCTCCTCGGCCATGCGGCGCACCAGCTCGTCGGCGCCGTCGACCTGCCCGGTCAGCGTCCCGAGCTCCCCCAGCTGACCGTAGATGTCGTCCAGGCTGGTCGGGTTGTCCGGCACCGTGAGCACCGGGATGTCGAGCGCGCCGAGCTGGTCGACCAGGTCGCCCGGATCGTACGAGATCAGGACCAGGTCGGGGTCGTAGGAGGCGATCGCCTCCGGCGCCGGGTCGAAGCCGGACAGCTCGGTGGTCGGTGCCTCGGGCGGGTAGTTCGAGAACTCGTCGACGGCCACCACCTGGTCACCGGCGCCGATGGCGAACAGCATCTCGGTCACCGCCGGTGACAGCGACACGACGGCGGTGGGCTGCTCGGTCAACGTGAGCTCGCCGACGGTGACCGGGAAGGCGTCCGCGGTCGGCGTGCCGGCCCCGGCGGGCTCGGTCGGTTCCGGGTCGCCGCCGCAGCCGGCCAGTAGCAGGGTCGCGGTCGCCATCGAGGCGATCGCGGTGGTCAGGGTTGCGCGTACTCTCATTCGGTCCCTCCTGTCGGTCGAGGCCGGTGCTTCGCCGACAGGAGCGCCGGTGGCGGTGACCCTGCCTGCGAGGCGCCCTTCCTCGAGAGCGCTGGTTCGCGACCACACCGCAGGCGACCTGGCTCGTCCCCGCCGTCGGTTGTCGACGGGGCATCACAGTTGCGGGACAGCGCCGGTTTCGCACCGGCTTCGCTGCGGCACAGCCGGGACGAACCTACCGCACGGGCCGGGCCGTTACCGGGAGGGGTTCTCCGGCTCGCCGCGCGCGTCGCGGGAGTCGCCCGGCGCCGGCTCGTCCTCACCGGCCAGCGCCGATCGCAACTGTTGCTTCTTCTGCTTGCGCCGTTCGGCGGTGCGGGCCAGGTCGTTGGCCATCTCGTCGCGCCACCCGCGTAGCAGGAACCAGGACAGCGCGAACGAGACCACGAACGCGATCAGCAGCGTCAGGATCAGGTCCATGCCCGGGAACAGCACCAGCAGGATCAGCAGCGCCCCCACCAGCAGACCGAGCCGGCCGAGCGTGTATTTCACCCAGGGCCTCACGTGATGCTCCCTTCCCGGCGTGCCATCCACCGGACTCCGTGGAACCAGTAGAGCGCGTACGCCACCGACGCTACCGCCGCGCCGACGCCGCCGGACAGTAGCGGGGGCAGGTCGGCGGCGAGACCCGCCGCACCCAGCCCCAGCCCCACCGCGACCAGGCCCCCGGACAACGCCAGCGCCAGCCGGCCGTGCACCGGACGCCAGGCCCGGAATTCCTCCAGGATGAACAGCCACGCGGGCAGGATCAGGGTGAACCAGCCGTTGGAGCTGCCCAGCTCGCCCCAGCCGAAGAACGCGCTGACCCCGTCGATGACCACCAGCACCAGGCCGGTCAGCAGCAGGTAGCCCAACGCCAGCGCCAGCAGGTCGGGCAGGCCCACCACGCGACCGTCATCGTCGCGGCGGGGAAAGCGGTCGGACACGTCACTCATACCGATGGGCAAGCGTACGGGATGGCACCGGGCCTGGCGCAGCCGCCACTTGTGCGGAGGTGACTGTTCGGTAACCCTGTGGGGTAACACAGGTCACACCCGTCGCAGGAGGCGACCATGGACCCACACACCCCGCTCACGACCGGCACCGCCCGACGGCGGCCTCGGTGGCGGCAGGTTACCGCCGCGCTCGCCGCCGCGGTGCTGGTCCTCACCCTGGCCCCGGCCGCGCAGGCCGGCCCGGCACCGCTCAACCCCGGCCACCGGCTGACCATCGAGGTGCTCTCCAGCGAGCCGCACCAGGTCAGCGGCGGCAACGCCCTGCTGCAGGTCACCGCCGGGGCGCTCACCGACCTCGCTGACGTGCGCGTGACCCGCAACGGGGTCGATGTCACCGACGCGTTCACACCCGACGAGACCGGCGCCAGCCTGACCGGGGTCGTGGCCGGGCTGGAGATCGGCGACAACGAGATCCGCGCCCGGGTCGACCGCGGTCCGCGGGCGCGGCTGACGCTGCGCAACCACCCGATCGAGGGCCCGATCTTCTCCGGGCCGAACCAGTACCCGTTCCTGTGCCGCACCGAACAGGCCGAGCTGGGCCAGCCGCTGGTGGACAACCTCGACGGCGAAGGCATGCGGGTCTACGCCACCGACGCGGACGGCAACAGGACCGACGAGGTCGTCGGCTGGAGCCGCGACTGCTCCGCTGAGACGCAGATCAGTTACCACTACCGCAGCACCACCGCGGACGGGTGGGTGCCCTTCCCGGAGGACGGGTCGGTACCCGACGACATCGCCACCACCGTGACGTTGGACGGCGACACGGTCGACTTCGTGGTGCGGCGCGAGCGCGGCACCATCAACCGGTTCATCTACCAGATCGCGATGCTGGTGCCGGTCTCGGAGGCGGTCGCCGGCTCCGGGGACGTCGAACCGGACCACTCGTCGTGGAACGAGCGGGTCATCTACGTGTTCAGCGGTGGGGTGGCGATCGGTCACAACCAGGGGACGCTGACCGGCAGTGCCATGGATCCGGGCGCACTCGGCCTCGGCTACGCGTTGATCTTCTCCACCGGCACGCGCACCAACGTGCACTACAACCTGCAGGTCGGCGGTGAGACCGCGCTGATGCTCAAGGAGCACTTCATCACCCGCCACGGGGTGCCGCGCTACACCGTCGGCGTGGGCGGCTCCGGCGGCGCGATCCAGCAGTACGTCTACGGCCAGAACCATCCGGGGGTCCTCGACGCCGCGATCCCGCAGTACTCGTACCCGGACATGGTCACCCAGACCATTCACATCGGCGACTGCGAGCTGCTGGAGTACTACATGGATGTCACCGACGGCGCCAACCCGAAGTGGCACGACTGGGAGAACCGCACCGCGCTGATCGGCCTGAACGCCAGCGCCACGGTGGAGAACGACTACCGGGGCGGCGTTCCCGGCTCCACGGAGTGTGTGGAGGGCTGGCGTGGTCTGACCCCGCTGGCGCTCAACCCGAACTGGATCGTCCTGGACGAGCGGTGGCAGCACATGGATCCGCCCGGGGTGGCGGACACCGTGCACTGGACCCACTGGGACGACCTGCGCCACATCTACGGCATCGGCGAGGACGGCTTCGCCCGCACCACGTGGGACAACGTGGGCGTGCAGTACGGCCTGCGGGCCCTGCTGGACGGGTTCCTCACCCCGGAGGAGTTCCTGGACCTCAACGCCCAGGTCGGTTCCTGGCAGTCGCAGGCGGACATGGTGCAGGAAGGCTGCCCGTTCCACCCGGAGCCGGGATGCTTCGACCCGACCGACTGGGATCCCTGGAGTTCACGGAACATGAACCTGTCACCCGACGGCGGCGTCACCCCGGCGCCGCGCGCCACCGGTGACCGGGACGCGATCCGGGCGATCCACGACGCGGGCGTGGTGTTCACCGGCGACATCGACATCCCGATCATCGACTGGCGACACTACCTGGAGCACCAGCTGGACATGCACAACACGCACCAGTCGTTCGCGGTGCGCCAGCGGATGCTCAACCACGACGGGAACGCCGACAACCTGGTGATCTGGTTCACCGACGCCCGGCCGGACGTGGCCCACGACCAGACCCCGGAAGCGCTGATGGTCATCGACGAGTGGATGGCCAACATCGACGCGACCCCGGAGCGGGGCGTGGCCGGCAACAAGCCGGACCTGGCGGTCGACCGGTGCTTCGACACCGCCGGTGCCGAGATCGCCCGCGGTGACCACGTCTGGGACGGGATCCTGGACGACCGGCCGGCCGGCCCGTGCACCGAGGAGTTCCCGATCTTCGGCACCTCCCGGACCGTGGCCGGCGCCCCGATCACCGGTGATGTCTACGCCTGCCAGCGCCAGCCGGTGGCCGCCGCGATCGCCCGCGGTGTCTACGGCGACTGGCAGCCGTCCGCAGCGCAGCGGCAGCGTTTGGAGGAGATCTTCCCGACCGGAGTGTGCCGCTACTGACCCACCGATCTCCCGTCGAGTCGCAACCCTCTCTCCATCGAGATCTTGGACGTTGGTGGCCCCTGACGGGGCCACCAACGTCCAAGATCGCTTCTCGGGAGTCAGGACAGCGACCGGGCGCGTTCGCGCTCGTCAGGTCCAGACGTGCTGCGGTTCGGCGCGACGCTCGGCAAGCGACGGCGCCGGGTCGTACTCGCGCACCACCTCGTAGCGGGTGTTGCGCTCCACCGGACGGAACCCGGCGTCCCAGATCAGGTGCAGCAGGTCGTCGCGGGTCATGGTGTTCGGCGTGCCGTACGCGTCGGCGTCGTGCGTGATCTTGTACTCGACCACCGACCCGTCCAGGTCGTCCACGCCGAAGTTGAGCGACAGCTGCGAGACCGACAGCCCGTGCATGACCCAGAAACACTTGACGTGCGGCACGTTGTCGAACAGCAGCCGGCTGACGGCGAACGTCTTCAGCGATTCCGCCGGGGAGGCCATGGTGGTGCGCGCCTGCAGCTTGTTGCGGATCACCCCGTCGGCGGCGTCGACGAAGTCGTGCTGGTAACGCAACGGGATGAACACCACGAATCCGCCGGTGTCATCCTGCAGCTCCCGCAGCTGTAGCACGTGGTCCACCCGGTGCCGGGGCTCCTCGATGTGGCCGTACAGCATGGTCGCCGGCGTACGCATGCCCTTGGCGTGGGCGACCCGGTGGATGCGCGACCAGTCCTCCCAGTGGGTGTCGTGGTCGACGATGTGCGCTCGCACCTCCCAGTCGAAGATCTCGGCCCCGCCGCCGGTGAGCGACTCCAGGCCGGCGTCCATGAGCTCGTCGATGATCTCGTCGGCGGACAGACCGGAGATCTTCTCGAACCAGTGCACCTCGGTGGCCGTGAACGCTTTCAGGCTGACATCGGGCAGTGCGGCCTTCAGCTCCCGCAGCACCCGCGGGTAGTACTTCCACGGCAGGGTCGGGTGCAGACCGTTGACGATGTGCAGCTCGGTGAGCTGGGCGTCGCGCATCTCGACCGCCTTGGCCACCGCCTCTTCCACCCGCATGGTGTAGGCGGCCTTCTCGCCCGGCTTGCGCTGGAAGGAGCAGTACGCGCAAGAGGCGCTGCACACGTTGGTCAGATTGAGGTGCCGGTTGACGTTGAACATCACCCGGTCGTCGGTGCGCTCGGTGCGCCGGTGATGGGCCAGCCGTCCGAGCCAGGTGAGGTCGTCGCTCGCGTACAGGTCGATTCCGTCGGCGCGGGTGAGGCGCTCGCCGGCGTACACCTTCTCCTCGAGCTCCTGCTTGCGCGCCGCGTTCAGTGTTTCCGCCACGACTGCAGCCTACCGGCCTCCACGTCGGATCCTTTTTTAGATGATTGGATCGGGTTTGTGCTATAGGGCAAAGTTCCCTATTAATACCGACAGCATCGACAGCACCGCCCGGATGCGGTAAAGGTAAGGATGGTCGCGCCGCTCCCGGGGCGCGGCGGTCGACGATACGGGGCGGTGACGATGGCCGATCAGTGGCGGATGGCCCGGCTGCTACCCCGCGCAGCGCTGTCCACCCTGCTCGGCGGCGCGCTCGCGCTCGGGGTCCTCGCACCCGCGTACGCCAGTCCGGGCGACGTGCCGGACGCCGGCACCCGGCCGGCACCGGCCGGCGAGCTGCCGCTGCCCGACGGGTCTTCCTCGTCACTGGCGGCCGACCGCAACGGTGTCGAAGGTCCGCTGGCCGGTGAGATCGCCGAGGTGGAGACGCAGATCGCCGACCTCGTCGTGCAGCTGCGCACCCTCGAGACACAACTGGCCGAGGCCACTGACGCCCGGGAGCGCACCGAGGCCGCGTGGCAGGAGGCCGAGCAGGTCCGGGCCGACGCGGAGCAGGTGCTGACCGAGATCGTCGAGGAGGCCTTCCGGGGCGCCGCGGCGGTGTTGCCGCAACTGACCGGGGTGCCGCTGCAGTCGCCTACCAGCAACCCGCTGCCGGTGGACACGCCGCTCGGGGGAGAAGCCGCCGCCCGCACACTGCTGCAGGCCGAGCGCGAGGCGGCTGACGCCGAGGCCGCCCACGCCGCGGTGCTGGAGGCCGAGCTCGGCCTGGACGGCCGGATCCACGCCTACGGCACTGAGCTGGCCGGGCTGCAGTCCCAGCTGGAAGACCTGCGCGAACAGAACGCCGCCGCCCTCGCCGAGCAGGAGGCCGAAGAGCAGCGCCGGGCGGCGGAAGGATCCTTCCCGGTCCAGGACACGGTGGCCGGGCTGCAGTCCGGCGACCTGGCGTTGCAGGCCGTCGACTTTGCGCTGCGGCAGCTGGGCAAGCCGTACCTGTGGGGAGCGCAGGGTCCGGACCGGTATGACTGCAGCGGGCTCATGTGGGATGCGTACCGCTCGGTCGGCATCTCGCTGCCCCGGGTCGCCGCCGACCAGTACTTCGGCACCCGCGCCCACCCGGTGGCGCGCCACGCGCTGCTCCCTGGTGACCTGGTTTTCTTCAGCAGCCACCCGACCGACTGGCGCCAGATCGGCCACGTGGGAATGTACGTCGGCGACGGCCGGATGGTGCACGCCCCGAACAGCAACGACGTGGTGAAGGTGTCGCCGGTCTGGTGGTCGCGCTTCTTCAGCGCCACCCGCGTGGTCGACCCGGTCGAGGCGGAGGAGGCGTCGCCGTCGCCGACTCCGTCGCCGACCCCCTCGCCGACCTCGCCACCGCCGAGTTCACCGCCACCGACGACACCACCACCGACCGCCTCGCCCACCCCGCCGTCGGACTCTCCCACCACGGTGACCGTGCCGGATCTGCACCCGCAGATGACCGCTGCCGAGGCCGAGCAGGCGATCGAGGACGCCGGCCTGGTCCCGGAGCGGGGTGAGCCGGTCACCGAGGGATGCACCGAGCCCGACCGGGTGGTCGACCAGGATCCGCTCGCCGGGGAGTCGGTGACGCAGGGCACCACGGTGACCTACCACCTGTGTGAGCCGGAGCTACTCCCGGACGTCACCGGCAGCGACCGGGATGCGGCGGTGGCCGAGCTCAGTGACCTCACCTCCACGTTCCAGATCGAGATCGAGTACGTCCTGTCGGAGGATCACGAGCCTGGCCACGTGGTAGGGACCGAACCGCCCGCCGGCACGGTCGCCCACGAGGTAGACGTGGTGACGTTGACCGTCGTGGGCGTCGAGGCGCCGGACGTGAGCGGGATGACGGTCGCAGATGCCCTGGACGTGCTCGAACAGGCGGAGCTCGACTGGGAGTTCCGGGCCGATGACGACGACGAGCCCGTCGAGCCGGACGACGACGAGATCGTCGTCCGGCAGCAGCCCGGTCCCGGAGAGGCGCTCGCGCTGGACGGCACCGTGGTCCTGTACATCTGAGCCCGGGGTCAGTCCTCCCACCCGGGGTCAGTCCTCCCACCCGGGTCAGTCCTCCCGGGCCGGCAGCACGGTGCCGGTGACCTCGGCCAAGGTCAGGCGCCCGCCGTCGACGGCCGGCGCGGTTGCCCCGATCGTCACCGAATCGTGGTCGGTCAGGAAGGTGCGCTTGCTGCCGCTGGCCAGCCGCAGCGGCTCGGTGCCGCCCCAGGTCAGCTCCAGAAACGAGCCGACCTGGTCACGTTCGGGACCGGAGACCGTGCCCGAGGCGTAGAGGTCGCCGGTACGCAGCGACGCCCCGTTGACGGTCAGGTGAGCCAACTGCTGGGCCGGGGTCCAGTAGGTGCTGGCGAACGGCGGGGAGCTGACCAAGGTGTTGTTCCAGGTCACCGCTAACGCCAGGTCCAGGCCGCGCCGGCGGGGCTCCTGCAGGTAGTCCAGCACCGGTGGGTCCTGTGGCGGCAGGTCGACCCAGGCCGCCTCCAGCGCCTCCAACGGAGTGATCCACGCTCCGACCGAGGTCGCGAAGGATTTTCCGAGGAACGGGCCCAGCGGCTGATACTCCCAGGCCTGGATGTCGCGGGCCGACCAGTCATTGACGAGCACCACACCGAAGACGTGCTCGGCGAACTCTCCCACCCGTACGGGCACGCCGAGCTGGCTGGGCACGCCGACCACGAACCCGACCTCGGCCTCGATGTCCAGCCGCGTCGACGGGCCGAACGTCGGGTGGTCGGTCTCGGCCAGGCGCCGCTGCCCGCGCGGGCGCACGATCGGCGTACCGGAGACCACCACCGTGCCGGCCCGGCCGTGGTAGCCCACCGGCAGGTGCTTCCAGTTCGGCAGCAGGGGCGGCTGGCCGGGCCGGAAGATCTCCCCGACGTTGGACGCGTGGTGCTCCGAGGAGTAGAAGTCGACGAAGTCGGCCACGGTGAGCGGCAGCACCGGCGGCGCGTCCGCCAGCGGCCGTAGCAGCGGCTCGACCGCGGGGCGGGCCTGCTCGTCCGAGAGCAGCTCGGTCAGCCGCCGCCGCACCCCGCGCCAGACCGACCGTCCCGCGGCGAGGAACGGGTCGAGGTTCTCGCCGCGCAGGGTCCCGCCGGCGTCGAGCAGCCCGGCCGCCTCGGCGCCGGCCAGGTCCAGCGCGTGGTCTCCGATGCGCACCGCCGGGCGTCGTCTCCCGTCGAGGACCACCACCCCGTACGGCAGGTGGGAGATCCCGAACCCGGTCTGTTCCGCTTGTGGCACCCAGCTCACTGTTGCCCTCCCCGCTCGTCTCCTACGCGCCGCGTGCCGCGCATCGTCATCTCCTACGAGTATTTTCCTACCCGCCGCTGTCCATGAGGCCCAGCGCGACCAGGTCCGCCAGTGGCTCGGGGATGCTGCACGAGCCGAACCCGGTCCACAGTGGCCGGGTGGTGTCCCGGTGTTGATGCGCCGCCTCCACCAGCCGCGCCGGCGCGGTCGCGCCGAGCAACTCTGCCACGTCCGCCACCTCGGCGCCGTCAGCCGCCGCCAGGCAGCCCGCCAGCACGTTCACCAAGCCGTGGTGGACGAATCCGGTCTCGCTGTCGGTGTGGCGCACCGCATGGTGCAGCCCTGCGGTCAGCTTGAACGGCAGCTGCCGGTCGCGGCAGGCGCAGATCACCGCCGCGAGCTCCACCGGGGTGGGGAACAACTCGGCGGCCAGCCCGCCGGTGCGGAACTTCGGCGCCACCCGGGCGCCGCCCGCGCGCGCGGTCGCCAGCGTGTCCAGCGCCTCCACCAGCCCGAACGTCAATGGGATCTCGGCGTAGAGGTCGAGCTCGGGCGCGTTCTTGACCGCGGCCAGCAGGTCGCGCAGGCCGGGTTGCGGGTCCTCGCCGCGCTTGGCGACCGCCACCTCGAACTGGCGCCATCGGGCGTCGGCAGCGGCAAGCGCCTCCGCGACCGCGGCCAGGCCGGTGTCTCCGATCACCCCGATGGCCGGCGGCGGGGCATGGGCCACCTGGGGCAGCGCCGACAGCGGCAGCAGCAGTGGCCCCACCAGGTCGGCGTACCAGGCGTCGCGGTGGATGGCGTGGGCGGCCAGCGCGTCCGGCACGGGCGCATTGCCGGGCGGGAAGACGGCCGCGTCGTCGATCAGCCCGCGCAGCAGGGTGGGCACGGCGCCGCTCGGCGGCGTGGCCATGGAGTGGTGGGCGGGGTCGGTTGACACGAGTACTGAACCTAATAGACGCTACGGGTAACGGACAAGTCTGTCCGATAATCGGACACCGCAGTACGCGGAGTCGGACAAAGGAGGCCGAGGTCATGCCGTATTACCGCAGCGTCGGCGAGGTCCCGCCCAAGCGGCACATCCAGTTCCGCCAGCCCGACGGCAGCCTCTACGCCGAGGAGCTGATGGGCCAGGAGGGGTTCTCGTCCGACTCGTCCCTGCTCTACCACCGGCACCTGCCCACCGCGATCGTCGCCGCCGAGCCGTACGAGCCGACCGCCTGGTCGCGCCAGCCGAATCGCCCGCTCAAACCGCGCCACCTGCGGACTCACAAGATCGACCAGGGTGGGGACGCGGTGCTCGGCCGGTCGCACCTGCTGGCCAACGACGACTGCCGGATCTCGTACGTGGTTGCCGACCGGCCCTCACCGCTCTACCGCAACGCCATCGGCGACGAATGCCTGTACGTCGAGGAGGGCGCGGCCCGCGTCGAGAGCACGTTCGGCGTGCTGGACCTGGTCGCCGGCGACTACTGCGTCATCCCCACCTCGGTGGTCTTCCGGGTGGTGCCGACCGGGGGACCGGTGCGGATCCTGGTCGTCGAGGCGACCGGGCACATCGGACCACCAAAGCGCTACCTGTCGGTGCGCGGGCAGTTCCTGGAGCACGCGCCCTACTGCGAGCGGGACATCCGCGGTCCGGCCGAGCCGCTGCTGGTCGACGGTGCGGACGTGGAGGTCTACGTGCAGCACCGGGTGCGCGGCGGCGTGGCCTGGACCCGGCAGGTCTTCGCCCAGCATCCGTTCGACGTGGTCGGTTGGGACGGCTGCCTGTACCCGTGGGCGTTCTCCATCCACGACTTTGAGCCGATCACCGGGCGCGTCCACCAGCCGCCCCCGGTGCACCAGACGTTCGAGGGACCAAACTTCGTGGTGTGCTCATTCGTGCCGCGCAAGGTGGACTATCACCCGCTGGCCATCCCGGTGCCGTACAACCACCACAACGTCGACTCGGACGAGGTGCTGTTCTACACCGGCGGTAACTACGAGGCGCGGCGCGGCTCCGGCATCGAGCAGGGCTCGATCTCGCTGCACCCGGGCGGGTTCACGCACGGTCCGCAGCCCGGTGCGCCGGAGCGCGCGATCGGGGTGGACTACTTCGACGAGCTGGCGGTGATGGTGGACACCTTCCGGCCGCTGGACCTGTGCGAACCGGCGCTCGCGGTCGAGGACGAGGAGTACGCCTGGACCTGGTCACGCCGTTCAGCCGGCGGCACCGGCGCTTCCGGCGTCGACCCCGCCACCGGCTGACCC
>SLSW01000231.1 GCA_007130245.1 Micromonosporaceae bacterium
CTGGCTGCGCGACCGGGACGCCTCCGCCCTGCTGGCCGAGCGGTACGTCGCCGCCGACGGTGTCCAGTTGCAGCAGGAGGCGACGATCGGCGACGACGGTTGGACGGTCGACCGGCAGCTGCTGGCGTTGCCGCACGGGCTGCGTTGGGTGGAACAGGCCGACCCGTTCATCGTCTCGATCGTGGCCGGCGCTAACGGGCGCCTGCCGTTGCGCGACCAACTGGCGCTGCTTGCTGCCGCCTACGACGTGCCCGCCGAGGAGCTGGCCGGTGCGGCGGCGGAGGTGGCCGCCCACCTGGTCGAACGCGGAGTGCTCCTCCCCGCGGCGGTCGCCGGACAGACACCGGAGTCCTGAGCGCCGCGGCCGGACGCGGTCAGGCGGGGCCGAACACGCGGGCGCGGTCCAACACGCACAGCAGCTCCGGCTGCGGCGTCGGGATCGGGCGCACTCGCCGGAACCCGGCCTTGTCCAGCACGCGCAGCGACCGCTCGTTGTCGACGTCCGGGCTGGCCACTACCCGGGTCACGTCCGGATACGCCGTCAGCACGACGTCGCGCAGGTAGGACCAGATGACTCTCGGCCCGAGGCCGCGGCCGGCGAGGTCGGGCACGCCGATGGTGTAGTCGATCGCCACCGCGTCCGGGGTGCCGGTGGCCGCCGCGTAGGCGTCCTCGTCGGCGACCCGGTAGTGCTGGATGTACCCGCACGGGTGGCCGTCGACGAGCACCACCGCCACCCGTACGTGGCTCGTGCCGTCGATGCGCGGGCCGTACTTGACCTCCGCCGCGTGCAGGTCGAGTCGCTCGCCGAACCACCGCGCCGCGTGCGGCGCCTGGCGCCAGGCCACCATCCGCGGCAGGTCGTGGTAGGTCAACGGCCGGAAGTCGATGCTGGCCCGCGGCACCAGCGCCGCCCGGCGTACCCCTTCGGCCACTCGCGACGGCGACAGCCGCGTCAAGGCCGGCGCGAGCGCCAGCCA
Organism: Micromonosporaceae bacterium; assembly: GCA_007130245.1. Taxonomy (GTDB): domain Bacteria; phylum Actinomycetota; class Actinomycetes; order Mycobacteriales; family Micromonosporaceae; genus Natronosporangium. Next base: position 981 of record SLSW01000231.1, read on the forward strand.
CTCGTACCCGTCATGGTCGTGGTCCACAGTCACCGGCGTGTCGACCGGCACGTCGACCGCGAAGTGCGACCACCATCCGGACAGGTCGACCGGCCACAGCTCCACACCGGTGATGCCGGTTTCCTCCGCCAGCTCCCGATGCGCGCAGGTCAGCACCGGCTCGTCGCGGCGGCGCTTGCCGCTCGGCGGGGTCCACTCCCAGTCCCCGGCGGGGTCGGAGGGTTCAACAACCCCGGCGCCGCGGTGCAGCAGCAGGAAGCGGTCATCGGCACGGCGCACCACCACCGCCGCGCCGCTGGGCGCCTGCGCACTCGCCAACCGGGGAGGCACCGCACTACCCCACCGTGGTGCGTGCGGCGATGAACCCCCGCACCCGCCGCCAGACGTCGGCGCACTCGTCGGCGAAATCGGCGTACGCGCGGTCGAAGAAGCTGTGCGGCGCGGCGGTGATCGGCGTCGCCGCACCCTCGCTGCGTGGTTTCATGCCACCGTAGAAGCCGATCACACCGGCCAGACCGAGCTCACCCCTGAGCGCCTGCAGGAACGAGTACCACCCGCCGAAGCAGAAGCCGACGGTGACGATCGACCGCGCCCTCCCCGGCGAGCGCAGGATCACCACACCGGCACCGGACGGTCCGGCGGCCTCGGCCCGCCATGCCAGCAGGTCGGTGCCGTCGCCGGCGGTGCGGATCACCTGTTCCCCGGGCCGGGGTGCGCCAGCGTCCGGCGGCAGCGGTGGTACGGCGCCGTAGGCGTAACACATGCCGCGAGCCTATGATCCGCGGGCCACCGCGCGCTACGGCTGTCTGGTGGCGGGGAACCCGAACTGGTCGGGCACGCCACCGGGCCGTCCTCGTTCACCCGCTGCAGGACCAGTCCCGCCCGGATCACCGCGTTCAGCAAGCGCGGCGACCAGTCGGCGAACGCGCCGACGAAGCACGAATGCACTCCCAGGTGGACGAGCCTGCCACCGGTTCGCAGCACCCGGTGGACCTCGGCCAGCACGCCGGTGTAGTCGGGCAGGTCGGTATGGGCGCACATGCACACGACCACCGGACACGTCCACTCCCAGCGGTGCGCTACCTCAACGGGGCGCGGTTGCGCTCAGCACCGCCAGGTCGCGGTGCTGCCACTGCACTGCGGCCGTGAAGCCTGCCTCCTGCAGCCACCTCAGCTGGTCCTCGACGCTGCTGGGGATGTCGTGGACGCCGTCGACCGGGGTCACCACGTCGGCCGGGTCGGGCGGCACCACCAGGTCGGCGAGCACGAACCGCCCGCCGGGTGCGGTCACCCGCCGCACCCGGGTGAACAGGTCGGCCTTGCCGTCACCGTCGAGGTGGTGCACCACGAGCGCGGAGAAGACGAGGTCGTACGGGCCATCCGGCAGCGGGTCCTGCAGTTGCTGCACCGACAGCCGCACCCGGTGCCCATCCAGTGTCCGACGCGCGGCGGCCAGCATGGGCGCGCTGGCATCGATGCCGACCAGCTCGGCCTGCGGGTGTACGGCCCGCACCCGCCGGGCGGTCTCGCCGCTGCCGGTGCCCAGTTCCAGCATCCGGCCGGCCGGTGCGGTGCTCACCGCGTCGACCAGCGCCTCCTGCAGGCGCTCGTAGTCGGGAACCTCCTCGGCCATCAGCGCCAGGTAGGTGTCGGGATTCCACTCGAAATCGCTCACCGCCCCACGCTAACCTGCCGGTCGTGTCCCCTTCTCCCCAGTTTCCGCCGGTGGTGCGTATGGCCGCCGACGCCGACGTGCCGGCGCTGGCGGCCCTGCGTCGACAGTCGAGCGTCGAGCAGCTCGGCACGGTCGACGATCCGGACTTTGAGCAGCAGTTCCGCGAGTGGTACGAAGCGGAGTCCTCGCGCCGGGTGACCTGGCTGGCCGAGGTGGACGGCGATCCGGTGGGGATGGTGAGCCTGGCGATCTTCGCACGGATGCCCCGACCCGGCCGCCTGTCGGGCCAATGGGGCTACCTGGGCAACGCGTACGTGCGCGCCGACCACCGCGACCGCGGCGTCGGCACCGCCCTGATCACCGCGCTGCTGGACTACGCCGACGCCCACCGATTGGCACGGGTGGTGCTCAGCCCTTCTGCCCGTTCGGTGCCGCTCTACCGCAGGATGGGTTTCGGCCCGGCCGACATGCTGCTGGCGCGACGCTTGCCGGACGGTCAGGTATGACCGTGGGCGCATCGGGTACCTGCAGGGCATGGCAAGGGGCACGACCGTTCTGGCCGTGGCCACCGGGGCCGCCGCGGTCGTCGGGGTCGCCGTCGCGGCCGCGTCAGCGCATCGGCGCCGCCGCGCCGACCTGACCGGCCGGGTGGCGCTGATCATCGGTGGCTCCCGCGGACTCGGCCTGCTGATCGCCCGCGAGTTCGCCGACCGGGGCGCCCGGGTGGCCATCTGCGCCCGCAACTCCGAAGAACTGGCCACCGCCCGCGACGAACTGGCCGCCCGCGGCGCCGACGTGACGGCGGTGACCTGCGACATCACCGAACGCGCCGACGTGGAACGGCTGGTGCGCCACACCGTCGACCGGTTCGGTCGGCTCGACATCGTGGTCAACAACGCCGGCATCATCCAGGTCGGGCCGGTGGTGGACATGTCGGTGGAGGACTTCCTGGCCGCGATCGAGGTGATGCAGCTGGGGCCGATCTACCTGACGCTGGAGGCGCTGCCGCACCTGCGCGCCTCGCCCGACGCACGGCTGGTCATGATCACTTCGATCGGGGGCAAGGTAGCCGTACCGCACCTGGTGCCGTACGTGAGCGCGAAGTTCGGCGCGGTCGGCTTCTCCCAGGGGATGCGCGCCGAACTGGCCGGCCTCGGCATCCGGGTGACCACGGTGGTGCCGGGGTTGATGCGCACCGGTTCCCACGTGCGGGCGTTGTTCACCGGGCAGGCGCACAAGGAGTTCAGCTGGTTCGCCACCGGCGCCGGCGCGCCGCTGGTGGCCATGGACGCCGAGCGGGCCGCCCGGCGCATCGTCAACGCCGCGGTGGCCGGACGCGCCCATGTGACCACCACCCCGTTGGCGGTGGTGGCCTCCCGGGTGGCGCCGCTGGCGCCGGCGACGACCGCGCGGCTGCTCGCGGTGGTGGCGCGGGCGCTGCCGGCCGGCACGGGCGGGCGCACCTCCACCGAGCCCGGTGCGCAGGTGGCCGAGCGCGCGCCGTCGCGGGTGCGCTCGGCGCTGACGACGCTGGGCAGGCGGGCCGCCGACCGGTTCCAGCCGGCGGCCCGCGGATCGGCGGCCACCTGAGGTGTGACGGACGCCGGACCCGGGTATCGAGCGTGGGGCATCCGCACAGGAATGGGGGCCAGTATGCGCGCGATCGCCATAGCGGCGCTGATCATCGCGGTGGTGCTGGTGGTGCTGGGCTTGATCATCGAGGCGCTGTTCTGGCTGTTCGTGATCGGCCTGGTGCTGCTGGCTATCGCGCTGATCGCCGGCTGGATCGGCGTGCGCCGCGCCAGGTCGATGAGCCGTGGCGACACGTCCAGCTGAACCGCCCGGCGCAACCGCGCCACCGTGCCTGCACGAGCGCAGGCCGGGCTGACCGCGCTGACACGTGCAGGTCACCTGCGGCGCAGCCGGTACCAGTGCTCGTCCGGGCGCATCACCACCTCCAGCGGCTTGGGCAGCCGGAAGAACGACGGTGTCACGTCGGTGATCGTCCAGCCGGGAAACGCCTGCTCGACCTCGTGGCGGTCCGCACCGCGGATCAGTGGGCGCCGCCGGCGCGGCCACACCAGCAACAGCACGGTGGCGTCCTCGCCGGCTACCGCGTCGACCGAGGCGCCCATGGCCCGCTGCTGGTCGGGCAGCAGGCCGTGGAACGTGCCGGTGTCCAGCAGCAGCCGGAAGCCGTCGCCGACCCCGGCGGCGGTCAGGTCGGTGACATCACCACGCAGCAGCCGCATCGCCACGCCGGCCTCGCGTACCCGCTGCTCGGCGCGCTGCAGCGCCTTGTCGACGATGTCTACCCCGGTGACCTGCCAGCCCCGCTTGGCCAGCTCCACGCCCCAGATGCCGCTGCCGGTGCCCAGGTCCAGCGCGGGCCCGAACGGTTGCTGCCCTCCGGTCTCCTCCTTGGCGATCAGCTCGGCGAACCGGTCGACGAACGGCTGGTCACCGACAGCGTCCTCCCACGGGTGGAAACCGATCGCGTACGCCAGTCCGTAGTTCATGACGGCCTCCTTTCGGTCACGGTGCGACCCAGCGCCACGTGCAGCGCCCGCACCAGTTCCTGAGGCTGCTCCACCGCCGGGTCGTCGGCGCAGTCGTCGATCACATGCAGCGGCCACCCGTACGCTTCGCTGACCTGCTCGGCCACCGACAACGGCGTGGCCAGGTCGTGCCGGCCCCAGACCAGGCTGGTGGCAACCGTGATGCGCGCCAGCTCCTGCGGCGGGATCGGCGGTCCGCCGAAGTGCTGCATGAGCGCCGGCAGCGCCGCACCGGCGCCGGCCGTTCGGGCGCGGTCGACGTTGTAGGTGGCGAACGCGTCCCACTGCGGCATCTGCGTACGCAGCCGTTCCAGGTCATGGGCGCACATCCGCCACAGGCCCTCGTGGCTGTCCACCGACGGCGCGGCGAGGTACTCGTTCAGCGCCTTGCCGAACTCCGGGTCCGGCTGCAGGGCCGTCAGCCCCAGCGAGTCCACCAGGACCAGATGGCTGATCTGCTCGCCGTGGTCGTTCGCGAACCGGGCCGCGATCGCACCGCCGAGCAGGTGGCCCACAAGTGCCGGCGGCGACGGGCAGGTCTGGTCGATCAGGTCGCCGAGCCACGCCAGCGTGCGCTCGGGTGTGAGTGCGCCGTCGGCGCCGGACGTGCCGTGGCCGGGCAGATCCGGCGCGATCACGTGGTGCGTGCGAACCAGATCCGGGATGACCCGAATCCACTTCGCCGCGTACTCGGCCGGGCCGTGCAGCAGCACCACCGGCGGCCCTTCCCCGCCGTCCAGGACGGCGGTGTCGATGCCGGCAGCAGTGACCCGCCGCTCGGTCACCGGCAGCCCTGCCAGCAACGGCAGGCGCAGGTGGTGCCCACCGGCTGCGCCGGTCGCGGCCATTGTGGTCTGTTCGGTGGTCATCGTCAGCTCCCTTCAACGTCGGACCGTGACGTTGGCAACGCTAGGAGCGACAGGAACGGTGGGGCTTCCCGGAAACCACGCAACTTCGTCGGTGGGTAGCTGTGGGTGGAACCACCCACACCTCAGATCAGCCGGTGCTCGTAGGCGTAGGCGGTGGCTGCGGCGCGCGAGGGCACGTCCAGCTTGGCGAAGATGTTGCTCAGGTGCCGTTCCACGGTGCGTTCGCTGAGCACCAGCGCTGCCGCGATCGCCTTGTTGGACTGCCCCGCTGCCACCAGACGCAGCACCTGCCGCTCCCGGCGGGTCAACCCGTGGCCGCGGCCGGCGGCCGGCCCGGCGACCGCGTCCAGGTGCCCCAGGTCCGGTGCCGCGCCCAGCTCGATGAAGGTGACCCGGGCCGCGTCGAACTCCAGCGCGGCGGCGTCCTCGTCGCCCAGGGCGCGGCATGCCTGGCCCACCAGCACCCGCGCCCGGGCGATCTCGTACGGCATGGCCAGCTCCTGCCACACCTGCCACGCCCGCCGCAGCGCGACCAGCGCCGCGGGCGGGTCGCCGCCGGCCAGCGCCAGTGCACCGGTGGCGTATGCGGTGGCCGCAGCCAGGATGTCGTTGTCGTGGTCGGAGGCGATCTGCTGCAGGGTGCGGCAGCTGGCGCGGGCGGCCTCCACGTCGCCACCGGCCAGTGTGATCTCGATCAGGGCCGGCAGCAGCGCCGCCCGGGCCAGCGGCTCGCTGCGCTCGCCCAGCGCCCGACTGACCGCCGCCGCGGCGGCGTCGGCGTTGCCCTGTGCCAGGCGCAGCAGGCCCAGCCCCGGCTGCGGGTCCCAACCGTGCCGGCCGGCCTGGCGATAGGCCTCCTCGGCCTGCTCGAACTCGCCGCGCAGCCGGTGCAGCTCGCCCTGCCGATAGTACGCCAGCCCGCGGATGTCCGCCTCGGTGCCTGCGGCCAGCCGCCGGCCGGCTTCCCGCGCCTCGCGCAGCGCCTCGGACCAACCGCCGCCCATCTGCATGATCTCGGCGCGGTGCACCAGGCACCGGCCGGTGAAGGCCACCATCTGGGGCTGCTGCCCGCACCAGCGGGTCATGGCGGTGGTCCACTCGCGGGCGCGGCGCAACTCGAACAGCTCCTGGCAGTAGTCGATCACGCCGCAGTACACCAGGCCGGTTGCCACCGGTGACAGTTCCCCGCCCACCACGGCCACCATCGCCTCGTCGAGCAGTTTCAGCCCGTCGACGACCCGCCGCAGTCGCACCAGGGCGTGGCCCTGCTCGTGCACCGCCAGCGCGAACAGGTCCCGGTCGCCGTACCGCTGGGCGATCGTGGCCGCCTCGGCGGCGATGGTGGCCACCGCCTGCCAGTCGTGCATGGCATGCTGCTGCAGCATCTGCGGCAGCAGCAGGTATCCCCGCTCTACGCAGTCGTCGACCTGCTCCAGCAGCCGTTCGGCGCGGGCGAACCAGCCGCTGCCGTGTCCCGGCCTTCCCGCCAGGGCCAGTACGGCGCCGATCCAGAACGCGCAGCGCACCGCCCGCGCGGTGGCGCCGTGGTGCAGGTGGGCGTGGTGCGCCCGCGCCAGCGCGGCGACGAAGTCGTCGCGGCGATCGGTCATGTACGCCGCGGTCGCCAGCAACTCCAGGTCGTCGGGCTCCAGCGGCCCGGCCGCGTCAGCCTGCGACAGCGTCTCGTACGCGTGGTCCCAGGCCCAGTCGGCGTAGAGCTGGCGACCCCGCTGGAGCTGCTCGACGCGATCCATGACGCTGTCCGACTCCCACCCGGCTGCACGGCCTCACGCCGCACCCGATTCCCGACCGTTTCGATCATATGGCCACGCGGGCTCCTGGGCCGTGCTGGCGCGGCATCGCTAGCATCCCGGGTCATGACCGCTTCGATCACGAGCACCTATGACCTGAAGTTCGACGCGCTGTTCACCCGCGGCAGCAAGGAGGTGCTGGCCGGAACCCACCACCGCGACGGCGCGCTGGTCGACGGTGGCCGCTGGGGCATCTCGGTGGTGCTGCGTCCGGATCCGGCCACCGCGGCGCGACTGGCCGAGGTGGCCGCCGAGGCGCAGGCAGTCGCCGGAACCGACCACTGGCTGACCGGTTCGGTGGCCACCTCCCACGTCACGGTGCTGCCGCTGGAGCCGTACCGGCACCACGTGCCCGACGACGACCCGCAGGTGGCCCGCTACACCGCCGGCCTGCCGGCCGCGGCGGCACGTTCGCAGCCGGTGCGGCTGCGCTTCGGCGGGTTGACGCTGAGCCCGGTCGGGATCCTGGCGTGTGCCTACCCGGTTGACGACGCGGCCGACATGCTGGCCACCAACCTCAAAGACAGCATCGGGCGCAACCGGTTCTCCGACCGGGACATCTGGTACGCGACCGTGCTGCACTTCGCCGGGCCGATCGAGCGGCCGCAGGCATTGATCGACTGGGTGGCCGCGCGCCGCACACTCGCGCTGGGACAGACCCGCATCGACGAGGTGGATCTGGTCGGGTGGCGTTCGGCCGGCTCGCTGCCGCAGCCGGTGCCCCTGGTAAGCGTCCCGCTGGCACGTGCCCCGCAGGCAAACCCATCTGGCGATCCGGCAGGATGAGCCGATGTCTTCTGAGCCGATGCCTTCGACGAGCCGCAGGAACGTTCTGGTCACCGGCGCTTCCCGCGGCATCGGCCGCGCGGTGGCCCACGCCTTCGCCGCCGCCGGCGACCGGGTGGCGATCCACCACCGCGCCTCGGCCGAGCTGGCCGGCACGCTGCGCGGCGAACTGCCCGGCGACGGGCACGCGGTGGTGCAGGCCGACCTGACCGATCCGGAGGCGGTACGGGCCATGGTGGACACCGCCGCCGCGGAACTGGGCGGGTTGGACGTGCTGGTCAACAACGCCGGAGTGTTCCTGGCCCATCCGGTCACCGCCACCTCGTACGAGCAGTGGCAGCAGCTGTGGCGGCACACGCTCGACCTGAACCTGGTGGCCGCCGCCAACGCCACCTGGTGCGCGGTGCGGCACATGAACGCCGGCGCACGCATCATCAACGTCTCCTCCCGCGGCGCGTTCCGCGGCGAGCCGGACAGCCCCGCTTACGGCGCCAGCAAGGCCGGTCTGAACGCGCTGAGCCAGTCGCTGGCGGTGGCGCTGGCCCCGCACGGCATCGCGGTCGCCGCGGTCGCGCCCGGGTTCGTGGAGACCGACATGACCAACGAGCACCTCAAGCCGCCGCGCGGCGACGAGATCCGCGCCCAGAGCCCGTTCGGGCGGGTGGCACGCCCGGACGAGATCGCTGAGGCGGTGCTCTGGCTGGCCTCCCCCGCCGCCGAGTGGGCCTCCGGCACCATCATCGACCTCAACGGCGCCTCCTACCTGCGGTAGGGGGACCAACGTCGCGGTTCCGCCCCGTCGGTCCGGTCGCCGGCCGTAGTCTGACGTGGTCCACGCCCTGGTACGGCATGCCGGGCGTCGAGTCACGGGGGGCGACGATGCCGACGTACGTGAGTCTGGCCAGCTTCACCGAGCAGGGTGTCAAAGAGTACGCGCAGACAGCCGACCGAGCCGAGGACACCAGGCAGACCGCGCGCCAGTTGGGTGGAGAGGTCCGGCACACCTACTGGACCCTCGGCCAGTATGACGTGGTGCTGGTGGCCGATTTCCCGGACGACGAGGCCGCGACCGCGTTCGCGCTGGCGGTCAGCTCCCGGGGTTTCCTCCGCACGACCACCATGCGGGCGTTCGACGACGACGAGATCCGCGGGGTCACCGGCAAGCTGGGGTGAGGCCGCGCTGTGTGGTCGGGCCGGACAGGCCCCCTTCCCGTCGATCTAGGGATAAATCACGTCGTTGAAGATCGAATCACGTGAACAATCCCTAGATCAACGAAGGGGGTCAGGTGGTGGTCGCCGACGGTGGCAGCGCCGCGAGCAGCTGGTCCACTCTCGACTCGGCGCGCTCGGCGCGGGCGGTTTCAGCCGCGATGGTCTGCCGAAGCCGCTCGACCTCGCCGGTCAACCGGGCGGCCTGCGCCCGGATGTCCTGTTCGGCCACCGCCGTCGCGTGCGCCTGCTCCTCGGCGGCGGCGACCCGCTGCTGCGCGTGGTCGCGTTCGCTGATTCGCTGGGTCAGCTCGGTACGCACCCGCTCCAGCTGCTGGCGCAGATCGGCGTTGTCGGCTTCGGCGCGGTCGGACCGCGCGCCGGCCGCGGCCAGCTGGTCGCGAAGCTGCCCGGTGGTGACGCGCTCCGACTCGCGCTGCTGGGTCACCCTGTGCAGCTCCGCCTCGACGTCAGCGGCGCGCCTTTCGGCGTTGCGGCGCCGTTCGGTCTCCTGGGCGTGGGCCTTCTCCGAGGCCGCTGCGGCGGCCTCGGCCTGTCCCCGCGCGTGGTCGGCCTCGGCCACCTGGCGCCAGGCGCGCTCGCCGGCCTCGTCGGCCTCGTGGCGGGCCTGGTCGGCCCGCTTTTCGGCCGCCTCGGTGGCCTGTCGGCAGCGCTGCTGTTCGGCTTCGGCCGCCTGCCGGGCCCGCTCGGCCTGGAGGGCCTGCGACTCGGCTGCCTGCGCCCGCTCGGCGGCGGCCGTCGCGGTGGACTCTGCGTCGGCGATCCGGCTCAGCGCGCCGTCGCGGACGCCCTGGATCGCCTCGACCAGGTCGGTCAGGTGCTGCGCCAGCGGCGCGGCGACACTGACCAGCCGTTCCCCCGCCGTACGGAACGTCTCCAGCGGCACGTCGAGCCCGGCGGCGCGTTCGGCCGCGCGCTCGGCGGCGGCCATCTGCTTGCACGTCCTGCCCTCGGGCCAGCGACGGTCTGGACAGTATTCGGGTGGGCGGCCGCGCCCGTCATAGGCCAGCGGCTGCCCGCACTGCCGATATGCGCAGGCCCTGGCCTGCGCCTCCACCATGTCCCCGGTCTCGTCCACCAATGTCACACTGCAGATATTATCAGTTAGTCGTAACTTCTTAATGGATTTGGATTATGCGCATGCTATAGGTTCGACATAGGATAATGACCGTTATCCTGTATCACTTACGTCAACCGGTTGGCGGGTCGGCGGTGTCGTCCTGCGGAAGGGTGGATGGTTCCGTGCCAGCACCTCACCTGGTGGGCCGAATATCGCTGGCCCGCCAGGTGCTGGGGTCCCTAAGCCTGGATCCGTGGACGGATCCGGTCCACTGTGCTCGTAAACGGTGTGGAGACGTTGAAAGTGCCCTTCCTGCTGGGATAATCAGGTCTGCGAAGAATTTGATCAACCAGGCAGA
>SLSW01000101.1 GCA_007130245.1 Micromonosporaceae bacterium
CCAGCGGCCGGTTCGCCAGCGGCCGGTTCGCCAGCGGCCGGTTCGCCAGCGGCCTGGTCCCCGGCGGCCTGCTCGGCGGCGAGCGATGAGTGGTGGGCGAAGGCCGGGGACGCGTCCCCGGCCGCCGGCTCGCCGCGGATGCCGGGCACGGACGCGGTCGCGCGCACCTTCGCCGGGGCCGGCGCGGTTACCGCCCGGGGACGGTTACCCTCGGCCTCGCTGCCCTGGCCCGGGGAGGCTGCGCCACCGGCCGGCACGGCACCCTGGGCCGGGGTCGTCGGCGGGTGGTCCTGGCCATCGGACGTCATTGGATGGCGCCTCCTGTACCTGTCGTCCTCGCGCCACACCGCGGCCCGCGCGCGGATGGGGCGGTTGCTGCCGGGGATGCGGCAGTGAACAACCGTACCGGTCGCGCTGCCGGGAGGAAACCCGGGCGCACGGCAGGTGCGCCGATGGCCCGCCCGGATGTTCCGGACGGGCCGAAGAGGCTGATCAGGTCGGACTCAGTGGCCCAACAGCGAGAGCACCTCGTTGCGGACGGCCTTGGAGTCGACGGAGCGCATCGCGCGCTGCAGTGCTTGCGCGTGGCGGGCGGCATCGCGGCGGTGGCGGATGCGTTGCTTGAGCGTGGTCATCGTGGCTTCCCCCTTATTCGGTTGTCACGTTCATCGCCCTTCGATTACACCTGTCGCAACGTCTCATCGCCAACGATTATTCGGTGATCTGCCCCACGCTCCAGCAGTACCATCGGGAAACGCCCGTCCGGGCGCGCGGCTGCGGACAGGGACGGTTTCTGGATCCGTAGATACCAGTGGGCCCTGTCGGTCGCGACCCGCGACCGACAGGGCCCACCGGTACGGTTCCCGCCGTCAGGTCCAGGCGAGCAGGGCGGTCTCCGGGTCGGACAGGAACTCTCCGACATCCCGGAGGAACTTCGAGCCCAGCTCCCCGTCGATGACCCGGTGGTCGAAGCTCAACCCGAGGGTGGTGACCTGGCGGATCGCGATCTCGCCCTCGTGCACCCACGGCATCTCCCGCACTGCGCCGAAAGCGAGAATCGCCGCCTCGCCGGGTGGCAGGATCGGCGTACCGGTGTCCACCCCGAACACGCCCACGTTGGTGATCGTGAAGGTGCCGCCGGACATGTCCGCCGGTGCCGTCCTGCCGGCCTTCGCGGTCTGGACCAGCGCCGTCATCGCGTCGGCCAGTTCCCGCAGGCTCAGCCGGCCGGCGTCCTTGATGTTCGGCACGATCAGCCCGCGGTCGGTGGCCGCGGCGAGGCCGAGGTTGACGTACTCCTTGATCACGATCTCCCCGGCGGCCTCGTCCCAGGTCGAGTTGATCATCGGATGACGCCGGATCCCCAGCAGGACCGCCTTGGCGGCCAGCAGCAGCGGCGAGACCCGTACCTCGCGCCACTCCGGCTGCTCCTTGAGACGCTCCAGCGCCTCCATCGCGCGGGTGACGTCCACGGTCAGGAACTCGGTGACGTGCGGAGCGGTGAACGCCGACGTGGACACGTTCTCGGCGGTCAGCTTGCGCACTCCCTTGATGGGGATGCGCTGCTCGCGGTCCGGACCGAACGTCGGGGCCGCCGCGCCGACCGGCGCCGTCGCCGGCGCGCCGGCGACGGCGGCCTGCACGTCATCCCGGGTGATCGAGCCGGCTGGCCCGGTGCCGGTAATGCTGTGCAGGTCCACGCCGAGGTCGCGCGCGAGCTTGCGTACCGGCGGTTTGGCCAGGGCCGGCCCCCGCTGCTCCGCCCCGTCTCGGCGATCTTGCACCCGCGCAGGGGCTTTTATCCCGGTTTGCGGTGGTTCGGGGGGTGACACAACTGCAAGATCGGCGGGTTGGGGTGGGGACTGCTTGCGCGGGCGGCGCTTGGCGGCGGTGGTGCGGGGACCGTAGCCCACCAGCACCGCGGTGCGCCCGCTGGCGGTCACCTCGCCGATCTTGCCGCCGGTCGGCTCGGCCTCCTCCGCCGCGGCCGGCGCGGCAGCAGGGGCCGCGGCCTGCGCGGGGGCGGGTGCGTCGCCACCGGTGTCGATCGACACGATCGGGGTGCCGACCTCGACCGTGCTGCCCGCGGCCTGGAAGATCTTCACGATCTTCCCGGGCCACTTCGCCGGGATCTCCACCGCGGCCTTGGCGGTCTCCACCTCGACGATCGGCTGGTTCTGCTCGATCTCGTCACCCTCGGAGACGAGCCACTTCAGGATCTCGCCCTCGGTCAGCCCCTCACCGAGGTCCGGCAGGGGGAACTCGTGCACAGCCATCTCGTCACCACCCGAAGCTTCGGTCGACCGCGTCCAGCACCCGGTCCAGGTCCGGCAGGTACTCCTCCTCCACCCGGGCGGCCGGGTAGGGGATGTCGAAGCCGGTCACCCGCAACACCGGCGACTCCAGCGAGTAGAAGCACTCCTCGGTGACCCGGGAGGCGATCTCTGCGCCGGTGCCCAGCGTCTGCGGCGCCTCGTGCACCACCACGCACCGGCCGGTGCGCCGCACCGACTCGTACACCGGCGTCAGGTCCAGCGGTGACAGCGTCCGCAGGTCGATGACCTCCAGGTCGCGCCCGTCCTCCTCAGCCGCGGTGGCGGCGTCCAGTGCCACCTTCACCATCGGCCCGTACGCCACCAGGGTGGCGTCGGTGCCCGGCCGGGCGACACGGGAGGCGTGCAGCGGGTAGGCCGACGACGCCGGCGCGGAGGTGTCGACGTCGCCCTTCTCCCAGTAGCGCCGCTTGGGCTCCAGGAAGATGATCGGGTCGTCGGAGGCGATCGCCTGCTGGGTCATCCAGTACGCGTCGAGGGGGCTGGCGCAGGTAACCACCTTCAGCCCGGCGGTGTGGATGAAGTAGGGCTCGGGCGACTCGGAGTGGTGCTCGACCGCGCCGATGCCGCCGCCGTACGGGATCCGGATGACGATCGGCAGCCGGACCTTGCCCTGCGAGCGGTAGTGCATCTTCGCCACCTGGGCGACGATCTGGTCGTACGCCGGGTAGACGAAGCCGTCGAACTGGATCTCGCACACCGGGCGGTAGCCCCGGATCGCCAGGCCGATCGCGGTGCCGACGATGCCGGACTCGGCCAGCGGGGTGTCGATGACCCGCTCCTCGCCGAAGTCCTTCTGCAGCCCGTCGGTGATGCGGAAGACCCCGCCGAGCTTGCCCACGTCCTCACCCATGATGAGGACCTTCGGGTCGTCCTCCATGGCCTTGCGCAGGCCCATGGTGAGCGCCTTGCCGAGGGTCAGGTTCTCCGTGGCCATCAGTGTGCACTCCCCTCGAACGACGCGGCGTACGCGGTGAACTTCTCACGCTGGGCGTCCACCTCCGGCGAGCCGTGCGGGTAGACGTGGTCGAACATGCTCACCGGGTCCGGGTCGGGCAGGGTCAGCACCCGCTCGCGCAGGTGCTGGGCGGCCGCCTTGGCCTCCTCGTCCACCGTGGTGAAGAAGTCCTCGTCCACCAGCTTCTGCTCGCGCAGGTACGTGCCGAGGCGGGTGATCGGGTCCTTCGCCTGCCACTCCTCCAGCTCGTTGGCCAGCCGGTAGCGGGTCGGGTCGTCGGAGGTGGTGTGCGCCCCCATCCGGTAGGTGTAGGCCTCGATCAGCGTCGGGCCCTCGCCGCTGCGAGCCTGGTCGAGCGCGGCGCGGGTGACCGCATAGCTGGCCAGGACGTCGTTGCCGTCCACCCGGATGCCGCGGAAGCCGAAGCCGTTGGCCCGCTGGTAGAGGGGTACCCGGGTCTGGCGTTCGATCGGCTCCGAGATGGCGTACTGGTTGTTCTGGCAGAAGAACACGATCGGCGCGTTGTAGACGCTGGACCAGACGAACGACTCGTTCACGTCGCCCTGGCTGGTGGCGCCGTCGCCGAAGTAGGCGATGACAGCTTCGCCGTCATCGCCGCCGACCTTGCCGTCCTTGTTGATGCCCATGGCGTACCCGGTCGCGTGCAGCGTCTGGGCGCCGATCACGATCGTGTACATCTGGAACTTGAACTCGTTCGGGTCCCAGCCGCCCTGGTCGACGCCGCGGAACAGGCCCAGCGGCATGATCGGGTCGATGCCGCGGCAGTAGAGCACCCCGTGCTCACGGTAGGTCGGGAAGGCCATGTCCTGCGGCCGCAGCGCCCGCCCGGAGCCGACCTGGGCCGCCTCCTGGCCTTTCAGGCTGGCCCAGATGCCCAGCTCACCCTGGCGCTGCAGTGCCTCCGCTTCGGCGTCCAGCCGGCGGACCACCACCATGTCGCGGTAGAGCCCGCGGTATTCGTCGTCGGTGAAGTCGACCGTGTACTCAGTGCCGTACGAGTCGCGGGCCGAGTCGATCCGCTTCCCGTCGGGGGTGAGTAGCTGCACCATCTCCGGCTCGCTCGACGCCGCGGCTCTGCTCCGCGTCGAGCGGGTCCGGGAGGCCGTAGCACCCTTCGCCATGTGTGTCTCCCTGTCGTGTCTGCGTCGGCCCGGGGTCTCCTGCGCCGCGCGGTGGGGTGCCGCGCCTGGCCGAGGTTGTGGCTGCGCGGGTCGGGTCACATGTTCCCAGGGGCCCATCCTCCCAGAGTTCGCGGCCCTGCTCCACTGCCTGTCGTCCCGGTGGAAACGGACCATCCGGCCCGACCGTCAGAAATCTTCCAGATCAACAACCCTTTCGGGGGTGGCGACGCTCGCGGTCACGCTGCAACGCTAGGAGTAATCGTGGCGCCACTCAGCGAAGTGGCGTCTATCGCGGTCCGTTCCCGACCCAGGAGGACCCCGCCGTGCCCGACCAGACCTCGACCCGCGCGACCGGACTGGTCGGGGGCCGGTACGTGGCGGCGGTGGTGCTGCTGGTCGGGCTGGCCACGGTGCCGGTGGTGACCGTGCTCGCGGCCGGGCAGGCGGTGCTGGACCGCTCCGCGCCGGCGCCCGTGGTGGCCCACCACCCGCTGCCGCCACGGGCCGGAGAAATGACGGTCGTGGTTCGCGCCGAGCCGCACGCCGCGCGGCCCGCCGTCCCGGTGGGCCGGGCCGAACCGCCCACCGCCTCCCCGTGCCGATAGCGGCACCGGCCCGGACCGACCACTGCGCGTATGGCGGGAGGTATCCCCTCCCTGCCGCACTTTCAGCGAAACTGCGGTGTTGACAGTGCCCGGAGACCGCGCTTTCGCTGAAAGTGCGGCGCTGGGGGAGCGGGGGCGGCGGGGGCGCGTGACGGGGTGGGAGGTGGCGGCTGGTCGGCACGGCGCGAATCACGTATGCTTTACCGGCCTCCGGCGGGGCCGGATGGGAGGATGATGTCGGCGTCGCACGTTGTGCGATGATGGCAGCGCCGCCCCCATCGTCTAGTGGCCTAGGACGCCGCCCTTTCAAGGCGGTAGCACGGGTTCGAATCCCGTTGGGGGCACGAGCCGGCGGACGGTAGAGTCGACCGCCGGAACCGGAACGAGGTCCTGTGGAGCAGCATGGAGTGCTCGCCGCCCTGTCAAGGCGGAGGTCGCGGGTTCAAATCCCGTCAGGACCGCACCGAGGCCAGGTAGCTCAGTTGGTACGAGCGTCCGCCTGAAAAGCGGAAGGTCGGCGGTTCGACCCCGCCCCTGGCCACCCACCTCACCACCCCCACGTGACACGGCTGGCTGCGCGCCACCGCGGGTTCAGCGCCGCGGCAGGTCTCACGCACCGGCATCGGCGCGGGTCACCAGCTCCGCCCCGAGCTGCTCGCCCCACCGGCGGGCCCGGTCCCGCTCGCCGTCGACCAGCGGTCCGGCGGTCCCGGTAACCCAGAAACTCGTCGGGCCGGTCAGGATCTCGAACCCGAGACGGCGCAACTGGCGCTCGGCCCGGCGCGCCGCCGAGCCCGGCATGCGGGGCCGGCGGATCCTGGTGTCGAACGTCGCCGCGAGCGGGGACCGACCCGGTGCGAGCGTGCCCAGCCACTCCCGCAGCCCGATCTTCCCGGACTCCACGCGGCCGGTCGTGCGCTCCACCGCGTCCTGCCGGGTCTGGGTCCGGCTCAGGCCGAGGGCATGGGTCGGGCCGCCGACCACCAGCAACGAGATCTTGTCGCCGATCTCGGTGGGCGCGTCGCCGACCTCCACCAGATCTACCGCCACGCGTGTGCCCAGCCCTTCGGCCACCGCCGCGGCGATCTCGCGGGTGTTACCGAACATCGACTCGTAGACCACGAGTGCGCGCATCGCGATCACCCCCTACCAGCAAGGCTGCGCCGACCCGCCGGGCGCCGGTCAGAGGCACCGGACCCGACCGGCCCGGGTCACACGTCCCGCACCGGCGCCGACGCCTCGACAGCTGGGCCGGCCTGTGTGGGCGTGATAGGCATAGGACGATCCGCGCCGGCGGTGCCGCGACGAGCGGGCCGGCCGGCGCCGGACCACAGCGCGGTCCACTGACCACGAGGAGGAGCGCATGGCGCAGGACACCGCAGCGTACGACCACTGGCATGACCGGCTGGCGGAGCTCGCCGCCGCGCACCGGGTGCCGGGGGCGGTGCTCGGCTTCGCCCGCGGCGACGAGCAGCAGGTGGCGGCGTACGGGGTGACCAACGTCGACACCGGCGTCGAGGTCACCGGTGACACGTTGTTCCAGATCGGCTCGATCACCAAGGTCTTCACCGCCACCGTGGTGATGCGGCTGGCCGAGCAGGGTCTGCTGGACCTGGACAAGCCGGTGGTCGGCTACCTGCCGGAGCTGCGGCTGGCCGACGGCGACCTCACCGCCCAGGTCACCATGCGCCACCTGCTCACCCACACGAGCGGCATCGACGGCGACGTGTTCACCGACACCGGCCGCGGAGACGACGCCCTGGAACGGTACGTGGCCGGGTTGGCGGACGTGCCGGTCAACCACCCGCTCGGGGCCACCTTCTCCTACTGCAACGCCGGTTACTCGCTGGCCGGCCGGGTGGTCGAGAAGGTGACCGGGAAGGTGTGGGACACCGCGCTGCGGGAGCTGCTGACCGGTCCGCTCGGCGCCGAGCAGACGGTGACCCTGCCGGACGAGGCGATCCTGCACCGCACCGCGGTCGGGCACGTCCACGAGGGCGACGAGCCACCGCGGCGTACCCCGGTGTGGGGCATCGCCCGCGCCAGCGGTCCGGCCGGCACGGTCAACTGCGCGATGGCGGACCTGCTGGCGTTCGCCCGGATGCACCTGGCCGGCGGGGTGGCGCCCGACGGCACCCGGCTGCTGTCGACCGACACCGCGACGGCGATGCGGACGCCACAGGCGCAGGTGCCGGACCGGCACGCGATCGCCGACTCCTGGGGACTGGGGTGGTTCCGGCTCGGCTGGGGCGGAACCCGGGTGATCGGCCACGACGGAAACACCGTGGGGCAGTCGGCGTTCCTGCGGGTGCTGCCCGAGCACGACCTGGCCGTGGGGCTGTTGACAAACGGCGGGCACACCCGCGACCTGTACGAGTCGCTGGTGCGCGAGGTGGTGCGGGAACTGGCCGGGCTGGAGATGACCACGCCGCTGGCGCCGCCGCCGCAGCCGCCGGCGGTCGACATCACGCCGTACGCAGGCGTCTACGAGCGCACCGGGGTGCGCATGGAGGTCAGCACCGGCGACGGGCGCGCCGCGCGGCTGCGGGTGATCGGGTCGGCGCCGGTGGAGGGGGTGGACCGCCCGCCCAAGGAGTTCGACCTGGTGCCGGTCACCGACCGCGTGTACGCGTACCGCCAGCCGGGCTACCGCACCTGGACGGCGGCCACCTTCTACGAGCTGCCCGACGGCAGCCCGTACCTGCACAGCGGCCTGCGCGCGACCCCGAAGGTGTCGGGGTGACCACTGATCCGGTCGTGGGCACCGACCCGGCGGCGGCGGCGGCACGCGCGGCGGCCGCGGCCGGCGTCGAGGTGCGCAACCTGTACGCGCTGGGTGAGCTGCACGAGGTGCTCGCCCTCTATCGCGGCATCTGGGGCGAGTCGCCGGTGAACTTCGAGCAGCTGCGGGCGATGACCCACGCCGGCAACTACGCGGCCGCCGCCTACCGCGACCGGACCATGGTGGGTGCGTGCGTCGGCTTCTTCGCCGCGCCGGTGGACGGCCCGCCCGGCGACGCGCTGCACTCGCACGTGGCCGGGGTGGTCGCCGACGCCCGGGCACGTAGCGTCGGGTTCGCGCTCAAGCTGCACCAGCGGGCCTGGGCGATAGCGCGGGGGCTGCGCGAGATCACCTGGACGTTCGACCCCCTGGTGCGGCGCAACGCCCACGTGAACCTGGTCAAGCTCGCGGCCCGCCCGCGCGAGTACCTGGTGGACTTCTACGGCGAGCTGGACGATGCGGTCAACGCCGGGCAGGGCAGTGACCGGCTGCTGGTGGCCTGGGAGCTGGCCGACCCGGCGGTGGTCGCCGCCTGCGACGGCACCCCGGCGACGGTCGACGCCGCCGGCACACCTCCGGCGCTCACGGAGGTCGAGGACGGTCGCCCGCGGCCGGTGCGCACCACCGCCGGCACGGTGCGGGTGCCGGTGCCGGCCGACATCGAGGCGCTGCGGCGTGACGATCCGGAGCTGGCGCGGCGGTGGCGCCACGCGCTGCGGGAGGTGCTCGGCGGGCTGATGGCCGGCGGCGCGCGGGTGGTCGGCTTCGCCGACGACGCCGGGTACGTGGTCGAGCAGTGGTCGCCGCGGAAACTGTCCCGCGAGGAGGGTGGGTCGTCGTGAAGCTGGAAGGCCTGGAGCTGCGGCGGGTGTCGATCCCGCTGGTGGCGCCGTTCCGCACCTCGTTCGGCACCGAGACGGTGCGGGACATCCTGCTGGTGCGCGCGGTGACCGACGCCGGTGAGGGCTGGGGCGAGTGTGTGGCGCCGGCCGAGCCGCACTACTCGTCGGAGTACGCCGACGGCGCCGCCGACGTGATGCGCCGGTTCCTCGTACCGCGCCTGCTGGCCGCCGACCGGCTGGACGCGCAGCAGGTGGCGCCGCTGCTGGCGCCGGTCAAGGGCCACCGGATGGCCAAGGCGGCGCTGGAGATGGCGGTGCTGGACGCGCAGTTGCGCGCGAGCGGGGAGTCGTTCGCGGCGTACCTGGGTGCGGCACGCGACCGGGTGCCGGCCGGGGTGTCGGTGGGCATCGCCGAGAGCGTGCCGGCGCTGCTGGACACCGTGGCCGGTTATCTCGACCAGGGGTACGTGCGGATCAAGCTGAAGATCGAGCCGGGTTGGGACGTGGCCCCGGTGGCCGCGGTGCGCCAGCGCTTCGGCGACGACCTGGCGCTGCAGGTGGACGCGAACGCGGCGTACACCCTGGCCGACGCCGGCACCCTGGCCAAGCTGGACGCCTTCGACCTGCTGCTGATCGAGCAGCCGCTGGCTGAGGACGACCTGCGCGAGCACGCGGAACTGGCCCGGCTGATCCGCACCCCGGTGTGCCTGGACGAGTCCATTACGTCGGCGAAGGCGGCGGCGGACGCGCTGATGCTGGGCGCCTGCCGGATCGTGAACATCAAGGCGGGACGGGTCGGCGGCTACCTGGAGGCCCGGCGGATCCACGACCTGTGCCGGGCGCACGGGGTGGCGGTGTGGTGCGGCGGCATGCTCGAGTCCGGCCTGGGGCGGGCGGCGAACCTGGCCCTGGCGGCCCTGCCCGGGTTTACGCTGCCCGGGGACACCTCGGCCTCCGACCGCTACTACGCGCGCGACGTCACCGAGCCGTTCACGCTGGACGACGGCCACCTGCGGGTACCGGACGGCCCCGGCCTCGGCGTGACCCCGCTCGCCGGAGTGCTGGACGAGTTGACCACCGCCACCGAATTGCTCCCGGTGGCCTGAAAGACTCTCGCGCCACCCCGCGGCGGGTGGTTTCCTGTCCCGTATGCCGCCGCAACGTGGTATCAACCACCCGTGCTTCGAGCAGCTGTGGCCCGCGTGGCGCGAGCAGGGCGCATATCACACCAACCGGTACCTGGCCGAGTACGAGATCCCGGGTCCGCACGGCGTGAGCTTCCACCGCACCGTCTCCTTCCTACCTGAACGCAATCGTGCGGTTGGACTGTCACCTGGTCGAGATCGCCGAGCCCGGCCTGAGCCCGGAACGCGCCGCCGATAATCCTGCCGGCATCGACGCGTACGTTCACCTGCCGAACTTCCTCAGTGTCGCCGCACGACGGGCAGCCTGACCGGTATCGGCCGAGAGTTGCTCGGTTTGGGGATTGGTTTGGCCGCTGGAGCGACAAAACCCATCCCCAAACCGAGCGTGTCCAACACCGCTCCCTCGCAGGCGCCGCGACGCGTGAGCGCGCCGGCGTTGCTGGCGTAGGGTCAGGGGCGGGACCTGTCCCGGCCGTGGGAGGAGTCGTCGTGTCGGTGCTGGTGGCGTTCTCGGTAACGCCGTTGGGTGCGGGAGAACGGGTCGGCGGGATCGTCGCCGAGGCGGTGCGGGTGGTGCGGGAGTCCGGCCTGCCCCACCGTACGGACGCGATGTTCACCACGGTCGAGGGCGAGTCGTGGGACGAGGTCATGGCGGTGGTCTCCGCCGCGGTGGCCGCGGTGGCGGCGCACGCGCCGCGGGTGAGCACCGTGATCAAGGCCGACTACCGTCCCGGGGCGTCCGGCGCCCTGACGGCCAAGGTGGAGTCCATCGAGCGCCACCTCGCACCGGAAGGCACCGGCGGCTCATGACCGCGGGCGAGCCGACCAACGGCACCGGCGCCACCGACGGCACCGGCGCAACGGTGCGCCGGCCGTTCGAGGCCGGCGAGCGGGCACCGGACTTCGTGGCGCGCGGCCCGTCCGGGCAGGCGGCGCGCTTCTACGCCCACGCCGGCGGCCGTCCCACCGCGGTTCTGTTCGACAGCTCCACCTCCGGCGGTCAGGATCCGCGGATCATCGACCTGGCCGGCCGGCTGGCCGCGCGCACCGACATGGTGCTGTGCCTGGTCGCGGTCGATCCCTCGCCCGAGTGCCCGGTGCCCGTGTGGGCCGACCCGGACCGCGCGGTCGGCTCGGCGTACGGGGTGACCGACGGAGAGCTAACCGCGGTCGTGCTCGACCCGAACCTGCGCGTGATCGGCACCGTCACCGGCGACGACCTCGCCGACGAGGTGACGGCGCTGCTGGAGGCGGCGGTGCACCGCGACCCCCCGACGACCGTGACCGCCCAGGCGCCGGTGCTGCTGCTGCCCGGCGCCCTGCCGCTGCAGTGGTGCCAGCGGCTCATCGACGTGTGGCACGAGGCCGGTGGGGTCGACACCGGGGTGGAGCGCGGCGGCGACGAGGTGCTCGACGACGCGTACAAGCGCCGCCGCGACCACACCGTGAGCGATCCGGAACTGATGCGGGAACTGTCCACGGTGGTGGGCCGGC
>SLSW01000089.1 GCA_007130245.1 Micromonosporaceae bacterium
CAGCTCGCCGATCGGCCACTGCTGCTCGAGCTGGACGGCGAGCCGGAAGGTCTCGTCGACCAGCTCGGGGATGCACTCGGGCCGGCCGGACAGCCACGCCGCCTCGGCCCGTCCGGCCGCGGCCGGCCACAGCCGCTGCAGGTCACCGGTGCGGCGGGCCAGCTCCCACGCCTCAGCCAACGGGGTGTCCGGGTCCGGATCACCTCGCCGGATGCGTAACCGTCCGAGCACGGTCAGCGAGGTGATCCGGGCGATGACGCTCTGGCTGCGCACCGCCCGAGATGCCAGGTCGGCCGCTTCGCTCCAGCGAGCCTGCTCGAACGCGACCCGGGCCGACCACGCGAGGCAGTAGTCGCGGTATTCGTCCAGGTCCCGCGCACTGGTCCAGGTGATCGCTTCGGCCAGCCACTTCTCGGCGACGGCGTACCAGCGCACCTCGCCCGCCGCGGTGCCGAGGTTGAGCATGAGGTTGCCGGCCCTCGCGTCGTCGCCGAGGCGGTGAGCGATGTCCAGTGCCCTGGTCATGGTGCCTTCGGCGGCATCCGGCTCGGTGAACCACTCGGCCGAACCGGTCGCGTTCAACGCCATCATCAGGGCGGCGTCGGCGCCGTGCTGCTCAGCCATCTCGATCGCCCGGCGGCCGAGGCCGACAGCGGCCGGGATGTCCCTGGCGAGCATGCGAATCATCGCGGCATTGGCGTAGACGTGCGCGGGGTCCGGGCCGGCCGGCAGCGTGTCCGCCAGGGCGATCGCGGTGTCGATGCACCGGCGGGACTCCGCTGTCCGCGCCGCCATCCCCAGGGCGATGGCGAGCCGGGACCACAACCGGGCCCGGCGGCCGACGTCGGCCAGGTCCTGGGCCGTGGCCACCGCGCGTTCCAGGCTGTCGATCGCTTCCCCCGGTCGGCCGACCGCGCCGCACTCCTGCGCAAACCGCTCCCGCAGGTCCAGCTGATCCTCAGCGGACAGCTGATCGGCGTACCGCAGCGCGTGACGCAGGTGGGCGACTGCCTCGTGCCGGGCGCCGTGCCGGGCCGCGCGGACGGCGGCGACCGGGGCGAACTCCAGCACCGCGTCGCCGTCGCCAGCCTGTTCGGCGTGGTGCGCCAACCGTGCCGGGTCCGGCTCGGACTGCCGCCGCAGGTGGTCCAGCACCGCCGCGTGCAGTTGCGGCCGCCGCAGCGCCGGGATGTTCCGCTCGGCGGCCAGCCGCGCCAGCTCGTGGCGGAATCGCAACGATCGCCCGTCGGTGTGCAGCAGACCGGCTGCCTCACACTCCTCGACCGCGGCGAGATCGTCGGTGGCGACGGCCCGCACCAGCTCGATCTCGGCCCGGTCGGGCATGATCGCCGCGGTGTCCAGCACCGCGCGTGCCGGCGGCGACAGGCCGGTGGTGCGCGCCAGCACGGTGTCGGCGACGGTGCGGGGCACGGTGTCGGTGGCGCCAGTGGCGAGCAGTTCGGTGACGAAGAACGGGTTGCCGCTGGTGATCCGGTAGACCTGGGTCGCGTCGAGGTGGTGGTCTGCGGCGAGGTCGGCGACCGCCGCCTCGGACAGCAGGGGGATCGACAACCGGTGCACCTCCGGCACGGTCGCCAGGTGGCCGAGGGTTGTACGCAGGGGGTGCTCAGGCCCGATCTCGTCGTCGCGGTAGGTGGTGACGACGACGGCGTGGCAGCGGTCGATGCGCCGGGCGAGGTAGATGAGCAGGTCGCGGGTGGCTTCGTCGGACCAGTGCACGTCTTCGATGACGTCGCCGCCGGCGGTGCGGGCGATGTCGTAGAGCGGGCCGAGTGCGCGAGGGGTGGTCAGGGCGTCGCAGGCGCCCCACCACACCTCGGCCTCGTGCGCGTGGCGGTCGTAGAAGGCGCGCGCCAGGCTGGTCTTGCCGATGCCGGCCTCGCCGGCCAGCAGCACCATGCTGCCGGAGCCGGCCGCGGCGGCCTGCAGCCGGTCGTCCAGAGCCGCCAGCAGCGGTTCACGCTCCAGCAGCTCCATAACCGCGCATGCTACGGCCGCCGCGGCCGACGGTCACCAACTGGGGATGTCGGATCGTCGACGGTTCCTCCGACCGGCCAGCGTGTGAAGCAGCACGCGCAGCGCCACACCTGGACGCAGCAGGGTGCCCGGTGGGTCCACCATTCCGGAAACCCGCACGAATCCCGCCGCCAGCGCGGCGTCGTGAGTGGCCGCGGCGTGCAGCCGCGGCAGGTAGGCGCCGGCGACCTTGATCGTGCCGGTGCGCCGACCCTTCGCCCCTGGGAACATCAGGTCTCCACCGATGGCCATCTGCCACGGGTCGTCGACGAGCGAGGCCAGGTCCCGCAGGAACCGCCGCGCGCGCGGCTCGGGGTGCGCCGCCAGGTGGTCACGCAGGGCCAGCGCCTCCAGGGCGGCCACGGTCATGCCCTGCCCGTAGATGGGGTTGAAGCTGCACACCGCGTCGCCGAGCACGAGCAGCCCGTCCGGAAAGCGGGCCAGCCGCTCGTAGCGGCGGCGCACGTTGGCGGGGAAGCGGTACGGCAGCGGACCCTCGATCGCCTCGGCGGAGCAGATCGCGTCGTGGATGTCCGGGAAACGCAGCGACTTCGCGAACGCGACATACCCGCCCGGGTCGGTGGGCGGATGGTCACCCCCCACCCCGAGCAACGTCAGCAGCCACCGTCCCTGCTCGATGCGGTTGAGCGCTCCGCCGCGCGGCAGGTCCGGGGTGGGGGCGTGCAGGGTGCCCCAGTCGCCGTCGAGGGCGTCGTCCGGCAGGCGGTAGTAGCAGGTGGCGTACCCCACCGCGATGCCGGCCTTCTCCTCGGCCGGGGGCTCGTACCCCAGTCCGGCGAGCCACCTCGGGGTCCGCGAGCCCCGACCGGTGGCGTCGACGACCAG
>SLSW01000026.1 GCA_007130245.1 Micromonosporaceae bacterium
ACCACCTGCAGCGCCACAGCGACCACCACGCCAACCCCACCCGCCGTTACCAGACGCTGCGCGACTACCAGGAGTCACCGGTGCTGCCGACCGGGTACGCCGGGATGATCCTGCTCGCGATGGTGCCGGCGATCTGGCGCCGGGT
This sequence comes from Micromonosporaceae bacterium, assembly GCA_007130245.1. GTDB lineage: Bacteria > Actinomycetota > Actinomycetes > Mycobacteriales > Micromonosporaceae > Natronosporangium. The sequence goes on from SLSW01000026.1 coordinate 146, forward strand.
GATGGACCCGCGGGTGCTCGCGCACTTCGACGGTGACATGAGCCGTTCGAACATCAGTCCGCGCAAGCGGGAGAAGGTCCTGGCGGCCTATCCCCCGCCCGGCACCGGGCCACAGCCGGCCGTCAACCCACCCGTCGGCGGCCTCAACACCGCCGCGGTCGACGGCCCGTCCCGCGACCCGGTCCCTGTCACAAGCGTGGGCACGCCCGCGGCCGAGTGTCCGAACTGCGGTTACGTGTACGACGAGGCGGTCGGCGATGCGCGTGAGGGCTTCCCCGCCGGCACACCCTGGTCGGCGGTGCCCGACACGTGGTGCTGCCCCGACTGCGGCGTACGCGAGAAGATCGACTTCCGGCTGCTGGAGAAGGCAGGTAACTGACGCTGCCTAGGATGGCGTCCATGACGGCAGCAGTAGCTTCCGGACCGGACGACGGGACCTACCGGCGGCAGATCATCATGGCCGCAGCGGAGCTGACCGCGCGGTCGGGGTGGTCGGCGGTCACCATGGGCCGCCTGGCCACCGCCGTCGGAGTGAGCCGGCAGACCGTCTACAACGAGGTCGGCTCGAAGCCTGCGCTGGCCGGGGCGATGGTCCTCAACGAGCTCGGGCGGTTCCTCGCGGTGGTGGAGCGTGCCTTCGATGCGAACCCCCGCGACCTGCGGCAGGCGATCCACGACGCGGTGAAGGGCGTTCTCGAGCTGGCGCAGGACAACCGTCTCCTGCACGCGATCGCGTCCGCCACGCATGGAACCGACACCGAGCTGCTGCCGCTGCTGACCACGCATGCGGAGTCCCTGCTGACCACGGCGAAGTCGCTGGTGGCCGATCGGGTCGTGCGGTTCGCGCCGCCACTCGACGCGCACGAGCTCTCCGTGACGATCGACGCGGTCGTGCGGCTCGTGCTCAGCCATGTGATGCAACCGTCGGACACCCCTGCCCGTACCGCCGAGGATGTCGCGTGGCTGGCCGCGCGGGTGGCGCGGGCCGCCTGAACGAGGGGTGGTATCCGTGATGCGTTCGTCGGCTGACCGAGTCGGCGGACTCGCCCGCGTCTGGTTCAAGATGATCCATCGCGACCTGGGCCCGTTTCGGGCGGCGGTTCAGCACCGGTGTAGAACGCGCGCACGCGGTCGGCGGCAGCCTGCGCCTCGGCGACCGGCGTGCCGGCGGCGATGTCGGCCTGGCACCACTGCTCGCTGCTGAGCGCATAGAACTGGTGGCCCTCGTCCGAGCTCATCCAGGCGGCGGCCTCCTCCGGGTTGAGTGGCGGGGCACCCGACAGGTGCATGGCCAGACCCAGCAAGGCTCCGTCCCAGCCGACGCCGCCCGCTCCCGGACCGAACTGCTCCCACATCTCGTCGACGTGGGCGACGTGCTCGAGCGCCACCTGAACCTTCCCGTCCGGCTGTTCGGCCAGCCGTACCTCGATCCAGCTGACCTGGCCGCCGAACTCCCAGGTGGCGGCGAAACTGTGCGGCGGGTCGCACCGCTCGATCGTCCCGCCAGCATTGCCTTCGAGCTGATAGCGGCCACCCACCTGCAGATCACCCGAGATCGGCAGGAACCATCGAGGGATGCGTTCGGGGTTGGTGCAGGCGTCCCAGACGTCTGCCAGGTCGCCCCGGTAGGTCTGGCTGAGCGTGATCACCCGGGCCTCGCCCGCTTCGAGCACTCTGCTGCCGACCTCACGGCGCACCTCGCTGATCTGGTGCTTGATATCGATCATGATTCTTCACTCCTATCGTTGTCGGACTGTGCCAGGCGGCGCTGGCGGCGCCCTCGAGCGAGTTCGGTGGCCAGTGCCTCCAGCGGGGGCGTCCAGAACCGCCGGAAGTGGTCGAGCCACGCGTCGATCTCCCGCAGCGGTTCGTCGTTGATCGCGTACAGCCGGCGCGTCCCCACCGGACGCACGGTCGCGAACCCGCTCTCCCGCAGCACCCGCAGGTGCTGCGACACCGCCGGCTGGGAGATCCCGAACTCCTCCTGGATGACCTCGCACACCGCGCCAGCGCTCCGCTCCCCGTCGGCGAGCAGCTCGAGGATCCGCCGCCGCGCCGGGTCACCGAGGACGTCAAACGCGTGCACTCGCATATTTTAAAGAGTGCGCTTATATAAGTCAAGAGTAGATTATTGCTGACGCCGGACCGGCAGGCACACACATGAGAGTGACGCGATCGAGATCTTGGTCGCCCGGCGCCCCTACGAGGGCACCGGCGTCCAAGATCCACGAATGGGGTGGGGTCAGCGTCGCGGGGACGGCAGCAGCGAGGCGGCGAGCGCCGCGGTGGTGGTGAGCGGCCACCCGATGTCGGGAGCATAGAGCGGGACGTCGCGCAGCCGTACGCCGAACAGCGGCGGGTCCCAGCTTGCGGCCTTGGCGCGGCCACCGGCCGGTTGCCGGGGCGGGCGCAGCAACCGGTAGGCGGCGCAGCACGCGGCCGGTACCGACAGCGCCGCCAGCGACAGCGCGGTGGCGGCGCCGACCGCGCCGAGCGCCAGCGGGTAGGCGAACGTACGCCGCACCGGGTCCGGTCGCAGGCCGGCGAGCAGCCGAGCGGCGCCGAGACCGGCGGCGGCGAGACCGGCGTCCTGGAAGAAGCCGTAGACGTTCTGCAACGTCGCGACGGCGCGATCCTGCGCCGTCCGGGTCGTACGGGCTGGGCATGGCGACCGGCCTGCCCACGACATACCGGTGTCCCGGCGGGAGCATTGCGCGCGCCTGCGCCGGGGTGGTGATCGTCCCGGTCATGCCGCAGGGGCCCAGGACCGCGCCACGCAGGTACTCGTCGAAGCACTGTCCGGTGACCGCTTGCACGATGGCACCGAGCACCAGGTAGTTGGCGCTGGTGTAGGCGTGCCGCTGCCCCGGCGCCGCGCGCGGGGCCACCCCGGCCAGGTCGGCAACACCACGGCGGTACGGGTCGTCAACCTCCTCGAACCGATCGGTCACGCCGGTGCCACCGGGGATGCCGCTGGTGTGGGTCAGCAGGTGTCGCATGGTGATGCCCTCGGCCGCAACGTCGTCGGCGAGCCGGAACCACGGCAGGTAGCGGCGCACCGGCGCATCGAGGTCGAGGTTTCCGGCGTCCACCAGCGTCATGACCGCGGTGGCGGTCACCGGCTTCGACACCGAGCCCCACAGGAACGGTGTGGAAGTCGTGACCTGCGCGCCGTGGCCGTCGTGTCCCCAGGTGCGCCGGCGCACCACCCCGTCCGGGCCGACGACCGCGTACGCCAGGCCCGGCGTACGGGTGGCTGCCATGCGCTCGCGCACGTAGTCGTCGATCCCGGTCAGGTCGCTGGTGGCTCCACCCATGCCCGTCCCCTCATAACCATATCGTTGTACGGTTTTGAGTAAACCATACGATGATACGGTTATGCCATGCCCCGCACCGCCGACCATGACGCCCGGCGCCGGCAACTTGCCGACGCCGTGGTCTCGCTCGTCGACGGGCACGGCCTGGACGCGGTGACCATCGCGGGAGTGGCGCAGCAGGCGGGCATCTCGGTCGGCCTGGTGCAGCACTACTTCCCCAGCAAAGACGACCTGCTGCTGCACGCCTACCGGGAGGTCATCCGGGCCGGCCGCGCCCGCATTGACCGCAGGATCGCCGAGGGCGAACGGCATCGGCGGCCGATCCGGGACATCCTGTTCGACGCGGTCACCGAGATGCTCCCGCTGGACCGTGCCCGCCGCACCGAATACCGGGTCAGCCGGTCGTTCCTCGGCCGCGCGCTGGACAACCCGTCACTGTCCGCGGTGGCCACCGAGCACGCCGCCGCGGTGCGAGCCGAGGTGAGCTCCGCCATCGACAACGGCAAGGAGTGCGGCGAGGTCGCGCCAGCGGTCGGCAGCGGCCGGGCCGGGCTGCGGCTGCTGGCCACTCTGGATGGCCTCGCCGCGCGCCTCTACCACGAGCCGCGGGCGCGGGTCGACTCGACCACCATGCGCGAGGCGGTGCTGGCGACCACGCGCGAGGCCATCGCCGAGGTCTTCACCGGCGAGTGTCACCACCACCGATGAGACCACGCACCCGCCTGCCGTCTGGAGTCCGTGAACCACTCCTTGACTCAGTACCGAAGCAGGCCTCCTACTGGCACCGGCTCCACCCGTCCGACTGGCGGCACCGCACGGTCGAGTTCCAACCCGGTGTCGACCACGAAAGCTCGCGGGGACTTCGGCACGTCGCTTCTGCCCACCCACGCCGCCAGGTCGGTCGTACCGTCCACCTCGTGGCGCAGTTCCCCGCCGGTGACGCGTACCCGGTAGAAGACTCCCACCCGGTGCAACTGCGCCTTGCCGGGGGTGCCCCGGTCCACCCGCATCGTCCGGGAGTCCAGGCCAAGCAGCCGCTCCACCTCGACCTCATACCCGGTCTCTTCCGCGACTTCCCTGACCACCGCATGGTAGGGGTCCTCGCCGTGCTCAACCCGCCCGCCGGGCAGCGTCCAGTGCCGCAGACTCTCATCCGGTGAAACGTAGCGGGCAAGCAGCACCCGATCGCCGCTCCTGCACACTGCGTACGCGGCCATCCGGAACCGCTGCTCAAGCATCGACACCCTCCCTACCCGACGTGCGCCGAGCGTACCGGGTCCCCTCACCGGACGGGATGATCCAGAGGCGTACGGCGAGCTGCTCGTCCTGCGCCGCCGGTGGCTCCGGCGGTGCGGTGGCGGCCTCGTCCATCACCGACGCCAGCACCTCGGCGGCGATGTGCGCCTCATGTTCGCGGATCGCCGCGGCGGTCTCGCCGCCGGCCGCCCAGGTCAACGCGATCCGGTCGGTGACCTCCAGCCCGGCGTCCTTGCGGGCCTGCTGGACGAGCCGGACCACCTCGCGGGCCACCCCGGCCCGGCGCAGCTCCGGGGTGATCTCCACGTCGAGCGCCACGGTCAGGCCACCCTCAGTGGCCACCGCCCATCCGGCGCGCGGCGTCCGCGTCACCTCGACCTCGTCCGGCCCGAGGGTCAGCTGCTCGCCGTCGACGGTGACCGCGACCTCGCCGGCGGCCTGCAGCGCGGCGGCCACCGCCACCGGGTCGGCCTGGCGCACCGCCTGCGCGACCTGCTGCGTGCCCGGCCCGAACCGGGCGCCGATCTCGCGGAAGCGTGGCCGGACGGCCACGTCGACCACCGTGGTGGCATCGGCCAGGGCCTCCACGGTCACCACGTTCAGCTCGTCGGCGATCTCGGCCCGCAGCTCGCCCGGCACAGTTTCCCACTGCGGCGCGGCGACCAGCGCGCGCGACAGCGGCTGGCGCACCTTGATGCCGGAGGCGGCCCGGGCGGCGCGGCCGACGTCGACCAGCCGCCGCACCAGCGTCATCTGCGCCGACAGCTCCGGGTCGAGCAGGTGCGGGCGCCGCTCGGGCCAGCCCGCCAGGTGCACCGAGTCGACCTCGCCGGCGTCGGTGACCGCCACCAGCGCCTGCCACACCCGCTCGGTCACGAACGGCACCATCGGCGCCAGCAGCCGGGTCAGAATGTGCAGGCACTCGTGCAGAGCCGCGAGCGCGGCCGGGTCGCCGTCCCAGAACCGCCGGCGCGAGCGCCGCACATACCAGTTGGACACGTCGTCGATGAAGCCTGCCAGGTGCCGGGCCGCGCGCTGGGTGTCGTACCCCTCCATCGCCCGGTCCACCCGATCGACGAGCGCGGCCGTCGCCGAGCGCAGCCAGCGGTCCATCACCGCCGGCTCCGGCGCGGCGGCCGGATCGCTGCCGGGGGTCCAGCCCGCGGCGCGGCCGTACAGCGACAGGAACGCCGCGGTGTTCCAGTACGTCAGCAGTACCTTGCGCACGATCTCGGCGAGCACCTCGTCGCCGATGCGGCGGTCCTGCCACGGTGAACCGGAGCCGAGCATGAACCAGCGCACCGCGTCGGCGCCGTGGCGGTCCATCAGCGGCACCGGTTCCAGAATGTTGCCCAACCGCTTGCTCATCTTGCGCCCGTCGGCGTCGAGCAGCAGCCCGACGCACACCACGTTCTCGTACGCGTTGCGGTCGTGCACCAGCGTGCCGATGGCCATCAGCGTGTAGAACCAGCCGCGGGTCTGGTCGATGGCCTCGCTGATGAACTGGGCCGGGTAGCTGCGGGCGAACTCCTCGGCGTTACGGTGCGGGGCCCCGAGCTGGGCGAACGGCATGGCGCCGGAGTCGAACCACACGTCGATGACGTCGGGCACCCGCCGCGCCTGCCCGCCGCAGGTGGGGCAGGCGATCGTCACCTCGTCCACGTACGGCCGGTGCGGGTCGAGGCCGGACAGGTCGCGGCCGGCCAGCTGCCCCAGCTCGGCCAGCGAGCCCACGCACACCGCGTGCCCGTGGTCGCAGCGCCAGATCGGCATCGGTGTGCCCCAGTAGCGACTGCGCGACAGCGCCCAGTCCACATTGCCCGCCAGCCAGTCGCCGTACCGGCCGTGCTTGATGCTGGCCGGATACCAGTTGGTGCGCTCGTTCTCGGCCAGCAGCCGGTCGGCGATAGCGGTGGTGCGGATGTACCAGGTCGGGGTGGCGTAGTAGAGCAGGGCGTGGCCGCACCGCCAGCAGTGCGGGTACGCGTGCGGGTAGCGGCCCTCGTGGTGCAGCAGCCCGCGCTCGCGCAGGTCGGCCAGCAGCGGCTGGTCCGCGTCGGTGAACAGCATCCCGCCCACCAGCGGCACCTCGGCGGCGAACCGCCCGTCGGCGCCGACCGGGTTGACCACCGGCAGCCCGTGGGCGCGCCCGGCGGCCAGGTCGTCGGCGCCGAACGCCGGCGCCAGGTGCACCAGCCCGGTGCCGTCGTCGGTGGTGACGAAACCGGCCGCCACCACGTAGTGCGCCTGCGGGATGTCGACCAGCGCGAACGGCCGCTGGTACGTCACGCCGACCAGCTCGCGACCCGTACACCGGTCGGTAACCTGCCAGCCCTCCCCCAGCGCTGCGTCGAGCAGCGGCTCGGCCACCACCGCCGCCCGGTCGTGCTCCGGGTGGCGGGCCAGCACGTAGTCCACCTCCGGGTGCACCGCCACCGCGGTGTTGCTGACCAGTGTCCACGGGGTGGTGGTCCACACCAGCAGGTCCGCGGCCTGATCCGACCACCGGCCACCGGTGACCGGCAGGCGCACGTACGCCGACGGGCTGACGATGTCCTGATACGCCCCGGGCTGGCCGAGCTCGTGGCTGGACAGCGCGGTCTGGCAGCGGGGACAGTACGGCGCCACCCGGTGATCCTCGACCAGCAGCCCGCGTTCGTGGATGCGCTGCAGTGCCCACCACACGCTCTCGATGTAGGAGGGATCCATGGTGCGGTACGCGTGGTCGAAGTCCAGCCAGTAGCCCATGCGCTCGCTCAGGCGCTCCCACGCGTCCACGTAGGCCAGCACCGACTCGCGGCACCGGTCGTTGAACTCGGCGATGCCGTACCGCTCGATGTCCTGCTTGCTGGACAGGCCCAGCTGCTTCTCCACCTCGAGCTCCACCGGCAGGCCGTGGCAGTCCCAGCCGGCCCGGCGCGGCACGTGGTAGCCCTTCATGGTGCGGAAGCGCGGAAAGGCGTCCTTGAACGCGCGCGCCTCCACGTGGTGGATGCCGGGCGCGCCGTTGGCCGTGGGCGGGCCCTCATAGAAGATGTACGGCGCGCCGCCTTCGCTGCGCACCAGGCTGCGGGCGAACACGTCGCGCTCGCGCCAGTACGCCAGGATGTCGTGCTCGAGGGCGGGAAGGTCGACGCCGGGTTCCAGCGGCTCGTACACGATGGTGCTCCTCCGGTGGCTCCCCGGCGTGTGGCCGGATCATCGCCCGTGTCGTGATCGTACCTGACCATCACCTTTGCGAAGGCTCGGCGCAACCGGGATTAGCCACTGCATATGCGGGTAATCCCCCGGCGAGCAGGCATGGACGCATCCACGCGCGGTCGAGGGAGTGGCGATGACGATCAGCGGTGGTCAGAAGACCCGGCCCGGCGTGGGGGTGACGCGGGTGGGTGCCCGCGGGTGGGACATGCGCGAGTTCGCCGCCGCCGGCGGCACCCGCTTTTACGCGGCGGTGCAGGGGCCGGACTCCGCACCACCGGTGGTGTGCGTCCACGGAGCAGCCATGTCGCACCGCTACTTCCGGCCACTGGCGCGGGTGTTGGCACCGCACGCGCAGGCCGTCGCCGTGGACCTGCCCGGCTTCGGGCTCACCCGGGGCCCAACGCAGGCCCTGGACACCCGAGGGCTGTCCACCGCGTTGGCTGACTGGTTGCATGCCACCGGTCGCGGTCGCGCGGTCATGGTCGGCCAGTCCACCGGATGCCAGGTGCTGATCGACATGGCGGTGCACTCGCCGGATCTGCTCGGGCCGATGGTGCTCATCGCCCCGACCGTGGACGAGCACTGGCGCTCCTGGTCCCAGCAGGCGCTGCGTAACCCTCTGCACTGGCCGATGGAGAAACCCGGCCTGCCGCTGGTGTTGCTGCGTGACTACCTCGACTGTGGCCCCCGGCGGATGATCGCCAGCGTCCGGGATTTCCTCCACGATCCGGTCGAGCGCAAGGCGCCGCTGGTCGACACGACCGCCGTGGTGGTGCGGGGGCGGCTGGACCCGGTGACCGGGCACGAGTGGGCCCGCCGACTGGCCGGTCTGCTGCCGCACGGGCAACTGGAGGAGGTCCCGCTGGCCAGCCACACCGTGCAGTGGACTCGACCGCGCGCGGTCGCCCAGATCATTCTGGACCTCCTTCCCGAGGCCGGAGAGCGACCGGCCGAGCAGCCGGCTGCGTCGGCAGCGGCACCGCAGTTCAGCTAGTGAGCAAGATCCTGGCCTCAGGCGATCAACAGCCAGAGGCCGAGTTCTGCCGCGTCGAGATCGAGCAGGTCGCGGTTACGTTCGGCCCACCGGCCCGAGGCAAGGTCATCGCCGAGGCTTCGCACTGCCCGCTGCTCGGCGCCCGGCCCGACCCTGGCCCACACCGACATTCCGCGACGCACCTGCTCGTCCAGGTATGCCTCGGGCCGGCGCCAGAAGGCCTCGAAGAAGCCGTCCACGCAGTCCCACGGAATGGACACCGGCTCCATCCGGGAGCCGATCGCGCCGGCCAGGTCGGTCAGCGAAGGCCCGCCGGCAACCAGGTCAGCCACCTCGGGCAGGTAGTCACGGGTGAGCCAGAACCGGTTGAGCCACCCGGTGTCACTGCGGTCGTGTGTTAACACCACCACGCGGCGGGCCACGCGCCGCATCTCCCGCAGGCCCGCGACCGGGTCCGGCCAGTGGTGAAGGGTGGCAACGGCCATCGCGGCGTCGAAGGACTGATCCTCGAACGGCAGGCTCTCCGCGGCGGCAGCCACGCACGGCGCCGCGTCGGCGGGGCGCTGCGCGCGCATGAGCGCCGACGGCTCCACCGCGGCGACGTCGCGGTCGGGTGGCTCGTAGGAGCCGGTGCCGGCCCCGACGTTGACCACCGTCCGCGCGTCGCCGAGCGCCGCCCAGACCTGCGCGGCGATGCGCGGCTCGGTGCGCCGCGTGGCGATGTAGGTGGCCCCGATGGTGTCGTACAACTGCGCGCTGGACATTGACCCCGCCTTTCGTGTGGTGCGGCGTCGCGCCACGGCTCAGGTGGTGAGAACGAGCTTGCCGAGGGTGCGACCCTGCTCGCCGATCCGGTGCGCCTGCGCGGCCCGCGCCAGCGGCAGCTGCTCGTGCACCAGCACCCGCAGCCGGCCGGCGTCGGCCAGCGCCGCCAGCGACTCCAGGCCGCGCCCGTCCGGCTCCACCAGCAGCAGGGTGGACCGCACACCGCGGCGTGCCGCCTCGTCGACCACGTCCGGCCCGACCCCGGTCAGCGGCAGCAGCATTCCCTCCGGGCGGATCGCCGGAACCCAGCGCAGGCAGTCGGGTCCACCGTGCACGTCGAACACCAGGTCCAGGTCGGACACGGCGCGGTACGGGTCGACCTGCGTGTAGTCGATGACGTGGTCAGCACCGAGCTCGCGCAGAGCGGCGTGCTTGTCCGCGCGGGCGAGGGCGATCACCTCGGCACCGCGGGCCTTGGCGACCTGCACTGCCAGGTGTCCGACCCCGCCGCCGGCGGCGGTGATGAGCACCCGCTGACCTTCGCTCACTTGCGCGGTATCCACCAGCGCCTGCCAGGCGGTCAGCCCGGCCAGCGGCAGACCAGCGGCCTCGACGTGGCTGAGCGCCTGCGGTTTGCAGGCCAGCTGCCGGGCCCGGGCGGAGACGAACTCGGCGTAGCATCCGGCCACTCCCGGAAAGCGGGGCATGCCGAACACTTCGTCACCGGGCCGGAACCGGGTCACCCCGGGGACGACGTCGACCACCACCCCGGACACGTCCCAGCCCGGGATGAACGGCAGCGGGAGGTCCAGACCTTCTCCGGCGCGGGTCTTCCAGTCGACCGGGTTGAGACCGCAGGCGCGCACCTGCACCAGCACCTCGGTCGGCCGCGGCTGCGGGCGTGGCACCTCGGCCAGCTCCAGCACCTCCGGCGGCCCGTACGCCTGCTGCCGGATCGCCTTCATCATCGCTGTCATCTCCGACCTCCGATCAGGCGCGGGTGCGGTAACGCAGAAAGACCATGCCGTTGTCGAACCGGCGCTCGTCAAGCAGCTCCAGCCCGACCCGGACACCGGTGGGCAGGAACGGTTTGCCGCCTCCTACCACGATCGGTGCGACGAACTGGTGGATCTCGTCGACCAGGCCGGCCCGGAGCGCGTGTGCCGCCAGCTCCGGCCCGCCCACGGTGAGGTCCTGCGAGGCGGCCGCCTTCAGCTCCCGGACCTGGTCGGGGTCGAATTCGCGCTCGATCCGCGTGCGTGCGGTGGACGGCTGCGAAAGCGTGCGCGAATACACGATCTTGTCGGCGGCCTTCCAGATGTCGGCGAAGGCGGCCATGTGCGCGGACGAGGCCCCGAGCGCTGGATCGGTCTCCCACGGAGCCATCGTCTCGTACAGCCGCCGGCCGTAGAGAGAGGTCCCCACCGACCGTTCCAGCTCATTGATGAACGTGAAAACCTGCTCGTCCGGCTCGGCCCAGCCGAAACTGCCGTCCGCCTCCTCGACGTAGCCGTCGAGCGACACGAGCATCGAGTAGATCAGGTTCGCCATGAATCCCCCACCGTCCGATTATGTCAGTCGGCGAACTCTATGCTGCCGCTACGACGTCCGG
>SLSW01000187.1 GCA_007130245.1 Micromonosporaceae bacterium
CGCGCCGGCGAACTGCTCGCCGGCTCGCTCGACGCCTCCGCCCGGCTGTGCCTGATGGAGGCCCTGTCGGACGCCGCTGCCGAGGTCACGACCAAGCTCGGCACCGCGAGCGTGGACGTACGCCTGCGCGGCCGCGAAGCCGATCTCGTGGTGACCCCGTTCGCGCAGCCGGAGCCGGAAGCCGTCCCGGCCGCCGCCGTGCCGCCACCGGCCGAGGGGGCCGGCGACGTCGCCCGCATCACGCTGCGGCTGCCCGAACACCTGAAGGAGTCGGTCGAGCAGGCTGCCGCGGCCGAGGGGATCTCGGTCAATGCCTGGCTGGTGCGCGCGATCGGGCGCGCGGTCAGCGGCGGACCTCCGCCACCCCCGCCACCTCCGGGTCCACCGTTCCCGCCGGGACGGGCCAGCTTCGGCAAGCGCGTCACCGGCTACGCCCAGGCCTGACAACACCCAGACCAGACGCAGGCCGCCGCGCCGACAGGAAGGGACGCGGCCGGGCGGCCGGCAAGAGACAGAAATCGAGGTATTGCCATGTCCGAGTTTCCTTGCTCCGGCCCGGTCACCGTCGACGTACGGCTGGCCGGCGGGGCGATCGATCTGTACGCCGAACCGCGCGAGACCGCCGCGGTCGAGATCACCCCGTACGACAGCAGTGACGCCGCCCAGCAGGCGGCCAGCGAGACCCGGGTGGAGATGTCCGGCGACACCCTGCTGATCGCCGCACCCGAAACCAGCGGCTGGCTGTTCCGCCGATCCCCGCGGGTGCGGGTGGTGGCCCGGGTACCGGAGGCGAGCACCGTCTACCTGAAGGTCGCCACCGCCGACGCCACCATCCACGGCGACTGGTCGCAGGCGAAGGTGAACACCGCCTCGGGCGACGTGTCGGTGCACCACGTCACCGGTGACCTGTCGGTGAATACCGCCAGTGGCGACGTGCGCGCCGGGCGGGTCGACGGGCAGTTGAGCGTCAACACCGCCTCCGGGGATGTGAGCGCCCAGCAGGTGGGCGGCTCGGTCGAGGTCAAGGGCGCCAGCGCCGACGTCGAGATCGGCGATCTCGGCGGCGACCTGCGGTCCCACACCGCCTCCGGGGACATGCGGATCGGCACCGCCCGGCAGGGGACGGTGCGGGTCAACTCCGCCTCCGGGGACGTGTCCATCGGGGTGGCGTCCGGGGTGGGGGTGTGGCTCGACCTGAACACCCTGTCCGGGCGGACCAACAGCGACCTGAATATGACCGGGGAGGCCCCTCCGACCAGCCATGACCTCACGATCCAGGTGCGCACCATGAGCGGTGACATCAGCATCCACCGGGTGAGCCAGCCCACCGCCGCATGAGCCCGCCACCCACGTTGATCTAGGGATTGTTCACGTGATCGGAGATCAATTCACGTGAACAATCCCTAGATCAACGGGAGAAGAAGGGTGGGGCTACACGTAGAACCAGGTGAACGGCGGCCAGGGCAGGTTGCGCAGCACCGAGAACAGCCCGAGCGTCCCGATGACCAACCCGAGCGTCAGCGGGGTGAGCTGCAACTGCGGCAACCGCCAGCCGAACATCCGGTTACCGGCCCAGGCCACGTAGGCGTAGACCAGGAACGGCACCACGAACACGAACACCAGGTGGTGTCGCGCGGCGGCCGGGATGTTGCCGTTGATCAGGTAGAAGAACGCCCGCGTCCCGCCACAGCCCGGGCAGTCGAACCCGGTGGTCAGCTTCACCAGGCAGGTGGTCACGTCCTCGGCGCCGTCGACCGGCTCCCGCACGGTCACGAAGGCCGCCGCGCCACCGACGCAGGCGAGTATCCCCAGCGGAGCCAGCCACCGCGGCGACCGCGCGTACCAGCGCGTCAGAAACGCCATGAACCGGCCGGGCGGCGGCGGGGCGTACGGCGGCACCTGGCCCGGCCCGCCCGCCGGTGAAGTGTGCACCTGCTCGCCGACCGTGCGCGTCACCGACCGCTCCTCATGACCGGACTGCTCCTACCCGATGCTCCCGCTCGTGGGCGTTGGCACGCCACCATGTGCCCTCATGACCATGGTAGAGACCTCACGGTACACCGTCGTGAACCGGCGCGGGGTCAACGGTCGCCGGCGCGGGGTCGACCGTCGCCGGCCCGCGCGCGAGCGGGCCGGACAACGGACCGGCGAGATCACCGCGCTCGGGCGCGACCACGCCGGCCAGGCCCAGCCAGCCGGCCAGGCGCCACAGCTCGGCCGCGAGCGGCTCGACCACGGTGGCGGCGGCCACCCCGGGCTCCACCCACGCCGCGGGCACCCGCAGCACCCCCGCGCGCCGGTCGGCCTTGAGGTCCACCCGGGCCACCAACTGGTCGCCCAGCAGGAACGGCAGCACGTAGTAGCCGTACACCCGCTTCGGCGCCGGCACGTAGATCTCGATCCGGTAGCGGAACCCGAACAGGCGTTCGGTGCGCGAGCGCTCCCAGATCAGCGGGTCGAACGGGCTGAGCAGCGCCGCCGCCCGCACCCGGCGCGGCAGCCGCGCCTCGCGGTGGACCCACGCCCGCTGCCGCCAGCCCTCGACACGCACCGGCACCAGCTCGCCGTCGGCGACCAGCTCATCGACCAGACCCCGGAAGTCCGGCGCCGGCAGCCGGAAGTAGTCCCGCAACTCCGTCTCGGCGGCCACCCCCAGCGCCTGCGCGGCGACCGCCACCAGCCGCCGGTGCGCCTCCCGCTCGCTCGGGGTCGGCGCGGCCAGCACCGCCGCCGGCAGCACCCGCTCGGGCAGGTCGTAGCGGCGCGCCCAGGCGCCGTTGCGGGAGGCCGCGGTGACCTCGCCGGTCCAGAACAGCCACTCCAGCGCCGCCTTGACGTCCGACCAGTTCCATCCCCAGTGGTCGGTGCGC
>SLSW01000261.1 GCA_007130245.1 Micromonosporaceae bacterium
ACCTTGCAGAAGGCGATCCTCGTGTTGAAGCAACGCGGCCTGGTGGAGAGCGTGCCGGGCGTCCGCCTGTTCGTGGTCGAGGAACTGCCGCCGGCCACAGCCGAATAGGTCAACCGCGACGAGTCGCCGTCGCCTCCGGCCACTCCTGATGCACCCACTCACCGAACGGCTGCAGCCACTGCAGCAGCTCAGACCCCAGATCGGAGATCCGGTAGCTATACGCGGGTTGTGACTCGGCGTTCATGGCCTCGGCGGCCTCGGCCTTCCGCTCGACCAGCCGGTAGGTGTGGAGATGGTTTAAGGTCTTGCGCAGCGTGTTCTGCCAGACCGTGTCCTCCACCTCGAGGCGGTTCAGCGTCCTCAGGATCTCCCCGAGTCGCTGCGGGGCCGGACTGCTGGCATGGAGCGCATGCAGCGCCTCGATGGCCCACTTGTGGCGGATGCACTCGATCGCGCCCTGCACGCCTTTCGCCATTTGCCGCGCTTGATCCCTGGCCACACCCACACCCCTTACTTCTCCGAGTGACGTTACGGCGACGTTCAGTGTATGCACCCCTATCAACTCGTGCAGGCACCGTCCACTGCCTACCGCGACGAGGACAAAGGCCCTGCACTGTGCATTTTGGTCACTCAGCAACGACGAAAACCGGACCGCAGCAGACTCGACGTAGCCGCACCGGCCACTGCCGCGACGACGAAGCTGCGATGACCACCTGAAGGTGTGCACCTGCAACTGACCACCATGACGTGGTCACCTTGACTTCACTGTAGGTGCCTGATGTATAACGGACCGCAACTCTCGCTCTCGGACAGAAAAGCGGTACGCGTGACCGGTCACCCCTCACAGGCACGACGACTTCTGGCGCGCCCGGGCCGTCGTACGACAGTAGGGGCGGCCGGCGCCGCGCTCATCCTGCTGAGCCTGAACGCCGTCAGCGGCTGTGGCGCCGCCGACCCGCCACAAGCACCCTCCACGCCCGCTGCCACGGAAGCGCCGTCACCGTCGGATCCGGCTGGACCGCCGCCGACCGAGACGGCCGTGTCGCCCGAGCAGGCGGCCCTCGCGGCGTACCGGGGCATGTGGAAGGCGTACGTCGACGCCAGCCAGGACCCCGACCCTACGCGCCCTGATCTCACGCGCTACGCCGCTGACGACGCGCTGCAGGTCCTGGTGGAGGGCCTGGAAACGATGGCGCGCAACGGCCTGGCCAGCCGCGGCGACGTGGTGCTGAACCCGCAAGTATCGAGCCTGGAGCCGGCCGACGACCCGACCAGCGCGGAGATCACCGACTGTGTCGACACGTCCGGCACCGAGCTCTACCGCCTCTCCGGTGAGCCGTACGAGGGCAGCCCCGGCGGGCCACGACGCGCCGATGCCACCGTCGAGGACACCGGAAACGACGGGTGGAAGGTAACCGGATTCGCACTGTACGAGGTTGGCTCATGCACCCACTGACGTTCACTCGTATGCTGGCCACTCGAGCGCTGGCCACGACAGCAGCCGCGGTGCTGATCACGTTGGGAGTCGCAGCGCCGGCTTCGGCCGACATCGGCGACCTCATCGACTGCGACCGCAACCCCGACAACCCACACTGCGACGTCACGGCCAGCAACGACACCACGTACGTCGACACCGGCGGCGGCAACGTCGTCTGCCGCGACCGCGATGGCAACCAGGTGCCCTGCCACATCCCCGACGTGGGCTGGCGCGGCAGCGACGGCTGCTACTACCAGCAGGTTCCGCTGCAGCAGGTCCTCGACGCCTTCGAGGACGGGGAGCTGATCACCGAAGAGTCGATGACCAGCGGCGTGTGGCTGCTGCGCCGGTGCCCGCTGGGCGACGACCTGACGGACTTCACCACCGGCTGGTACGAGTGGCAGCCCGAGAGCACCCCACCGGGAGTGAGCGACCTGGTCCAGGTCGCGACCGAGCGGATCGCACCACCGGCACCCGAGATCGCCCTGAACCCGCCCCCGCCCGCGCCGCAACTCGTACACCTGCCGGTGTGGCTGTGGGTGGACGACGCCACCTGGGGCCCGCGGTCGGCGACCGCCTCGGTGCCCGGTGTGAGCGTGACCGCCACCGCTCAACCGGTCCAGGTCACGTGGTCAACCGGCGACGGCGGTTCGCGCGAGTGTGACGGCGCCGGCACACCGTGGACCGGCGAAGGCGACCCGCTGGCGGAGTCGCCGACGTGCGGCTACACCTACACCACAACCTCCCACTCGCAGCCCGACGGGGTGTACGAGCTGCGGGCCACCGTCACATGGCAGGTGACCTGGTCCGGCGCCGGCGGCTCCGGAACGGTCGCCCCGTTGACCACCACCACGACCACCGAGGTCAGGGTCGTCGAATCGCTCACGCGCAACATCGGGGCGCGGTCATGACCGTCACCGCCCCCACTGCGACCCCGACCGGCCAGCGCACCCCCGCCACCCCACACGTGTTGGGTCTGCGGCGTGCGCCGCGCTTCATCGCGCTCGGGCTGGTGCTGATGCTCCTGTTCGCCCTGCTGTTCGCGGCGCTGGCGCTTCGTGCCGATCCCGCCACGCCGGTGCTCGCTGTGGCGGAGCCGGTAGCGGCTGGCCAGACGATCAGCGACCAGCACCTCACGGTCGTACGCGTCGTGCCGGACGCGAGCATGCAGGTCGTTGACGCCGCCGACCGCGCCACCGTGGTCGGCCGCACCGCGGCGGTGCCGCTGGTAGCCGGCAGCCTGCTATCGCCCGCGCACGTTGGTGCGCAGCAGTGGCCGCCGGCCGGCGAGGCGGTGGTCTCGGTCAACGTGCCCATTACCGGCATCCCTGCCGGCCTTGCTGCGGGCTCGCCGGTGACCGTGCTCGTTAGCTCCCCG
>SLSW01000104.1 GCA_007130245.1 Micromonosporaceae bacterium
CGGCCGGCCGCGGCGCCGGACCGGCGCCCGGCAGGCCCGACCCGGCCGGCAGCGGCAGGTCGAGGGCGCGCGCCGCGAGCTCGGTCAACGGCAGGCCGGCGGCCTCGTCGGGGTCGATCCACCGGACCGCGTCGGTGGAGCCGTCGACCTCCGGGCGCTGCCGTCCGCCGATCACGGACAGGTCGTATACCACCCCGTCGGTGTGCTCCAGCCGCGCCGTGCGCGGGACCACCTCCGACACCACGTCCCGCAGGCTGGTGATCTCCACCGCCAGGCCGGTCTCCTCGGCCACCTCCCGGACGACCGCGCGCTCGGGATGCTCCCCCTGGTCCAGACCACCGCCGGGCAGGTGCCAGCAGCCCGCCCGGGTGGAGCTCGCATCACGCACCATGAGCACCCGTCCGTCCGGGTTGCGACAGATCCCGTACGCACCGATACGTCGCTTGAGATGCACTCGTACCTCCCGCGGTGGGCCACCGCGGGCGATCATACGGGCAGCGCCTCGGCGGTCACCTCGGTCAGCACCAGGCCCGCCACCTCATCGGGCGTGAACCAGCGCGCCTGCGCGGTGGATCCGCCCTGCTCAGCCACCCGCGGCCCGGTGGGGCCGTCGACCACGACGCGGTAGAAGGCACGTACGCCGTGCCAGTCGATCGGGTAGCCTTCCGGCCCCAGCGAGGCCGGGTCCCGATGGCTGGCCACCCCGAGCAGCGCCTCCACCCGGCCGTGCTGGCCGGTCTCCTCGTACAGCTCCCGCACCAGCGCCGCCGGCGGCTGCTCACCGAAGTCGGTGCCGCCGCCGGGCAGGTGCCACCGGCCGGCGCCGGGGAAACCGTCCGCGACCTGCGTGAGCAGCAGGCGCCCGGCCGGGTCGCTCGCCACCGCGTACGCCGCGAACCGCTGACTGCGGTGCAGCCCGTCCTTGCCCGGCACCGCCAGGAACGACGGCAGCTTGGGCGGGTCGTCCGGCCGCTGGTCCACGCTGTCGGCGGGCAGGCCGAGGGCGGCGGCCGTGAACGGCCGCAGCGGCACCTCCTTGGCCTCCCGCTGGGTGAACCAGTCCGCGAGGTCGGTCGGCTGGTCGACCCGTTCGATGAGACTGCCGCCGCGCACCTGCGCGTCGTAGACCAGCCGGTCGGTGTGGATGGTCAGCCGGCGGTGCCGCAACTCGCGCACGTCGGTGAGCACGTCGCGCAGCGGCCCGGCCGACAGCGACAGGCCGGTCTCGGCGGCGGTCTCCCGCACCACCGTGTCGGCCGGATGCTCGCCGTGGTCCACCGCTCCACCGGGCAGCGACCACAGCCCGGGTGTGCCGGAGTTGACCGAGCCGCGGACCAGCAACACCCGCTCGGAGGCGTCCAGGCACACCGCGTACGACGCAATCCGCCGAAGCGGTTCGAAACCGGAGGTCACGATCGATATTGTGCCGTACGTCCGGCGCTGCCGAGTGACACGAAACGGTTACGACCCGGTGCGGATCCGTCCGCCGGCCCGCACACCCGACCCGCGGGTCACTCCCACTCGATGGTGCCCGGCGGTTTGCTGGTCACGTCCAGCACCACCCGGTTCACCTCGGGCACCTCGTTGGTGATCCGGGTGGAGATGCGCGCCACCAGGTCATACGGCAGCCGCGACCAGTCGGCGGTCATCGCGTCCTCGCTGCTCACCGGCCGCAGCACCACCGGGTGACCGTAACTGCGCTCGTCACCCTGCACCCCGACCGAGTGCACGTCGGCCAGCAGCACCACCGGGAATTGCCACACCCCGCGGTCCAGCCCGGCCGCGGTCAGCTCGTCCCGGGCGATCCTGTCGGCGGCGCGCAGCACCTCCAGCCGGCGCCGGGTCACCGCCCCGATGACGCGGATCGCCAGGCCGGGGCCGGGGAACGGATGCCGCCACACCATCGCCTCCGGCAGGCCCAGCTGCGCCCCGATCGTGCGTACCTCGTCCTTGAACAGTGTGCGCAGCGGCTCCACCAGGTCGAACTTCAGGTCCTCCGGCAGCCCGCCCACGTTGTGGTGCGACTTGATGCTGGCGGCGCCGGCGCCGCCGCCGGACTCCACCACGTCCGGGTACAGCGTGCCCTGCACCAGGAAGCGCACGTCGCGCTCGGCGTCGACCTCCCGCGCGGCGGCCTCGAAGACCCGGATGAACTCCCGGCCGATGATCTTGCGCTTCTGCTCCGGATCGGACACGCCGGCCAGCGCGCTCAGGAACCGCTCCGACGCGTCGACCACCTTCAGCCGGATACCGGTGGCGGCCACGTAGTCCTTCTCCACCTGCGCCGCCTCGCCTGAACGCAGCAGCCCGTGGTCGACGAACACGCAGGTCAGCTGGTCGCCGACGGCCTTGTGCACCAGCGCGGCGGCCACCGCCGAGTCCACCCCGCCGGACAGGCCGCAGATCACCTGCGCGTCGCCGACCTGCGCCCGGATCGCGGCCACCTGCTCGTCGATGATGCCGGCCGGCGTCCAGGTGGGCGCGACACCGGCGATGTCGCGCAGGAACCGCTCCAGCATCCGCTGGCCCTGCGTGGTGTGGGCCACCTCGGGGTGGAACTGCACCCCGGCCAGGCGCCGCCCGACGTCCTCGAACGCGGCCACCGGCGAGCCGGCCGCCGACGCGGTCACCGCGAACCCGGGTGGGGCGGCGGTGACGCTGTCGCCGTGGCTCATCCACACGTCCAGCCGCTGCGGCGCGCCGTCCAGCAGCACCCCGGCCTGCTCGTGGACGTCCAGCGCGGTGCCGCCGTACTCGCCCTGCCCGGTGCGGGTCACCTCCCCACCGAGGGTGAGCGCCATCGCCTGGAAGCCGTAGCAGATGCCGAACACC
>SLSW01000319.1 GCA_007130245.1 Micromonosporaceae bacterium
GGCGCGCTGTTCGAGGTCCCGGCGCCGCGCGCGCGGGGTCGGCAACCCGGCCAGCAGCCGGGCCAGCGCAGGGCGCCGTCGGCGAAGGCGCCCGCCCCGCCGGTGCCGCCACCACCGTCGCCGCACACCCCGATGGAGCCGGTGCTGGCGGGCATGGAGGAGGTCGGCACCGGCCTGCTGGACCGGCTGGACGCGATGCAGCGGGTGGCCGCCTCCGCGCCGGGCGGCCCGCTGCTGGTGGTGGCCGGCCCGGGCACCGGCAAGACCCGTACGCTGACCCACCGCATCGCCTACCTGTGCGCGGAGCTGAACGTGTCCCCCGGCTCCTGCCTGGCGATCACCTTTACCCGCAGGGCCGCCGAGGAGCTACGTTCCCGGCTGCTCACCCTGCTGGGGCCGGCCGCGGCGGAGGTCACGGTGGCCACCTTCCATGCGCTGGGCCTGGAGATCCTGCGGGAGAACGTCGAGGCGGCGGGGCTGGCACCGGGGTTCCGGGTGGCCGAGGAGACGGAGCGGGCCGCCGCCCGGGCGGAGGCCGGCGATGACGACGACGGATACCGCAAGGTGCTGCGGGCTGCCGACCTGGTCGACGTCGACGAGTTGATCACCGCGCCGCTGGCACTGCTGCGCGCCCGGGAGGACCTGGTCGACCGCTACCGGGCACGCTGGCAGTGGATCTTCGTGGACGAATATCAGGACGTCGACCCGGACCAGTACGCGCTGCTGCGGCTGCTGGCCCCGCCGGACGGCAACCTGTACGCAATCGGCGACCCGGACCAGGCGATCTACTCGTTCCGCGGCGCCGACGTGGGGTTCTTTCTGCGGTTCCCGCGCGACTTCACCGACGTCCGGATGGTGCGGCTGACCCGCAACTACCGCTCGTCGCCGCCGGTGATCGCCGCCGCGGTGCAGGCGATCGCCCCGGCGACGCTGGTGCGCGATCGGCGGCTGGATCCGGCACGGCTGGAGCCGAACGCGCCGCCGCTGGGCCGCTACGCCGCGAGCTCGCCGGCCGACGAGGCGCAGTTCGTCGCCCGTACGATCGATGGCCTGGTCGGCGGCGTGTCGCACCGGTCGCTGGACGCCGGCGAGGCGGACGCGCGCAGCGCCACCGGGCAGGTGTCGTTCGCCGACGTCGCGGTGCTGTACCGCACCGACGCGCAGGCCGCGCCGGTAGTGGAGGCGCTCAACCGGGCCGGGATCCCGGTGCAGAAGCGCTCGCACAACCGCCTGGCCGACCGGACAGGCGTGCCGGAGATCGCCCGGGAGTTGCGGCTGGTCGACCAGCGCGGCACCGACTCCGGTGAGGACCTGGTCGCCCGGGTACGCCGCGCCGGGCAGGAGCTGGCGCGGCGGTACGAGATGCCGACGCTGGACCCGGACGAGGCGGTCACGGTCGCGCCGGACGACATCTGGGCCGCGGTGGAGCTGCTCGTGCCGCTGGCCCGCCGCTGTGGCGACGACCTGCCGCGGCTGCTCGCCGAGCTCGCCGCCGGCACCGAGGTGGATGCCCTCGACCCGCGCGCCGAGGCAGTGACGTTGCTCACCCTGCACGCCGCCAAGGGACTGGAGTTCCCGGTGGTGTTCCTGGTCGGCGTGGAGGAGGGCCTGCTGCCGCACTCGTTCGGCGGCACGCCGCTGGCCGAGGACGCGCTGGCCGAGGAGCGGCGGTTGTTCTTCGTCGGCCTCACCCGCGCGCAGGACCGGGCGTACGTGAGCCACTCGCGGCGCCGCCCGAGCCGGTTCCTGGACCCGATCGACCGGGGGCTGTTCGAGACGCTCAGCGGTGACGCTCCGGAACGCCCCCGCCACTTGCAGCCCCGGTTGCTGTAGGCGCTACCGTGAGCACGGGCGCGTGTCGCACCCCCCGCCCCGCCCCTGGAGGTCACCCCCATGTCGCGCTACGGACCGGCCGGCGGCTATCCGGACCCATCTGGCGAGTCCCACCACGCTGGGCAGCCTGACGACGTCTACCCCGACTACCGGACCGGTCGCTACCGGCCCGATCCGGGCCCGCCGCCCGGTGGTGGCCCGCACCAGCCCGCCGACCCGTACCAGCAGCAGGCCGACCCGTACCAGCCGGCCGACCCGTACCAGCAGGCGCCAGATCCCTACCGGCAGGCGCCGGACCCGTACCGGCGGGCGCCGGATCCGTATCAACAACCGGCTGACCCGTGGGCCCCGCGGCAGGACACCTGGGCCGGGCAGACCCGGCCGCAGATGCCTTACCAGGATCCGCGGGCGCCACACCAGCACCCGCCGGCCACGCAGGCCTACCCCCAGCCGGGCCACCCGCCGCCGCGCCACCAGCCCGGCGGGCCCGGTGGGCATGGCGGGCCGGGTGGATATGGCGGGCCGGAGGAGGAGCCGCCGCCACGCCGCAGTGCCGCCCTCGCGGCCGGCATCGTGGTGCTGGTGCTGCTGGTCGCCGCCGGCCTGGGCGGGTTGCTGTTCTGGCTCACCGGCGACGACGATCGGGACCCGGTGGGCAGCGGAGACGACCACCTGACCACGGTCGCACCGGACGAGGCCGGTGCGAACGGCGGCGACGACGGCGACGGTGGCGACGAGGGCGACGCCGACGACGGTCCGCAGTCACGCATCGGCAAGGGAGCGGTGGTGGCCGAGGCGGACGACTGCCTGGTCAACGACAGCACCGACGACGACCCGGCGATGCGCATCGTGGCCTGTGACACCGATGAGGACACCCGGGTCTACCGGGTGCTGTACCGCGCGGACGTGCAGGTCAGCGGGGAGACCGCCGAAGAGCAGGACAGCGCCGCCCACGAGATCTGCGGTGAGATCTCCGGCTACGA
>SLSW01000093.1 GCA_007130245.1 Micromonosporaceae bacterium
CACCAGCGCCGACATGCATACATATTAGCTTTGCTTACATACAGTTTGCCACTAACTGGCCTCAGCCGACCCACACCGTCTTAATGTTGCAGAACTCTCGGATGCCGTGCGCGGACAGCTCCCGGCCGTAGCCGGAGTTCTTGATCCCGCCGAACGGCAGTGCGGGATGCGAGGCCACCATGCCGTTGATGAACACCGCCCCGGCCGCCAGGTCGGTGATGAACCGCTCCTGCTCGTCCGGGTCGGTGGTCCACGCGTTGGCGCCGAGCCCGAACGAGGTGTCGTTGGCGATCGCCACCGCCTCGTCGTACGACGAGACTTGGAACAGACCCGCGACCGGACCGAACACCTCGTCGGACCACATCTGCATCTGCGGCGTCAGGTCGGTCACCACGGTCGGCGGATAGAACCAGCCCGGCCCGTCGGGCACCTGCCCGCCGCACAGCACCGTCGCGCCGTGCGCGACCGCGTCGCGCACCTGCGCGTCCACCTCGTCGCGGCCGGACCCGGTGGCCAGCGGGCCCACGTCGGTGCCCTCGGCCATCGGGTCGCCGACCACCAGCGACGACATGCTCGCCACGAACGCCTCGGCGAACTCGTCGTACACGTCGGTGTGCACCAGGAACCGCTTGGCCGCGATGCAGGACTGGCCGTTGTTCTGGCACCGCGCGGTGGTAGCCACCGCCGCCGCGCGCGGCAGGTCCGCCGACGGCATGACGATGAACGGGTCGCTGCCGCCGAGCTCCAGCACCGTCTTCTTCAGCTCCCGGCCGGCGATCGCCGCCACCGCCCGGCCGGCGCCCTCGCTGCCGGTCAGCGTGGCCGCCCGTACCCGCGGGTCGGCCAGCACCCGCGCCACCGCGCCGGAACCGATCAGCAGCGTGATGAACGACCCGTCCGGGAAACCCGCCCGGCGGAACAGGTCCTCCATGAACAGCGCCGTCTGCGGCACGTTCGAGGCGTGCTTGAGAAGCCCCACGTTGCCGGCCATCAGCGCCGGTGCCGCGAACCGCATCGCCTGCCACAGCGGGAAGTTCCACGGCATCACCGCCAGCACCGCACCGAGCGGCTCATACCGGGCGTACGCCCGCTTCGCCCCCACCAGATCCGCGTCGACCGGTTCGTCGGCCAGGTAGCCCTCGGCGTGCTCGGCGAAGAACCGGCAGGCCACCGCGCACTTGCCCACCTCCGCGCGGGCCGACAGCAGCGTCTTGCCCATCTCGGTGGTCATCATCCGGGCGATGGAATCCGCCTCGGAGTCCAGGATGTCCGCGGCCGCGCGCAGCCACTCCGCCCGCTGCGCGAACGAGGTCTGCCGCAGGTGCTCCAAGCCGGCCGCCGCCCGCGACAGAGCCGACTCGATCTGCTCGTCGGACATCGGCTCAAAGGTCTTGAGGACCTCGCCGGTGGCCGGGTTCGTCGTCGCGATCGCCATCCAACCACCCTAGGCTGCTGGTGAGCCCCGCGCCCAGAGCCCCGTCGCCCGGAACCGTAGGGGCACGTCGACGAGCATCACCTCGCAGGCGGAGGCGGCCGCGATCGTCAGGTGGTGCGGTCCCTCCAGGCGAGCGGCGTCCCCGGCGGACAGGTCCTGCCCGTCAACGGAGACCTCGCCGTCGATCACGTACGCGTACCCGCCCCGGCCCTCGCCGACCAGGTGCTGCAGCCGCCGGCCGGCCGTCAGCCGGCTGACCAGCACCCGCGCGTCCTGGGACAGGTCCAGTCCGTCCTCGGCCGGTGGACCCATGATCTGCAGCCAACGGTCCGTGCGGTCGTCGGCGGTGAACTGGCGCTGCTGCACGCGGGACGGCAACCGCGGGTCGCTCGGCAGTATCCAGAACTGGATGAAGCGCATCGGCTCGACATCGGAGGCGTTGCGCTCCGAGTGCAGGGCGCCGGCGTGGCCGAAGTCCATCACCTGGGCACCTCCGGGCCGCAGCCGGCCGTTGTTGCCGAGCGAGTCTGCGTGCTCGAAGTGCCCCTCCACCACGTAGGTCAGCGACTCGATGTCCCGGTGCGGGTGCATGGGCCAGTGAGCCCCGGCGACGATCCGGTCGTCGTTGAACACCCGCAGCGCCCCGATCCCCGTCTGCGCCGGGTCACGGTAGTCGTCGAACGAGAAGTGCCAGCGGGCCTGGAACCACCCGCCGTCCTTGGCGAAGATCTCGCTGTCACACCGCACCGTCAGCACGCTGATTCCGTCCCCACGGCGGGCACCCCCGAAACCTTCGCCGCCGAAGGGCGGTCCGCGGGCAACCTCGGCACCGGTCACGCGCGTCGAACCGTACGAAACCTCGTAAGGAGGCAGCGACATGACCGTACCCCGTGGGATCGCCACCGGGCTCGCCACCATCCTCGCCGCCGGCCTGCTGCTGGGCGGTTGCGCCGCCGCCGCGCCACCCGGTGACGCCGAACGGATCGACCCTGACCTGGTGGCCGACCTGTCTGCCGGCGACGCCCGGGTGGTCGCCGAGGCGGTGAACGGCTTCGGATTCGACCTGCTGGACGAGGTCACCGACGGCACCGGCAACGCGGTGACCTCCCCGCTGTCGGTGGCGGTGCTGCTGGCGATGGTGCTCGCTGGCGCCGGCGGCGACACCGCCGAGGCCATGGCGCGGGTGCTGCACCTGGACGGCTCAAGGGACGT
Source organism: Micromonosporaceae bacterium (assembly GCA_007130245.1). GTDB lineage: Bacteria > Actinomycetota > Actinomycetes > Mycobacteriales > Micromonosporaceae > Natronosporangium. The sequence continues at coordinate 2,648 of SLSW01000093.1, forward strand.
ACGGCTCGGGGCGCTGCTCGGGCAGCTCGGCGGCACCGACGACGTGACCCTGTCGGTGGCCAACGCGCTGTGGGCGCAGCCCGGGGTGCCGTTGGAAGACGACTACCTGACCTTCGTACGGGACACCTTCGGCGCCACGGTGGACAACGCCGACCTCGGCGACCGGGACACCGCCGACGAGATCGACGCCTGGGTGACCGACCGCACCGGCGGCCTGATCGACGGCATCGCCGAAGACCTGGGCCTGCCGAGCCCGTCGGCGGTGCTGGTGCTGGTGAACGCGGTCTACTTCCTCGGCGAGTGGTCCACCCGGTTCGACCCGTCCGACACGGTCGACGCACCGTTCACCCTGGTCGACGGGGAGCAGGTCCGGGTGCCGATGATGCGCCTCGACGGCAGCGAGTTCGGCTACGTCGAGCGCCCGGGCTACCGGATGCTGCGGCTGCCGTACGCCGACGACGGGCGCTTCGCCATGGAGGTGCTGCTGCCCGACTCCCACTCCAACCTCACGCGAATGCTGGACCGGCTGGACGCCGACGAGTGGGGCGAGGCCACCGAGGCGCTGGCCGAGCGGACCATCACCGAGCTGGCACTGCCCCGGTTCGAGCTGGAGTGGCAGGCGGAGCTCGACGACGCGCTGACCGCGCTCGGCATGGGTAGGGCGTTCGGTCCCGGCGCCGACTTCCGGCCCATGTCACCGGCCGACCCGTGGCTGGGCACGGTGGTGCACAAGACCTACCTGCGGGTGGACGAGGACGGCACCGAGGCGGCCGCGGTCACCGGCGGCGAGATGCAGTTCTCCGCACCGGCGCGGCTGGAGTTCCGGGTGGACCGGCCGTTCGTGTTCACGATCTCCGACCGCGAAACCGGCACCATACTGTTCCTCGGGGCGGTGGCCGACCCTCGCTGACACACCCGTGCGGCAGAATAGCTCATCCCGCAGTTCAGCCGGTACGTCGACCCGGACACGCCGTACACGGTCCACTGTCACCTGCTCATGTGCGAGGACGCCGGCGACCCCTGACCGCCTACTCGGCGATGGTGATCCGGTCCAGCTGCAGGCCGGGACCGCCGCCGGCGTTGCTGATCCGGATGGTGTTGGCGCCGTCACTCAAAGCGGTCGACAGGGTCAGTGTCCCCGCGGCGTCCGGGTCGTCCGGCGGCGCGAGGGTGACCACGACGTTCGCCCCGTTGACAGTAACCTCGACCTGTTTCGCGCTGCTCGTGAAGTAGACGATTGTCAATCGATACTCCCCTGCCGAGCCGACGACGACGTCCGGGTGCATGACACTGGCCTGGGACGACCCGGTGGCAAATTCCACCACCTTGCCGCCGGAGGCGTGATCGCGGGTGACGACCCGGGTGTGCGGGCTGCTCAGCTCACCGTTCTCCGACTCGTACGAGGCGATGGGTGGCGTGGTCGGAGGGGTGGTCGGCGTCGGCGACGTCGGATCCGGGGTGTCCTCCTCGGAGGGATCCCCGTCACCGGGCGGCGAGGTCGGCGCGGGCGCGGCGGTGGGTCCGGGGGCGTCGGGCGACCCGGTCGGGGCGGCGGCGAGCCGGGCGGTGCCGCCGGAGGGTGCGACCTGGCCGTCCGGCGTCGGCGGCGGTGCCGGCAGGCCCTCCGGACCGCCCGACAGCGACTGTGCCATAACCCCGACTCCGACCAGCAACGCACCGACCATGATCGCCACCGCGATGGCGCGGCGCAGCGGCAGCTTGCCGTCTCCGCCGGCGCGCCGGTGTCCCCGGTAGGCGTCATCGTCGTCCCCGTTGACCCGGCCCACCGTGGGCACTCCGGTGGTGGGTCGGTCGTCCGCACCGTACCGGGGGTCCGCGTACGCCGCAGCCATACCCTCCACGGTGACGTCACCAGCGTCACCGGGCACCGCGCCACCACCGGGGGTCACCTGTTCCGGCACCTCCCCGTGATCGACCCAGCGCCCGATGCGCAGCCGGTCGTCGTCGGCCATCGACCACCCCGCGGCGTCGTCATCTGATATACCCGCAGGTTACCTGTCCCGCGCCCACCCCATCCTGTCGCAATGCCGATAGCGGCGGCATCATGGGGTCATGCCGAAACCGTTCGCCTCTTCGGCCGATACCGCGGCCAGGAGGCAGACCTTGGAAACTCTCGCCGACGGCGTGTACGCCCTGACCGCAGACGGTGACCCCAACGTCGGCGCCGTCGAGGGCGAGGACTTTCTGGTCTGTATCGAAGCGCTGGCCACGCCGGTGGCGGCGGCCGCGTGGCTGCGGCGGCTGCGCGAACACACCGACAAGCCGGTGCGTTACCTCGTGCTGTCGCACTATCACGCGGTGCGCACCCTCGGCGCATCCGCCTTCGACGCGGACGTGGTGGTGGCGCACGAGCAGACCCGCCGGCTGATCGCCGAACGCGGCACACAGGACTGGGCGAGCGAGCTGGCGCGGATGCCGCGGCTGTTCGCCGAGCCGGACTCGATCCCGGGGCTGACGTGGCCGACGCTGACGTTCACCGACCAGCTCACCATCAACCTCGGCGGCGACCGTGGCGACCTGGTGCTGCGCTGGTGCGGCCGCGGCCACACCGCCGGCGACATCGTGGCGTGGTTGCCCGCCCCGCGGGTGCTGTTCGCCGGCGACCTGGTCGAGTCGCAGGCGGCGCTGTACACCGGCGACGCGTTCCACGCCGACTGGGCCGGCGAGACCCTCGACCGGGTGGCGGCGCTGGATGCGCGGGCGCTGGTCGGTGGCCGGGGCGCGGTGGCGCACGGCGCGGAGGAGGTCCGGGCGGCGGTCGCGGCCACGCGCGGTTTCCTTGAGGTGATGCGCCGGGAGGTGGCCACAGTGCACGCCGCCGGAGGCGCGCTGGCGGAGGCGTTCGCCGCCGCCCACGCCGCGCTGGCCCCGCGGTACGGCGCGTGGCCGATCTTCGAGCACTGCATGCCGTTCAACGTCTCGCGGCTGTGGGACGAGCTGCACGGCGTCGACTGGCCCCGGATCTGGACCCCGGAAAGGGATCGCGAGACATGGGACCTGCTGCAGGGATGACCGGTCGCGTAGTGGTGGTCGGCAACGGCCCGGTGGGCGCCACCGCGGCCCTGCTGCTGGCGCGCTGGGGCATCGACGTGGTGGTGCTGGAGGCGGCGCCGGAGCGCGAGGCGGTCGGCTCCAAGTCGATCTGCCAGCAGCGCGACGTGCTGGACGTGTGGGACAGCGTGGGCGCCGGCGCCATCGCGGACGAGGGGCTGACCTGGACCACCGCGCGCACCTACTGGCGGGAACAGGAGCTGTCGGCGTGGCGGTTCGTCGACCGGGGACGGTCGCCGCTGCCGCCGTTCGTCAACATCTCCCAGTCGCGCACCGAACAGATCCTCGACGGCCTGCTGGTTGGCCGGGTCGAGGTCCGCTGGGGACACGAGGTGACCGGGCTGACCCAGGACGGCGACGGGGTCACGCTCACCTGCGCCAACGGGGCCACGGTGCGCGCGTCGTACGTAGTGGCCTGCCCGGGCCTGCGCGACAACGGCCTGCGGCAGGCACTGGACGTACGGTTCGACGGCGAGACGTCGGCCGACCAGTTCCTGATCTGCGACATCCGCGCCGATCTGCCCGGATGGGCGCGGGAACGCCGGTTCTATTTTGACCCGTCCTGGAATCCGGGCCGGCAGGTGCTGATCCACCCGTGCCCGGAGTCGATGTTCCGCATCGACTGGCAGGTGCCACCCGACTTCGACCTGGCCGCCGAGGAGGCGTCCGGGGCGCTGGACGCGCGGGTGCGCGCGATCATCGGCGCACGGCGGTACGAGGTGGCGTGGCGCTCGGTCTACCGGTTCCACTCCCGGGTGGCCGACCGGTTCCGGGTGGGCCGGGTGCTGCTGGCCGGCGATGCCGCGCACGTGTTCTCGCCGTTCGGGGCCCGGGGTCTCAACTCAGGTGTGGCCGACGCGGAGAACGCCGCCTGGAAGCTGGCGTTCGTGCTGCGCGGGTGGGCGCCGGAGACGCTGCTGGACAGCTACCACCTCGAGCGGCACGCGGCGGCGCGAGAGAACCTGGACGTCACCACGACCACCATGCGGTTCCTGGCGCCGCCGGACGCGGCGGCCCGCCGGCACCGTGAGCAGCTGCTCGCGCGCGCGGCCACCGACCCGGCCACGGCGGCGCAGGTGGACTCCGGCCGGCTCGCCGAGCCGTTCTGGTACGTCGACTCCCCGCTGACCACACCGGACCCGCGACGCCGGTTTCCTGGACGGCCGCCGAAGGGGTACATGCCGCCGGCGGTGCCCGGGGTGCTGGTCCCCGACGCGCCGGTACAGGTGCCGGACCGGCCGGACGTGACCCGGTTGCGTCAGCTGGTGCGCGACGGTGTGCTGGCGCTGACCACCGGTGGGGTGGATCCGGTCGTGGTGCACAAGGCGGTCGCGGCGGTCACCGCCGCCCCGGTACGGGCGTACGCGTTGGCCGACATCGACACCGGCGGTGCGGTCGGGGAGGTGCTGGAGGTTGGTGATCCGGAGATCTGGCTGATCCGTCCGGACGGTCACATCGCGGCCGTCGTCGACCAGCCGGCCCGTGTGGCGGACGCGGTCGACCGGCTGCTGGCCCGCCGCACTCTCGCCAGCGGCGTCACCGGAGCCGGACCATCCGTTGAAGGCGCATAGTGCGATTAATCAGTTGTTTCGGGCATACCCTAAGCGGCACGTGCGGGTGACTACCGCGTTACTGTATTCCAGTGTTTCTTCGCCCGAGGGTCTTCCGGTGACGGCGAAATGGCCCTACCGTCACGCCTATGAGGCTGGAGCTGCGGCACCTTCAGATCGTTTGTGCGATCGCGGACCACGGCAGCGTCACCAAGGCCGCGTCCGCGCTGGGACTGGCCCAGCCGGCGTTGACCGCGCAGCTCCAGCGCATCGAGCGCAGCCTCGGCGGACCACTGTTCGAGCGCGACCGGCGGGGTGCCCGACCCACCGCCCTCGGTGACCTGGTGCTCTCCCGCGCCCGGATCGTGCTTCCGGCGGTGGAGGGGTTACAGGAGGAGGTCACCCGGCTGGCCACCGACCAGGACACCCGCTGCTACCGGATCGGTGCGACCAACGGGCCGATCCTCAGCGGGCTGGTGCACCGGCTGACCGCCGCCGATCCGCACGCCCACCTGAGCACCCACAGCTCGTGGTCGTCGGTGGAACTCGCCGACATGCTCGCCGCCGGCCGGCTGGACTACGTCCTGATTGGTGTCTGCGGAAACGCCCCACCGCCGAGCGCGCACGACCTCGCCTGGCGGGAACTCGCCGTCGACGCGGTGTTCGTCCTGCTGCCGGAGCAGCACCCGCTGGCCGACTCGCCGGAGGTCGACCTGGCCGAACTCGCCGATGCGCCCTGGGTGGCCACGCCGGGGGGCAAGAACTGTTTCCGCGAGTGTTTCGTCAGCGCGTGCGCACGCGCCGGTTTCGCCCCCCGCAACGTCTACGAGGGAGACGTGCGCACCTGCATCGAGCTGGTGGAGGCCGGCGATGCGGTGGCGCTGTGCCAGTCGAGCTTCCGGCCTCCGCCGGGCCTGGTCTCGGTGCCGATCGCCGGCATCCCGCTGCGATGGCGCCACCTGCTCGGCTGGCACCCGGACAGTGCCGCTGGCGCCGAGCAGGTGGCTGCCTACGCGGTGGCCGCGTACCAGGACGCGGTGTCCCGGCTGCCCCGGTTCCGCCGCTGGCTGGCCGGCCAGCCGTGCTTCGGCGCGCAGAGTGCCGACGGGGCGGCAGCGGGCCTGCCGGTGGGCGCCCCGCGATATGACTAGATTGACATCTATCGTGGATGTTTCCGGCTCCGTACGGTGGGCGCCAAGCCCGGAACGGGCGGTAATCACCTCCGTACCCTAGAGGAGCCATGATGGATCGACATACTGTTCGACGGCTCGCCGCGGTCCTGCTGTCCGCCGGCATCATCGCCGCGCTCGCGCCGATGTCCGGCGCCAGCGCCGCACCGGTCAACGCCGAACAGCGTGCCGCCGTGATCGAGGCAGCCCCCTCGGAGATGCTCGAGGCGCTGCAGCGCGACTTCGGGATCACCAGGAGCGAGGCGGTGGACCGGCTGGCCCGCGAGCACGCGGCCGCCGGCACCGCGCAGCGGCTGGAGCAGCGGCTGGGCAGCAGCTTCGGCGGCGCCTGGCTGACCGATGACCAACGCCTGGTGGTCGGCGTGACCGACGCCGCCGCCGCCGCGCAGGTGCGGGCCGCCGGTGCCGTGCCTGAGATGGTCAGCCACAACAGCGCGCAGCTCGAGTCGGCGATGTCCACGCTCGACCGCACCGACGCCCCGTCGGCCAACGCCGTCTCGTCGTGGTATGTCGATGAACGCACCAACACCGTCGTGGTCCAGGCCCGACCGTCGGGCGAGGACGCCGCCGCCGACTTCGTCGCCGCCAGCGGTGTGGACCCGGCGATGGTCCGCATCGACGTGTCGACCGAGAACCCGACCACCATGTACAACCTGATCGGTGGCGACGCCTACTACATGAGCAGCGGCGGCCGCTGCTCGATCGGTTTCTCGGTGCTGCCGCGCGGCTACGTCACCGCCGGGCACTGCGGCACCGTCGGCACCACCACCCGCGGTTACAACCACGTGAGCCAGGGTACGTTCCAGCGGTCGGACTTCCCCGGCGCGGACGCGGCGTACGTGGCGACCAACACCAGCTGGACGGTACGGCCGTGGGTGCGCTACAGCAGCACCCAGGTCTACCTGGTCAGCGGGTCGCAGGAGGCCGCGATCGGTGCGGCGGTGTGCCGCTCCGGCTCCACCACCGGCTGGCACTGCGGCTCCATCACCCACAAGAACCAGACCGTCAACTACCCGCAGGGCACGGTGTACGGGCTGACCCGCACCACGGCGTGCGCCGAACCGGGCGACTCCGGCGGCTCGTTCGTGGCGGCCAACGGGCAGGCCCAGGGCGTGACCTCGGGCGGTTCCGGTGACTGCACCTGGGGCGGCGTGACCTACTTCCAGCCGCTCAACCCGATGTTGTCAGCCTACGGCCTGACCCTGGTCACAGGCTGACCCCCGGACGCCGGTCCGGGAGCTGTCCGGCCCGATCGACGGCCCCTGGCCTCGACAGCTCCCGGACCGGCACCTTTGTTGAACGCTCAAGCGCACGCTAGGCTCGGCACCGTGACAGCGGCGCGCGGGCTCGACGAGGCCGAACAGCACGCGTGGCGCGAGTTCCTCTGGGCCGCCCGGCTACTGTTCGACGTGCTCGACCGGCAACTGCAGCACGACGCCGGGATGCCCCACGCCTACTACCTGATCCTGGCGGCACTGTCCGGGGCACCCGACCACACCATGACCATGGGTGAACTCGCCCGGGCGGTGCGTTCCTCCCCCAGCCGGCTGTCCCACGCCGTCGCGCGCCTGGAGACCGCCGGGTGGGTCCGCCGCGGCCGCGACCCACACCACCGTCGCCACACCTACGCGCACCTGACCGGTGCAGGACTCCGGGCGCTCACCGCCGCGGCGCCCGGGCACGTGGCCGCTGTGCGCCGCCACCTGTTCGACCGGCTCAGCGCCGCGCAGGTCGACGCGCTGCGGGAGGCATGCGCCGCCGTGCGCGCCGGGCTCGAACCGGCCGCCGGCGCTAGTCCGCGCTGAGCTGCTGGTGAGCGGCGGTGGGGGCGTCCACCAGCACCGATGCCGGCTCGTCCCGGCCCAGCACGGCCGCCAGCCGCCGGTCACCGCGCATCAACGCGATACCGGTGTACAACTCGACTGCGTCCCACCCGCCCAACTCGTACGCCGCGCGCCGCAGCGCCCGCGCCGCGCCCCGGTCGTCCGGGCCGCGACGCTGCCAGACCACCGTGCCGTTCTCACTCAGATCAGTGATGACCAGCCCCTCCGGACGCGCCTCCAGCCGCAGGTGCACCGGGCTGACCCAGGCCGCCGCCGCCTCGTGCAGCCACCGTCCCACTGACACCACGTCCGGGTCGTCGTCGTCGCGCCCGACCAGCACCGGGGTCCCCTCGTGCACCACCAGGCGTTGCCGCGGCAGGTCGTCCACAATGATCGACACCGGATACGCCGCCTGCCGCGGTCCGATGTCGACCACCGGTTCATCGTGCCGGGGGCACACCGGCAGCCCGTCGCGCACCCGCGGCACCGGCTGCCCGACCGCGCGGCGGTCCCCGAACGCTGGACAGTCGAAGCCGTCACACCGCCACGTCCGCGCCAGCAGTCCGGCAGCCTCCTCGGCCGGCTCGGCCCGCAGGAAACGGCCCCGACCCACCCGGGTGTGCGACATGCGCGCCGCCGCCCGGCCGGTGAGCACCTCCGCCGGCAGCGGCAGTTCCGCGGTCCCGTCCGTCAACTCAGCCGAGGGCACCTTCGCC
>SLSW01000235.1 GCA_007130245.1 Micromonosporaceae bacterium
GCCCCGTCGCCGTGTTCAGTTGTTACTGGTGCTCAACCCATGTGTGCGGGGGTCAGCTCTCCAGCAGGTTGGCCAGGTTCTGACGGCGACGCACGAACAGCATGGCGACACCCGCGGCCAGCAGACCACCGGCGAGAACCAGGAGACCACCGAGCTGAGCACCGGTCACCGGCAGCTCCTCTGGGTCCTCATCTTCCTTGGGGTCCTCGACAGGGTCCTCTTCCTCGTCCCGCGGGTCCTCTTCCTCCTCGCCGTTACCGTTCTCCGGCGGAGTCGAATCACCGTCGCAGGTACCGCTCAGCACAAAGTGGCCCGGCGTGCCGATTGCCTGGGCAGTAGCCTCGACGAGAATCCAACCGGCCGGCGTAAAGATGTCAGCGTGCTGATCCGCATCGTCGCCCACCGACTGGAAGATGAAGTCACCCGGATCCTCCGGTTCCCCGCTAAATGTCTCGGTGGCCTGGTCGTCCGCAGGATCGGTCTGGAAGGTCACGCTGATGCCGAGGAACGACCCGCCGGGTGCTACAAAGTGCCACCCGTCTTCGTCGTCGCCCATGTCGGAGAACCGGTCATCGTCGCAATCGCGGAATTCCGGATCGTCGGCCGTGATCGGCAGGTCGTCCTTCTGCTTGAAGTCCACGTCGGTGTCAAGTGCCAGCGCCGGGCTAGCAGCGGCGAGGGCGAGGGCGCCGCCGGCCCCGGCGGCGGCAAGTCTGGTGAGGATTCGCTTCCTCATAGTGATTGTTCCTCCGGAGGGATTGGTGTTGAGTCAACCGCCAAATGTTCACCCGCAGTGATCACTTGCGGCAATAGGCTGAACGTACGAGATCCGTGCGGACTGTCGGAGGCCTTCTGGCCGAAAGGCGATCCCTACCGACGCGTTCGGCGGCCCGCGACCCCGGATCCGGGCGTTGGCTCACTGGCCGAGCAAGTGGCGGAGGTTGTCCTGGCGGCGGCGTACGGCGGTCATGGCGAACCCGGCCGACAGCAGGCCGAAGCCGATGACCAGCATGCCGCCGACCTGGGCGCCGGTGACCGGCAGGCCGCCCTCGCCGGCCGCGTCCCCGGTGTCACCGTCATCGGTGCTGTCGGTGCTGTCGGTGCTGTCGGTGCCGGCGTCCTCCGTCGCGGGTGCGCAGGTGTAGGCCACGACCAGGTCGTCACCGTCGACCACCTCGGCGCTGGCAGTGACCAGCACCCAGTCGGCCGGGGCGAACACGTACGCCCCGGTCTCGCCGAAGATCACCGCCTTGTCGGGATTGTCGGGCTCCTCGCCGCGCGTACCGGTGAACTCCGCCCGTTCGTCGCTGTCCGCGCCCTCCGGGGCGAAGATCACCGTCATGCTGTTGATCTCGCCGCCGCCAACACGCAGGCGCCAGCCGGCTTCGTCCTCACCCAGGTCGGCCATGTGCGGGTCGGTCTCGTCGGTGCCCTGGGCGCAGCGCTGCGGGTGGTCTGCGGCGAGGGTGCCCGCGTCGGCGTCGTCCAGCCCCAGCGAGATGGGTTCCTCCTCAGCCGCAGCCGGGGCAGCCAGCGCCAACGCCAGGCCTACGCCGGCGACGCCAGCGGCCACTCGGCCGAGGAGGTCAGAACGCATCGGTCCTCCGAAGAGTCCGGGTAATTAAGCGTCAAAGTCTTACCTCTACAACGGCTGGCGACAATCCTCCGAAACGCCAAGATGCGACGACCGGCGTCGCGGCCCCCTCGCCCCGCCGGACCAGGGGTGGCCTTCCGCGCCGGCGCGCCCCGCGTGCATCATCACTCCTGAGCCGATCATGCCGTACCCGCCTGGTACCCTTCAAGAGCTGAACGGCCCCCGTAGCTCAGGGGATAGAGCACCGCCCTCCGGAGGCGGGAGCGCAGGTTCGAATCCTGCCGGGGGCGCACATCTCTCAGCTGCACAAACACTCTCCTGACCAGCGACAACGCACGCGCAGCCGGCTTGCTAAATGTCCGGTTGTGTCCGGCTGACACCGGCGCCGTCCGGGTGTCTGTGGCAAATACGTGGCAAAGTTTTCCAGCGGCGCCCGGCGGCCGATCGACTCGAGGCGGATCCTCGGGATCGCCGTCCCGAGCCGGCCAGCTGACAAGGGTCGTCGCTTCCTGCGTACGGTCCGCACAGCTGGTAACGCCTGGTAACGCCCCTGCGCTAATCGCATCCGGGCGCCCGAAGGCGCCGGCAGCCCGCCCGGCAACGCCGGCCCTCGACGGTTGGTGCATGACCGGCGCGACCTCGGCCCAGCGGCAGCTCATGACGGTCGGCGAAGTGTGCGACGAGCTCGGGATCGCGCGGTCGACCTTCTATGACTGGAAGGTCAAAAGCAGGATCCCCCGCTGCTTCAAGCTGCCCAACGGCGACCTACGCATCCGTCGCGCCGACTTCGACGAGTGGTTCGCATCCCTGGAAGTGGGGGTGGCCTGATTGCAGTCGAGCTACGACATACGGGTCTGGTCCACCAGGCGCTACCAGGGCAAACGCAAGACCACTCACTATGTGCGCTGGTCGGTAGCCGGCACCGCGCGGCAGAAGCCGTTCCAGGGCGAAGCGCTGGCTGACAGCTTCCGCTCCGACCTGGTGGTGGCCGCACGCAAGGGTGAAGCCTTCGACGTCGACTCGGGCCTACCGGTCTCGGTGCTGCGTGCCCGCCGCGACGCCACCTCCTGGTATGCGCTGGCCTGCGAGTACGTGGACATGAAGTGGCCGCACGTGGCCGCGACGACCCGCCGTACCCACGCGGAGGCGCTGACCACCATCACGACGGCTCTGTTCGCCAGCGAGCGCGGCA
>SLSW01000298.1 GCA_007130245.1 Micromonosporaceae bacterium
AGCTCCGCCGCATCCAGCTCCGCCGCATCCAGCTCCGCCGCATCCGGCGACGGTGTGGTCGGCTCGCTCACGAGCGACCCTGCACAGCGCCGGCCTTCTTGGCCGTCTGCTTACGGGCGGTCTTCTTCGCCGTCTTCTTCGCCGCCTTCTTCGCCGGCGCCTTCCGGGCAGTCGACTTCGCCGCCTTCTTCGCCGGCGCCTTGGCCGCCTTGCGGGCGGCCTTCTTCGCCGCCGGCGCGGCGCCGGCCTGCGCCTCCTGCAGCTCGCGCTCCAGCTTGCGGACTCGCTTCGTGAGATCCGAGACCTCATCGGAGGTCGCCAGCCCGACCGCACCGAGCGCCCGGTCCACCTCGTACCGCACCAGCTTGACCAGGCTCTCCCGGTTGGCACGGCTGGTCGACACCAGATCCTCCACGAGGGTCTGCACCTGCGTCGCCGTGGCCTCACCGCGGCCGACCAGGTCCCGCGCCACCTGCTCCGCCCTACGGCGGGATGCCTCGGTCAGCCCTGTCGCCAGCTCCAGATACGCCCGCCACGCGTCCTGCATCGTGTCTACCCCCTTCGTCGAGCCGGCCCGGCATCGCCCAAACTACCGGGCGGGCAGTGATCACCCCTACGGTACGGTGCTCAGAGCGTGATTGTGGGCCTGGACAGGAGAATCAGCGTGGCGAGCGTGGACGAGTGCCGGGCGGCGCTGGACCGGCTGGCACAGAAGCTGGCCGACAACGCCGACGACGTGCACCGCAAGGTGAACCTGGAGCGACGTCTGGTGTGCCACGTGACCGACCTGCAGGTCGCGTTCCGGGGCCGGCTACACAACGGTCGTCTGCTCGACCTGACCGAGGGCGGCGACCCGGAGGCGAAGATTACGCTGTCGGCCACCAGCGACGACCTGGTCGCGATGATCGACGGTGAGCTCGCCTTCGCCACGGCGCTGGCCAACCGGCGGGTGTCGGTGCGCGCCAACCCGTTGGACCTGCTGAAATTGCGCAAGCTGCTGTGACCGGCCGCCGGCGGGAACCGGCCCCGGGCTGGCAGGTGCGCGCTAGGTGTCGCTCGCGGCCGGTGGCCGCAGCAGCGCCGTCAGGTCGTCGCCCACGTGCGTCGGGCGCCGTCGCGGCGGGCGGGCGTACGCGTCCTGCTCGCTGTCCACCCCGGTCAGTACCAGTAGGCTGTCCATGCCGGCCCGGTGGGCGCCGTCGATGTCGGTGTCCAGCCGGTCGCCGACCACCAGGGGACGGCGGGCGCCGGCGCGACGCGCCGCGATCTCGAACAGCGTCGGCTCCGGCTTGCCGATCACCTGGTCCGGGCCGCGCCCTAGCGCGGTACGCAGTGCCGCGACCATGGCGCCGTTGCCCGGCACCGGACCGCGACCGGTGGGCAGGGTCGCGTCGGTATTGGTGGCCACCCAGGTAGCGCCGGACCGGATCGCCACACACGCCTCCGCCAGCTGCGCCCAGCCCACCTGCGGCCCGTACCCCTGCACCACCGCGGCCGGCTGATCGTCGGCGGTGGACACCGGCCACAGCCCGACGGAGCCGACCGCCTCAGACAGCGCTGGTGCCCCGACCACGAGCACCGCCGCGCCGGCCGGCAGCGACCGCGCGAGCTGCTCGGCGGCGGCCGTGGCGGAGGTCAGCACCTCCGCGACGGTGGCCTCGATGCCCAGGCCGGCCAGCAGCGCGGCCACGTCCACGTGGCTTCGCGAGGCGTTGTTGGTCACGAACACGACCGGCGGCCCGCCCGCGCGCACCTGGGCGATGGCCTCGGTCGCGCCGGGCACCGGCGCCCCGTCGAGGTGGACCACGCCGTCGAGGTCCAGCACCACCAGGTCGTACGCGTCAACCAGCCGCCTGGTTGCCACGGGTGCGCTCACCGTGTCGGGTTCCCCGGTCTCACCGGTGTCTCCGGGCTCCGCGGTCCCGCCAGTCTCGTCGGTGTCATCCGTCTCGACGGTGTCGACCTCTTCGGCCTCAGCGGCGTCCTCAGCGGCGTCGACCAGCACGACGCCGTCCAGGTCGAGCAGCCGCTCGGCGGCGCCGGTGACCGAGTCCGGATCCGCCTCGACGGCCCGGGCGAACCACTCCCGGGCCTCCCGTCCGCGCCCGACGGCCAGCAGCGCCTCGGCGTAGGCGTAGCGCAGCCGGGCGGTGGCAAGGGAAGCCTCCCCGGTCAGTTGCGGCACCTGCAGCATGGCCAGGGCCGCCTCACGCTGGCCGAGTTCCGCGCGAGCCGCGGCGGTCACGATCAGCAGCTCGGTGACCTCGTCCGGGACCAGGTCGTCCAGCGGGGCGGTGCGGTAGATGTCGATGGCCCGTTCCGGGCGACCCAGCGCCCGTTCGCTGTCGGCCACGATGGCCAGGTGGGTGTGGCGTCCGGAGATGCGGTGGTAGGTCCGCAACTCGGTGATGGCCGTCTGCCACTCGCCGGCGTGGTAGGCGGCGATCCCCACCGCTTCCCGCACCGCGGGGAGGCGCGAGGCGAGCCGGCGCGCCGCCACCGCGTGGGCCAGCGCCGTATCCGGGTCCTCCTCCAGCGTCCGGCCGGCCGCCACGAGGTGTCGCGCCACCGTGTCGGCCACCGGCCGGGACAGTGACCGAAGCTCGCCGCGCACGGACCGGTCGAGTTCGGTGGCCTCGACGTCGTCGGGTATGACCGGGCCCGCGGACTCCGGTGGCCGCACCGGGCGCGCAGGCGCGGTCGGTGTCCGCTCATCGCGGTACCGCGCGCGGTCGTCACGCCCTGGCCGCCGCTCATCGGGCTGACGCCGCCGCTCATCGG
>SLSW01000275.1 GCA_007130245.1 Micromonosporaceae bacterium
ACCCGGAAGCTAAGCCCTCCAGCGCCGATGGTACTGCACCGGAAACAGTGTGGGAGAGTAGGACGCCGCCGGACAACAACCACCAGTAAAGGGGCTATCGTGAAACGATAGCCCCTTTACTAGTGCGTCCTGTCGCTTGCATGAATAGCCTGACCCGGCCGATCGGCCAGCGTTCCCCGCTCCCACCCGAATGAGTGATGGCGAGCGACGTAACCGCCGGAGCCTGTGTGCCGTCAGTTACCGGCTGGTGCTAGCGTGCCGGACATGCGTGCCGCCTTCGCTTCCGCGATCAATCCTGACGACCCGCTGTCCGCGCTCACCGTCGGCGAGCGGCCGGAGCCGGTGCAGCCCTCCGACGACTGGGCCGTGGTTGAGGTCCGCGCCAGCTGCCTCAACCACCACGATCTGTGGTCCCTGCGTGGTGTGGGCCTCACCGAGTCGCAGCTGCCGATGATCCTCGGGTGTGACGCCGCCGGGGTGGACGATCAGGGCAATGAGGTCGTGATCCACTCGGTGATCGGCGACCCGGCGGCCGGGGACGAGACGCTCGATCCGAAGCGCACCCTGCTCTCGGAGAAACACCCGGGCACACTCGCCGAGCGGGTAGCCGCGCCCCGACGCAACCTGGTGCCTAAACCCGCCGCGATGAGCTTCACCGATGCGGCGTGCCTGCCCACCGCCTGGCTCACGGCGTACCGGATGCTCACCGTGCGCGGCGAGCTCCCCCCCGACGGCGCGGTGCTGGTGCAGGGCGCCGGCGGTGGTGTCGCCACGGCCGCGGTGGTGCTCGGCCTCGCGCTCGGCGCCCGCGTCTACGCGACCAGCCGGGATCCGGCCAAGCGGGAACGGGTGGCCGCCCTGGGAGCCACCCCGGTCGAGCCCGGGGCGCGGCTGCCGGAACGCGTCGACGTCGTCATTGAGACCGTCGGCGTGGCCACCATGGAGCACTCGCTCAAGGCCGCCAAGCAGGGCGGTCGCATCGTGGTCGCCGGCGCCACCTCGGGGCATCTGGCCACGGTGGACCTGCGCCGGGTCTTCTTCTTGCAGCTGCAGCTGCTCGGCTCCACCATGGGCACCCGGGAGGAGCTCGCCGCTCTGCTGGACCTGATGACCTCGCGGGGGATCCGCCCGGTGATCGACTCCACCTTCGGATTCAGCGAGGTTACCGAGGCGTTCGCCCGCCTGGCCGCTGGTGACGTCTTCGGGAAGGTGGTCATCGACCACACCCGGTGATCGTTGGCGGCCGTTCTCAGTCGAGCAGGTGGCGCAGGTAGGAGTCCGGCTGGCTGAGGAAGTCACGCCAGTGCGTGACCAGCTCCAGCGCCGACCAGCGCCTCCGGTTCGTCCATCAGGAAGAATCCGTAACCGGCGAACGTGCGCCGCAGTGGATTTACCGGAGCCGTTCTCCCCGACCAGGAAGGTGACCCGGCAGGTAGATCCAGCCCGCGGTCGAGCAACGTGCGCCGCCGGAATGCCTGTCCACTAGGCGGCCGGGTCGATCTCGTAGGACCCGCCGACCTCCACGCGACGCATCGGCCGTGCTCCGTCCACGGTTCAATCGTCTTCGTCGTCCAGCCGGGCGAGCCAGGTGGCGAGCCGCTCGACCGGCGTCTCGAACTCCGGATTGAGGTCCACGAAGTTGCGCAGCCGCTCGGCGAGCCACTCGAAGGTGACCTCCTCGCCGCCGCGCCGCTCGGCCAGCTCCTCGATCCCCCGATCGGTGAAGTACACCGGGTCACCTCCCTCCGGCATCCGGGCGTTGATCATGGAGTACTTGCACGGCACGCCGTGCGACACGCCGACGAAAATCCATGATCAACGCGAAGGGGGGGTGGTGGGGAGGGCGGCTTCGACCAGGGCGGCCTGCTCCGCCTCGTGCATCTTCGGCGAGCCGACCGCCGAGGCGGCCGCCTCCGGACGTGAGATGCGCCGCAGCCGCACCCCGTCGAGGTGCTCGAGCAGGTTCAGCGCCACGAACGACCAGGCGCCCTGGTTGGCCGGCTCCTCCTGCACCCAGGCCACGTCCTCCGCCTGCGGGTACGAGGCGAGCGCCGCACGCACCTCCTCGACCGGCAGCGGGTACAGCTGCTCCATCCGCACCAGTGCGGTGTCGGTGATCCCTCGCTCGGCCCGCGCCTTGGCCAGGTCGTAGTAGACCTTGCCGGTGCACAGCAGCACTCGCCGCACCGCGCCGGCATCGACGGTGTCGTCGGGAATCACCGGCCGGAACCCGCCGTCGGTGAACTCCTCCACCGACGACACACAGTCCTTGTGGCGCAGCAGCGACTTGGGCGTCATGACCACCAGCGGCTTGCGCTTCGGCGACAGCGCCTGGCGGCGCAGCAGGTGGAAAAAGTTGGCCGGGGTCGTCGGGTTGGTCACCCGGATGTTGTCCTCGGCCGCTTGCTGCAACCAGCGCTCCGGCCGCCCCGAGGTGTGGTCCGGCCCCTGACCCTCGTGCCCGTGCGGCAGCAGCAGCGTCACCGACGAGCGCTGGCCCCACTTGCGTTCGCCGGAGGTGATGAACTCGTCGATCACCGACTGGCCACCGTTGGCGAAGTCCCCGAACTGCGCCTCCCACAGCACCAGGGCGTCCGGGTTCTCCACCGAGTACCCGTACTCGAAGCCCATCGCCGCGAACTCCGACAGCAGCGAGTCATAGACAAAGAACCGGGCGCCGCCGGCGGACAGGTTAAGCAGCGGGAAGAACTCCTCGCCGGTCTTCGAGTCGACCACCACCGAGTGCCGCTGCACGAACGTGCCCCGCCGGCTGTCCTGGCCGCACAGGCGCACCGTGACACCGTCGGCCAGCAGCGTGCCGAACGCCAGGATCTCGCCGAACGCCCAGTCGATGCCGCCCTCACGTGCCATCGTGGCGCGGCGCTGCAGCACCTGGCCCACCCGCTTGTGCGGAGTGAAACCTTCCGGCAGCGCGGTGTGCGCATCGCCGACCGCTCGGATCGCGGCCGCGTCAACCGCCGTGCCGACCTCCGGCTCCGGTTCCGGCTCGTGGGCCCGCGCGATGCGCTGCCGCGGCTCGCTGGTGGCGTCCCGGGTGGCCTTGAAGACCCGCTCCAGCTGCTGCTGAAAGTCCCGCAGCTGCTCCTCGGCTTCGGCCACGGGAAGGTCGCCGCGACCGATCAGCTCCTCGGTGTAGAGCTTGCGCACCGAGCGCTTGCCGTCGATGACCTGGTACATGCCCGGGTTGGTCATGGACGGGTCGTCGCCCTCGTTGTGTCCGCGCCGCCGGTAACAGACCAGGTCGATTACCACGTCCTTGTTGAAGGCCTGGCGGTACTGGAAGGCCAGCCGGGCCACCCGGACCACCGCCTCCGGGTCGTCACCGTTGACGTGGAAGATCGGCGCCTGGATCATCCGCGCGACGTCGGTGGAGTACAGCGACGAGCGCGCGTAGTGCGGCGCGGTGGTGAAACCGACCTGGTTGTTCACCACGATGTGCACGGTGCCGCCGGTGCGGTAGCCACGCAACTGCGACAGGTTCAGCGTCTCGGCCACCACCCCCTGCCCGGCGAAGGCCGCGTCGCCGTGCACCAGCACCGGCAGCACGGTGTAACCTTCCAGGCCCAGGTCGAGGCGGTCCTGCTTGGCCCGCACGATGCCCTCCAGCACCGGGTCGACCGCCTCCAGGTGGGACGGGTTCGCCACCACCGACACGGGCACCGCGTGTTCACCGTCCGGGGTGGTGAATTTGCCGGTCATGCCGAGGTGGTATTTGACGTCCCCGGAGCCCTGGGTCGAGTCCGGGTCCAGGTGCCCCTCGAACTCGGAGAAAATCTGCTCGTACGGCTTGCCGACGATGTTGGCGAGCACGTTGAGGCGGCCGCGGTGCGCCATGCCGATCACGACCTCGTCCAGGTCGGACTCGGCGGAAGCCTGCAGCACCTCGTCCAGCATCGGGATCAGCGACTCACCACCCTCCAGCGAGAAGCGCTTCTGCCCGACGTACTTGGTGTGCAGGAAGGTCTCGAACGCCTCCGCGGCGTTGAGGCGGTTCAGGATGTGCTTCTGCGCCTCGTGTGAGGGTTTCTCGTACCGGCGCTCGATCCGGTCGGCGATCCATCGCCGCTCCTCCGGATCCTGGATATGCATGTACTCCACGCCGGTGCGGCGGCAGTACGAGTCGCGCAGCACCCCGAGGATGTCGCGCAGCTTCATCGTGCGCTGCCCGGCGAACCCGCCGACCGGGAACGTGCGGTCCAGGTCCCACAGCGTCAGCCCGTGCTGCAGGATGTCCAGGTCCGGGTGGCGCCGAATCTCGAACTCCAGCGGGTCGGTGTCGGCCATCAGGTGCCCACGCACCCGGTAGGCATGGATGAGCTCGATCACCCGGGCGGTCTTGTCGATCTGCCCCTCGGTGCTGACCTGGACGTCGCGGGTCCAGCGCACCGGCTCGTACGGGATGCGCAGCGAGGTGAACACCTGGTCGTAGAAGCCGTGCTCACCGAGCAGCAACTCGTGCACCACGCGCAGGAACTCGCCGGACTGCGCACCCTGGATGACGCGGTGGTCGTACGTGGAGGTCAGGGTGATGACCTTGCTGACGGCCAGGTCCGCCAACGCCTCATCGGACATGCCCGCGTACGGCGCAGGGTGTTCCATCGCACCGACGCCGATGATGGCGCCCTGGCCGGTCATCAGCCGCGGCAGTGAGTGCACGGTGCCGATGCCGCCCGGGTTGGTCAGCGTCAGCGTGGTGCCGGCGTAGTCCTCCAGCGTCAGCTCATTCTTGCGGGCCCGGCGCACCAGATCCTCGTACGCCTGCCAGAACTGCCGGAAGTCCATCTGCTCGGCGGCCTTGATGCTCGGCACCACCAGCATGCGGGACCCGTCCGGCTTCGCCAGGTCGATCGCCAGCCCGAGGTTGACGTGCGGTGGCGTCACCAGGGTGGGGTTGCCGTCGACCTCGGCGTAGGAGTTGTTCATGCCCGGCATCTCGGCCAGTGCCTTGACCAGCGCGTACCCGATCAGGTGGGTGAAGCTGACCTTGCCGCCGCGGCTGCGCGCCAGATGGTTGTTGATGACGACCCGGTTGTCGGCCAGCAGCTTCGCCGGCACCGCCCGCACGCTGGTCGCGGTCGGGATGCTCAGCGACTCGTCCATGTTCTTGGCGATGCGCGCGGCGACGCCCCGGAGCCGGGTCCGCTCGGGCTCCTCCGCGGCGGGCTCCTCCGCGGCGGGCTTCGCCTCGGCTGGGGGCTTCGCCTCGGCGGCGGGCTTTGCCTCCGTAGCGGGTGCCCTGGCTGCCGGCTCCGCCTTCGGTGCCGGACTCGGCTTCGGCTTCGGTTCAGCCGCCGGTGTCGGCGTTGGCGCCGGTGGCGCGGCTGTCGCTGCCGGCGCTGCCGGCGCTGCCTCCGTCGGTCCGGGTTTGGTCGGCGCGGCGGTGGCGGTGTCGCCACGAGCCGGCTCCGCCGCGTCAGCCGCGGGCGCCGCGCTGGCGTGGTTGGTGGGTCGGTAGTCGGCGAAGAAGTCGTGCCACGCGGAGTCGACACTTGACGGATCGGCGAGATAACGCTGGTACATCTCCTCGACGATCCACTCGTTCGGGCCGAAGCCCGCCAGTCGGTCCTCCTGCGACGCCGGTTGAGTTGCCACGGCCGCTGATCGCCTCTTTCGCGATGTCCGGTGTGAAGATGATTGTCCCCCCAGCCGCGCGAGCGTTGCCGGAGTCCGGGTCCCAGGCTACTTGGTAAGGCGGCGCGCCCCCCAGCGGGTGAGGGGCGCGCCATCGCACCGTCTGTTAAGAAATGTCACGCTTGCGGGTGATGAGGGTCCCCACCACGCCGGCAACCACCGCGTAGCCGAGCAGCACCAGGGCACCCACCCACCACTCCGGGCTGCCCGGGATGCCCTCCCCACCCAAGGTCATCACCTGGGAGGCGGTCGACGGGACGATCACCTGCCAATGCAGCACCGCCTCGCTGTCGAGCCAGGCCGACAGCACGAAGAAGGCGACCTGCGCCAACTGTGTGCCGACCAGGTAGAGCACCGCGGCGGTAATCGTGGCGGCCAGCTGGTTGGTGATCAGGGTGCCGATGGCGACACCGAAGATGGTCCAGACCCCGAAGGCGACCAGGTTCAGCAGGATCGCCCGCTGCACCGGCCACTCCCCGAGCATGGTGCCGAGGTCCTGGGTGTGGAAGAACACCGCCCCGGCCGCCAGGTCGATAGCGGTGATCACCACCGCGAACGCCATACCGATCAGCACCGCGGTCACGAGCTTGCTCATGATCACCACGGTGCGGCGGGGGGTGGTCAGGAACGTCGCCGTGGCGGTCTGGTGGAAGAACTCGTTGGTGACCATCAAGATGCCGATGAGCATCACGAACATCAGCCCGAGGAACTGTCCCGAGGTGTAGATGTTCGACGCGTGGTACTCGGGGCTGGTGAACCCGCCGGCCTCCGGGCCCAGCATTCCCGGATCGTTGAAGGCGAAGTACGCAAACCACATGTTGAACGCCAACGCGATCAGCGTCCATCCCAGCATCCCCAGTGCGAACCACCACCAGGCGTTGGTGGTGCGGATCTTCAACAGCTCGCTGCGGATCAGTCCCAGTGCGCCGGCCCGGGCCCGGTCGAGTTCCGCGGTGGACACGCTCATCGGACCCCGGCCTTTCCGGACGTCAGCTCCAGGAACGCCCGCTCCAGGTCGGGGCGTTCGGTCACGAGTTCGTGCAGTTCCACGCCGGCGCGAAGCGCGGCCGCGCCGACTGCCGGGGCGTCCACTCCGGTGACCAGCAGCGCCCCGTCGCTGCCCGGCGTGACGGTCGCGTCCGCGTCCAGGGCCGCGGCCAGCTTCTCGGCGTCCGGGGTCCGGGCCCGCACCGTTCCGGGGTGCGCGATCCCGTCCACCACCGTGGACACCGTGCCGTGGGTCACCAGCCTGCCGTTGGCGATGATCACCACGTCGTCGGCGAGCATCTGCATCTCCGACAGCAGGTGGCTGGAGACGAGCACGGTGCGCCCTTCCTCCGCCAGCCGCGTGAGCAGGTCGCGCATCCACCGGATGCCCTCCGGGTCCAGCCCGTTGGCGGGCTCGTCCAGGATCAGCACCTTCGGGTCTCCCAGCATCGCTTGGGCGATGCCCAGCCGCTGGCGCATTCCCAGCGAGTAGCCCTTGAACTTGCGCCGGCCGGCCGGGGTGAGCCCGACCAGGTGCAGCATCTCGTCGACGCGACGCGGCGGGAAGCCGGCCGCCGCGCAGATGACCCGCAGGTGGTTACGGCCGGTGCGCCCCCGGTGGGCGCTGGAGGCCTCCAGCACCGCGCCCACGTGCCGCAGCGGCTGCGTCAGGTCGGCGTACCGTCGACCGCTGATCGTCGCGGACCCGCCCGTCGGTGTCACCAGGTCCAGCAGCATCCGCAGCGTGGTGGTCTTGCCGGCCCCGTTGGGGCCGAGGAAACCGGTCACCCGTCCCGGCTCCACGGTCAATGACAAGTTGTCAACCGCCCTGACGCTCCGGTAACGCTTGCTCAGGCCGGAGATCACTATCTGTCCGTCGGACAATGTCACTCCTCACGTCCGGCGCGCCCTCCCGCGCGCCGCCGCCCAGGGTGCCCGCAACGCGGGGCAGAGGTCCATGCGGGGCTGCCCTGATTTCCGGGTCATCCTCGCGCACGAGCGCAACCCGTCGTGGGGAGGAGAACCCGCGGCGACCCGTCAGCCGGCCGGCTGCTCGATGGCGATCCAGGTGGAGGATGCCTGCGCCAGCAGCGCACCGTCGGAGCCGTAAAGCGCGGAACGGACCTGTGCCTTACGGCCTTCCGCCTGCGCGACCGCCCCCACGACCACACACCGGGCGTCTGGTGCGGGCACGGCGTCCACGCGGGCGGTCATCCGCCCGAGCACGTACGGCCGGCCGGGGGCGATGATCGACCAGCCTCCGGGGCAGTCGAGCGCCGCCCAGACTGTGACGCTGGACACGTCCGGGGGCGCGGACCACGGCGCGGCGGTGCGTCCGTCCGGCAGGGCGCCGGGGAAGATGCGCAGCCCGTCACCGGCCTCGCGCTGCGGCCCGCACACGTAGCAGGTGGGAAACGGGTGGTCGGCGAACCCCGCGTACGCCTTCGACGCGGCCACCGCGTCCTCGTACGGCACCGGCGGCACCGGCTCATCGCTCAACACCGCCGGTGCGGCCTCGGCGACCAGCTGGTCGCCGGCGTGCACCCGGATCCCGCCGTCGGCTCGCGTGACCTGCAGCGGCGTGGCCAGCGGAGGCGGCACCCGCAGCGTGACCACCGCGCCGACGTGGTCGGCGTCGAGGGCGGCGGCGACCAGGCCGGCGGTGTAGCCGCCGTTGCCGGACTCGGCCGGTCCGTTGAAACGCGGTTCGATGATCATGGTCACGCCCTTCCTGCACGCGCCGACGCTGTGCGTACATCACCCTGGCACACGCCGGTCTCGCTGGACCGGCCCGGCCGGGTGTACGGCCAGAGTCCAGCATTCTTTCAGCGAGTGTGGAGACGCGGTTCAGAGGACTGCGTGATGATGGGTGTATGACCGCACCCGCGGAGGCCCGGCTGCTCGTGGTCGAGGACGACACCAACATCCTGGAGCTGCTCACGGCGAGCCTGCGGTTCGCCGGGTTCGCGGTGGAGACCGCCAGCACCGGCAGCGAGGCCGTGACCGCGGCGGTGCGCCGCCGCCCAGACCTGGTGGTGCTGGACGTGATGCTGCCGGACCTGGACGGTTTCGAAGTGGTCAAGTTGCTGCGGGCGGAGGCCGGTCGGGTCCCGGTGGTCTTCCTCACCGCCCGCGACGCCACCGATGACAAGATCCGTGGCCTGACACTGGGCGGCGACGATTACGTCACCAAGCCGTTCAGCCTGGAGGAGCTGACCGCACGCATCCGGGCGGTGCTGCGCCGCACCGCCGATGAGCAGCCGACCCCGCGGCTGACCTTCGCCGACCTCGAACTCGACGAGGAGACCCACGAGGTCTACCGGGCCGGCAACCGGGTGTCGTTGTCGCCGACCGAGTTCAAGCTGCTGCGCTACCTGATGCTGAACCCGAACCGGGTGCTTTCCAAGGCGCAGATCCTCGACCACGTGTGGAAGTACGACTTCCGCGGCGACGACAACATCGTCGAGTCGTACATCTCGTACCTGCGCCGCAAGGTCGACAACGTGAGCCCGAAGCTGATCCACACGCTGCGCGGGGTCGGGTACGTGCTCCGCAATCAGGGGTGAGCCGAGTGGCCGCCTGGCTTCGTCGCGTGCCGCTGCAGGTCAAGCTGGTTGCGGCGGTGCTGGCGCTGGTCACCGTCGGTCTGCTGGTGATCAGCGTCGCCAGCGCCGTGGCACTGCGCTCCTACCTCGCCAACGAGATCGACGAACAGTTGGTGGAGACGCTGGAGCGCATCGAGGCCCAGGGGATCCCGTCCGAGACCCGCACCCGCACGGTGCTGCCCACCGACTTCGTCCTGCACTGGCGGCTGGACGATGTCGCCGTGACCTGGCGTGACCAGCGCTACGCCGCCGAGGATCTGCCGCCGCCGCCCACCCGGGCGGAGGCCGAGGAGTTCGCCGGTCAACCGCGCACGGTCGCCGCGCAGAATGAGCAGTTTCGGTGGCGGCTGGTTGCGACGTCCCTGCCCAACGGCAGCGTGCTGATGCTGGCCCAGGACATGTCCGGCGTCGACAGCGCGGTGAGCCGGTTGATCTGGATCGAGGTGCTGGTCGGCGCCGCGGTGCTGGTGCTCGCTGGTGCGCTGGGGGCGGCAAGCGTGCGTTTCAGCCTGCGGCCGCTGGTGCGGATCGAGCACACCGCCGAGGCCATCGCCAGCGGGGACCTGACCCGCCGGGTGCCGGAGCCCGATCCCGCCGCCGCCAATACCGAGGTCGGCCGGCTGGCGACCGCGCTGAACACCATGCTGGCCCAGATCGAGGCCGCCTTCACCGACCGGGGAGTCTCGGAGGAGCGGGCCCGGCACTCGGAGGAGCGAATGCGCCAGTTCGTCGCGGACGCCTCCCACGAATTGCGCACACCGCTGACCACGATCCGCGGCTTCGCCGAGCTGTACCGGCAGGGCGCCGCCCGGGACCCGGAACAGGTAGCGGACCTGATGCGGCGCATCGAGAACGAGGCCGCCCGGATGGGGCTGCTGGTGGAGGACCTGTTGTTACTGGCGCGCCTGGATCAGGAACGCCCGCTGCGGCACGCGCGGGTGGCGCTACCGGTGTTGCTGAGCGATGCGGTGGAGGCGGCCCGGGCGATCGCCCCGGAGCGGCCGATCGCGCTGGGTATTCCTGAGCGCGCCGACCGGGTGATGGTCGACGGCGACGAGGCCCGGCTACGGCAGGTGTTCGCCAACCTGCTCGGTAACGCGTTGACCCACACACCGCCCGGTACGCCGGTCGCGGTCCGGCTGCGCGCCGACGGCGACACCGCGGTGGTCGAGGTCGCCGACGAGGGTGCGGGCCTGTACGCCGAACAGGCCGACCGGGTGTTCGAACGGTTCTACCGGGCGGACACCGCCCGGGGCCGGCCGGTCACCGGACACGCGGAGTCGGCCGGGACCGGTCTGGGGCTGGCCATCGTCGCCGCGCTGGTGGCCGCCCACCGTGGCACTGTAGAGGTGGACAGCGCACCCGACAGGGGCGCCACGTTCCGGGTCACTCTGCCGCTGGCCGACGGCGCGGATTCAGGTGATCTCCAGGGTGCTGCCAGGCGCGCTGAAGGGCTATCTGGGAAGGTATAGGACATGAGCGACAGCACCACCGGTCCGGGCGACCAGCCGTCGCCACCCACGCCGCCGCAGGGCGGCGGCTGGCACGGCGCGACGCCGGTCGACTACCGGTGGGCCGGCGAGGACCCCTACGGCGAGCGGTACGGCCCGGGACAGCCGTACGGCCCGGGACAGCCGTACGGCCCGGGACAGCCGTACGGCCACCACCCGTACGGCGGCGACCCGGCGGGTTGGCAGCCGTCCCCGTCGCGGCCGACCCCCGCCGGAAAGGTCGTCGCGGCGCTGGTGGCGGTGCTGCTCATCGCCGGTCTGTCGGCGGTGGCCGGCGGGATGGTCGGCGCCTGGACCACCCAGCAGCTGCTGGGCGGTCCCGCGCCCGGCGAGACCCGGGTGATCGACGGGCCGCGGCTCGACCGCCCCTCGCTGGCGGCCATCGCGTCGCAGGTGCAGCCGAGCGTGGTCTCGATCCAGGTGGGAAACGGCCAGGGGTCGGGCGTCATCCTGGACGCCGACGGCCACATCCTCACCAACGCCCACGTGGTCGCGGCCGGTTCCGGGAACCAGGTCACGGTCAGGTTCAGCGGTGGCGACCGGTCCCCGGCGCAGGTGGTGGGGGCAGACGAGCGCAGCGACATCGCGGTCGTGCGCGCGCAGAGCATGCCGGATGTGGAACCCGCGGCCTTCGGCGACAGCGGTGAGGTGCTGGTAGGCGACACGGTGCTGGCGATCGGCAGTCCGCTCGGGCTGGAGGGCACGGTCACCCAGGGCATCGTCAGCGCACTCGACCGCACTCTCAGCATTCCCCAGGGTCCGTCGCTGTCCGGGCTGGTGCAGACCGACGCCGCGATTAACCGGGGCAACTCCGGCGGCCCGCTGGTGAACCTGTCCGGTGAGGTGATCGGCGTCAACACCGCCATCGCCGTCGAGAACCAGCAGTCGGGCTTTCTCGGTGTCGGGTTCGCGGTGCCCAGCGAGCGGGCGCTGAACGTGGCCGAGCAGCTCATCGCCGGCGAGGAGGTCCAGCATCCAGCCCTGGGAGTGTTCATCAACCCGTCCCTGGAGGGCGGCGCACACATCGAGAGCGTGCAGTCGGGCAGCGCGGCCGACGAGGCGGGTCTCGAAGAGGGCGACGTGGTGGTGCGCTTCGGGGACCGTCCGATCAACGACGCCAACGATCTGATCTCCGCGGTGCAGTCGGCCGCCGTCGGTGACACCGTCGAGATCGAGGTCGAACGCGACGGCGAGACCGTGACCCTGACGGCGACCCTCGGCGAGCACAGCGACTGAGATTCAGGCCCAGTCGAGAGTGCGCGAGACCGCCTTGCGCCACCGGATCCGTTCGGCGTCGCGGCGCTCGGCCCGCATCGCCGGCTCGAACCGCCGATCGACGCGCCAGTTCTCCCGCAGCGCGGCCTGGTCCGGCCAGAACCCCACCGCCAGCCCGGCGGCGTAGGCGGCGCCGAGGCAGGTCGTCTCGGTGACCGTCGGGCGCACCACCGGCACGTCCAGCACGTCGGCCTGGATCTGCAGCAGCAGGTCGCTGGCGGTCATGCCGCCGTCGACCTTCAGCATCGCCAGTGGCGGGCCGGGCTCGTCGTTCATCGCCTCCACGATGTCGGCCACCTGCCAGGCGGTGGCCTCCAGCGCCGCACGCGCCAGGTGGTGCCGGGTGACGTACGAGGTGAGGCCGACGATCACGCCCCGGGCGTCGGAGCGCCAGTGCGGGGCGAACAACCCGGAGAAGGCTGGCACGATGTAGCAGCCGCCGTTGTCGTCGACGGCCGCCGCCAGCTCATTGATCTGGGCGGCGCTGTCGATGATGCCCAGGTTGTCCCGCAGCCACTGCACCAACGCGCCAGTGACGGCGATGGAGCCCTCCAGCGCGTACACCGGGGCAGCGGAGCCGAGCTGGTAGCCGACGGTGCTGAGCAGCCCGTGCTCACTGCGCACCGGCGCACTGCCGGTGTTCAGCAGCAGGAACGACCCGGTGCCGTAGGTGCACTTGGCCTCGCCCGGCGCGAAGCACGCCTGCCCGAACAGGGCCGCCTGCTGGTCGCCGAGCGCGGCGGCCACCGGCACCCCGGCCAGGTCGCCGCCGGCCTCCCCGTACAGCTGCGACGACGGCACGATGTCGGGCAGCATCGCCCGCGGCACGCCCATGGCGGCCAGCAGCTCGTCGTCCCAGTCCAGCGTGGACAGGTTCATGAGCATGGTGCGACTGGCGTTGGTGACGTCGGTGACGTGCCGCCCGGTCAGTTGCCAGATCAGCCAGCTGTCCATCGTCCCGAACCGCAGCTCCCCGTTGTCGGCGCGGCGGCGCAGTTTCGGATCCTGCTCCAGCAGCCAGCGCAGCTTCGGGCCGGAGAAGTACGTTGCCAGCGGCAGGCCGCAGCGCTCCCGCCACCAGGTGTCGTCGTGCTCGGCGGCCAGGTCGCGGATCAGCCGGTCGGTGCGCGTGTCCTGCCACACCACCGCGTTGCCCACCGGCTCGCCGGTCGCCGAGTCCCACACCATCGTGGTCTCCCGCTGGTTGGTGATGCCGACCGCGGACAGGTCCGCGCGGGACAGCCCCGCGTGGTCCAGCGCGGCGCGGATAACCTGCTGGACCCGGTGCCAGATCTCGGCCGGATCGTGTTCGACCCATCCGGGACGGGGAAAGTGCTGCTGGTGCTCGGCCTGCGCGGCGGCGACCACCGAGCCGGCAGGGTCGAAGATGATGCACCGCGACGAGGTGGTGCCCTGGTCGATGGCGGCGACGAAACGTTCGGTCACGACTGCCAGTCTCGCGCATGTGGGTCGGTCACGGTATCGGCGTCCAGCCGGTGGTACGGGCGGCGGCAGGCGCCGCCACGTCGGGAAGCCAGCTCCGGACCAGCTGGTAGGTATCGTGGGTGAGTTCCTCCGGCGTCTCCGCGTCCCGGGCGTCCATCAACTCGCTCAGCAGCTGCCGTAGCTGGTCGAGGTCGCCGTCGATGTGCGCCGCCCGCATCAGGTCACGCCAGGGCTGGTCGTAGCTGCGTACGGTGTCCGCCAGCCACGCCTGTCGCACCGCCCACCGCACGCCTTCCGTGTCGCCGGTCGCCAGGCACAGCTCCGCTACCTGATGGGACACGTCGACCACCGCGGCGACCAGCACATCGGGGTTGAGGTCGGACTCGGGCAGCCACGGGTACGGGTTGCGGGTGCCCGGCGCCGGCGGCAGGTCGGCGCCGTCGAGCGGGGCGCCGTGCACCAGCCGTAGCGCTGCCTGCAGGTCATCCAACCCGGCGGCGCCGCGAAGCTCGCCACGGGTGCGAAGCCGCCGGAACAGATGCCAATCCAGCAGGTAGCCCTCGGCGAGACGGTACGCGAGGTCGGCGCCCACATCGGTCAGCCACGCGTTGCCGCCGGCGTCGGTCCCGAGCCACGCGCGGGCACGGCTGATGATCTTCTGAAGGGTCGCGTCCGCGATCCCGGTGGCGGGCCACAGCGCGTCGTTGAGCAGAGCCGCGTCCGCTCCCCGGGCGCTGCGCTGGGCGAGGTAGACGATCAGCTCGGCATGCAGCCGCCGCCGGCTCGTCGGCGGTACGCCATGGGCGTCGACCCGCACCTCCCCGAGCACGGAGACACGCGGACGCCCCGGATCCTCGACGTACCAGTCCCGCAAGTCGTCGTCGAGGTCCGGATCCGCGTACGGGCGGGCGTGCGACGCGTTGCCGCCGGGCTGCCGGTCGTCGCTGGACGGCTGCTCGCCGCCGTCCGGTCGTAGTGCGCCGGCGGCGTCGGTGCCGACCGCCCAACGCTCCGGGTCGGGGGCAGGCGGCACCGGCTCAGGTGGCGCCACACGGGCCTGCCGCATCGTGCCCGCGAGCGATGCCAGCTCCGCGGCCGGTAGCGCCGCCATCGACAGCGACGTGTGCAGGAACGGCATCCGCACGTGCAACACCCCTTCGGCGTTGACGGTCACCCGCCAGCCGCGTGGCTGCTCCTCGGGCGGGACGGTCGTCACCACCCCGACCGCGCACCGGTCACCGGTGGCGAGATCGTGTTCCAGTTCCGCCAGCGCGGCCCGGTCCTGCGCTGACGGTGACTCAACCAGCATCACCTGCGGCATCCAGGCATCGCCGGCCAGGGCGTGCACGCGACCGGCCAGGGTGTCGGCCGCTCCCGTGTGCCGCAGGGTGGCGCGGACCGCCGCCACCCTGCGTCGCAGCAGCGCCACACCGTCGGCGACCGACGGCAGGACGCGGACGCGTTGCGGGTTGAGCTCGGCGAGCAGTTCGGCGTCCGCGGGCGCGAAGCCGGCCAACAGCACGTCAACCGTGTCCGACCAGCTGTTGTGCGCCAGCTCGGCGGCAAGGTAGCGCAGCAGGTCGGCGGCGTGCTCGCTGCGGCCGAAGAGCTTGAGCACGCCCAGCCGCTCCAGGTCCAGCAGGATGTGCCGGCCGGTCTGGGATCCCACGGTCGCCAGCGCTGGCAACGGAGCCAGAGGGCTGTGCACCGCCGGGAGCGCGGCGTCGGCGGACAGGACCCAGCGCTCGTCGCGGACCTGCCACGGTTCGGGCGGATCCGGGCACGGTTCGTAGAGCACCAGTTCCACCTCGCCGTCGGTGATCATTACACCGGCGATGTCAGGCCACGGGCCCTCATGGGTCGCGAGCCCGGCGGCGAGCGCGCGGAGCGCGGCGGTCAGCCGGATGGTGTCCAGCGGTTGTTGGGCTGTGCGCAAGGTCCGCTCCAGCCGCCGCGACGCCACCGAAGCCGGGACCGTGCCCGGCTGGTGTCCACGGTTTCGTTGCCGGCGCTGGTAGACGACGGCTCCGAGCACCAGCGCCGCCAACAGGCCCGCGCTGGCGAGAGCGGTGGGTGCGAGTCGTTCCGGATCCTCGCTGGCGCCATCATCGGCGGGTGCGGCGCTTGGTTCGGGTCCGGCGGTGGCCTGCGGATCCTCGCCGCCTCCGCCGGCCATCGACGGCTCCGGCGCTGGCAGTGGCGACGGTGCAGCCTGCGATGGTGGCGCGGACTGTGGCGGTGGCGCGGGGTGCGGGGGCGCAGGCGACCACGACGGCGTCGGCAGGTCCGCGGGTGAGCGAGACTCGGGCAACAGCCTGTCCGGTGCCACCGGCGCACTCGCCGACGGAGCCGGCTCCGGCGCGCCGGTCGGAGGCGGTTCCGGGTTGTCAGGCGGCGGGGGAATCTCGGCTGGCGGTGGCGGTGTCTCGGCTGGCGGTGGCGGTGTCTCGGGCGAGGATGCTGGAACAGACGCTTCGCCGCGCGCGTGCGCGACCGGTCCGCTGTCGACCGCGTCGTCCGGCAGGCGCAACGTCCAGCCCGGCTCGATGTGGTCGGGGAAGTCGCCGTGCCGGTCGGCGTACTCCGGGTTCAGCTCGGCGATGTCGCGGAACCGCTCGGGGTCCCCGAGGTACCGGTCGGCGATGTGCCACATCCAGTCGTCCTTGACGACCTCATAATCCTTATGCTCGGATGCGATCTGCTCCGTGCCCGTGGTAGCCGGGGTGACCTGCTGCGGGATGCGCAGCTGCCAACCTGGATAGATGCGCGCCTGGCCCCGCTGCAGTGCGCCGCCGTCCGGCTGGCTGATCCCGCGGTTCGCCTCGGCGATGCGCTGCCACGGGACCCCGTACCGCTCCTGCAGGTCCAGTAGCCCTTCACCTCGCTCGACCAGGTGGACCACCTCGGCGTCCACCCCGGATGTGGCATGCTGGTCGGCGCCGTTGGTCAGCCGGTCCGCGTGTGCCAGGTCGGCTGTCGCGGGGTATCCAGTCGTGCCATCGACGGCGGTGACCACCTGGCTTATCGGCGGGACGTCCACCGGTGCGGCATCACTGCTCGCAAGGGTGGGCGAGACCGCGAGCGCCGCCACCGCGGCGATTAGGGCACTTACCAGGCGTTGCGGGCCGGCGAAGCCCGGGATTGCCGGAGCCGGGCGGTGGGCTAGCCGTGCGACCACCTCCAGCAGCACCGACGCGGTGAACACCGCCCAGGCCAGCCAGCCCACCACGGTCAGCACTCCCAGGAACAGGGTGCCGTCGTCCGGCGAGGTGAGCAGGATCCACACACCCTCCCAGGTGGGCAGATCTGCCGGCAGCGGGTTGCCTGCCAGCAGGATCAACGCCAGCGGGAGCCCGCCGACCAGGCAGATCAGCAGGGTCGCCGCGGCAATAGCGCTGACCGCGCGGCGGAACAAGCCCGGGGGCGCATGCGGCGGGATCGCCATGAGAACCTCCTCACTCCGGATCCGTCACCAGGACGGCGGTGGCTTCGGCGGTGAGCTCGCGTTCGGTGATGCCGAACAGCTGAAGAATCCGGGTCTGGTAGACGAGGGTCACCTCGATGTCTACTGTGCCGCTGGTGCCAGGTGTGACCGACCAGCTGTGGTCGGGCAGGTCGTGACCAGCCTCGGCCAGATACCGGGCCGCGTTGTCGATGGCCTGTTCGTGCACGACCGACAGCTCCTCGGCACCCTGGAGTACGGCGGCGGTGTCGACCGCCTGTCCGGCCGCCCGTGCCGCCTCAGCGGCCAGGTTGTCCGCGCGCATCAGCGTTCGCAGCTGGCCGGACGCGTCGACGGCTACCCCGATGATCGCGAGGATTCCGGCCAAGGCGATCGCGAGAAACACACTGACGCGTCCGGTGTCGCCACGGATAGTGCTCACAGGGGTGACCTCCCCACCAGCACCTGCAGCTCATTGATCCTGACGGTGGTGCTGGTCTCGGGCTGGAGTGTGATGGTGTGGGTCTCGCCGTCCATGGGACCGCCCTCGACCCACCAGGTGATCTGCCAGATGGTGGTGGCGGTGACGGTGTAGACGCCGCCGGGTTCACCGCGGCTGGGGGAGTGGTAGCGGTATCCACACGGGGGCCGGTCGGGGTCCTGATCGGGTGTGAACTGCTGTCCCTCGTCGCAGACGACCGGATCACCACCGTCGCCCATGTCCCAGATGATCTGGTCGGCTCGGGCGTCGGCGAACACGGTCACACCGGCCGCGCGGGCCGAGCCGGACCGCTCGCCCCAGTTGTGCTCGTCGGTGGCGTTCCACAACCACACCGGGAGCCGCACCAGGCCGGTGCTGCCCTCCGGCGGGGCGGTGCCGACCGTGGCGGCCCGTAGCTGCAGATTGTTGTGCGCCTCGACGATCAGATCCACTGTCGGGTCGGGGGTGGCGTCGATGCTGATGCCATCCGGCAGAAACCAGTAAGCGTACGCAAACCAGCCGGCACCAGTGTCGTAGTGCTCGAAGTAACACTGGGCCAGGTACACCCGCCCGTCGTCGCCGAGCTCCGGTTCCGGGTCAGGTGCCATCACCTCCGCGTCCGGATACACCACATCTTGGTGTCCGGGTTGCAGGTGGCTGGCACGTGCGGCGTTGAAGTAGCAATCGAAGCGCTGGCTGTACCAACCTTTTTCGCCGCCGTTGCACTCGACCCATTCGGGTCCTTCTTCCCCATCAGCAATCGTGTGGGGCGGCGTCCGGTAACACCAGCGGGACCCGCCTCCGCCACTCGCCAGCTCAAGCTGGTAGGTCCCGTCGGTCCCGGAGGCGCCCCAAGCTTCAAGATCGCACTTACCGGAATCCGGATTGAGGAGGAGACACTCCAGTTTCGCACCTGCATCTGGCTGCGCTAATGCGTTGGAGTTCCCGAAGCCGGTGGCCATGAGGGCGAACCCTAGAGCGAGCACTCGCGCGATCTGTGAGACCATGTGCCTGGAATTCAACATGGATCGCTCGAATCTACTCGGGCAGCGATATACCAGGCTGGCTCTTCATCTGTCAGGTCGTCGTCAGGCTCGATCAAGCGAGCGGTCACAGTCGATAGGTAACGTCCACCCGGACCGTCAACGACCTCTCCGGAGTCTTGTTCAAGTTTGATCCAGTTGCTGTCGTCAAAACACACACGCAATGTCGCCGCAGGTATCACCGTCTCAGGTTGGTGTTCGAATGCGTGGTCCCAGTCGATCTCCATGACGTCGACCGTCCATGTCGGTGCACCCTCAGCTATGACGCCGGCGATGTGATTCTCGCCGATCGCGAAGAACACGTCATCGAACAGCTCATGGGTGATGCGGGCCTCGTGAAGGCGCTCCGCCAACCCTGCCGTGCTCGCACGCTCCGTGGAAAGATCGATCAGCGCCTTCATGTAGGCGTCGAAGGCGGCGAGGATCTCTTCGGCCGCTTCGGCGTCGGCCGGGTTCAGCTCGGTGCCGGACTCCGGAGTCGGGCTCTGCAGCGGCGGTGGCGTGGCCGGCAGCCGGTCGTCCGGCCCGTCGTCCCCGCACGCCGCCAGGCCGGCGGCCACCAGTGCGGCGGCTAACGCCGCCGCCAGCCGGCCCCGACCCGACTCATGCCAGGGCAGTACAGTCACTCGCTCACTCATGATCTCTCCCGGAAGGTGTCGAGGGGGGACACGAACGTCGAGGTCAGTTCTCTGGTGGCGGGCACGTTCACCATCGCGACGTCGGCGAACGAGACCTCGCAGGTGACGGTCACGCTGACGAATCCCAGATCCAGACTGTCGACCGGCAGCGCGAACCCGGAGGCGTCGACGACGATGTCGCCGGCCACGTCGTTGACGCACCGCAGTCCCTGCCGCGACAACGAGTCCACTGCCGCGGTCACCGCGGCCTCGCGGGCGCCGGAGGCGTCCCGGGCGAGCGAAGCCGCCCGTGCGCCGTCGTGGGCGGCCAGGTCGATCGAGTTGTGCGCAATGGCGGTGCGACCCGCCACGATCGCCATGACGATCAGCAGCAGGAACGCCGGTGCCAGGATCGCGACCTCCACCGATATCGATCCCCGCGCGCGGCAGGTCACGGTGTGAACCTCTCCACGGTGCCGTGGGCGGACTGAGAAACCGTCCAGTTCACACCGGGCACGATAGATAGCGAATCTCCGGTGACAGTGAACTCCACCACGTCGTCGCCGCTGTCGTGGCGGATGATCTCCCAGTTGCGGAGCCAGTCGCCGGACCGTTCCAAAAACGCCTCGGCGCGCTGCACGCCGGCGCCCTCTGACGCCTGGTATTGCCGCTCGGTCGTGGCCGCGATCTGGGCAGCCGACAGCGCGACGGTGCGGGCGGTGAAGTATGTCGCCGCCTGCACCGCCCCGAACACCAGCACCAGGATCGCCGGCCACAGGATCGCCAGCTCGACCGTGGACCCGCCCCGGTCCGGGTCCCGGTCGCCACGGTCGGTCATCTCAGTCGCCAGGCGCCTGTGGGGGCTCCGGCAGCTCGTCCCCGACCTGGCCCATGAACGATTCGCCCAGGTTGAACACCCAGGCAACCAGCACCAGCGCCAGCACGGCGAGCCCGGCGATGATGATGGCCGACGGCACCGGCGTGTCGCCCCGGTCCGGTTGCCGCCGCAGCGTGGCGGCCAGGTGGTAGAGGTGAGACATCACTGTCCTTTCCGGTCGCTAGCCGACCCTCGTCAACAGCGGGTAGATAATGAACACCGCGAGCACCAGCAGCAGCGCGGCACCCGGGATGTCGAGCTTGGTGGTGGTGGCCTTGGCACGTGCCAACGCCTCGACCCGGATCTGGTCGCGCAACGAGTCCGCCCGCGCCAGGAGTGTGTCGTGCACGATGGCGCCGTCGGTGCCGGCGGCGTGGACGATGTCACCAACGTCGCCCAGCTCCGGCACATCGATGGCCTCTGCAAGCTCGCGCAGCTCGTCCCACGGCTGGTGCAGCTGCAGCTGGGCGCGCAGCAGCGTCTCCCGCAACCGCTCGAAGACCCACCCGTCAACGCCGGCCGCGGCCCGTTCCAGCGCCGCGACCGGGCCGTGTCCGGCCGCCAGCTCGAGACTCACCAGGTCCAGATAGGAACACGCGGCGCGGCGGAACTCGTACCGCGCCCGCGCCGCGCGGTCGATCACGTCCCGGTGGGCGACCCACGCGAACAACGCGGCGAAGCCGATGCCGGCGGCGGCCGGTATCACCACCGGGATGCGCCATCCGATCGCCGACGCCAGCGACGCCAGCGCCGCCGGTGCCGCCATGCCGATCAGCGCGGATGCGCCCACCGAAACCGCGTACTGCTGCGGCGTACGCCCGATCAGGGCCAACTCGTGGTGCGGTGGCCGCCAGAGCTGGCGCCACCACGCCGGCGGCTGGCGGTACGCCGGGGTCAGCGGCTCGGGGTGCAACCGGCGTAACGCCCGCCCAGCCACCGGCGTGGCCGGCAACAGCTGCCATACCAGCAGGAACACCCCGAGGCCGAGCAGGCCACCGGCGCCGACCGCGGCCGGGATCACCGCGCCACCTGCCGCGGGCCGAGCAGCCGGGGCACCTGCACCGGTCGGGTCATCGCCCGGACCCACAGCAGCAGCCCGATGAAGGTCAGCGCGAGCACCGCCATCACCAGCTGACCGAAACCGGAGGCGTACGGCTCCATGTAGTCGCCGGAAAACGCCGCCACCGCGACCGCCAACACGCTGAACCCGGTCATGAACCGGATGGAGAACCTGGCGGAGGCGCGCTCGGCGTCGGCCTCTTTACGCATGCTCACCTCCTTGGCGGCCGCGTCGGCGATCGACGACAGCACCGCGCCGAGCTTGTCGCCCCGGTCAGTCAGGTGCAGCAGCAGCGCGGCCACGATCTGGTCACACACCGGGTCATCGATCTCGTCGGCGAACACCCGTAGCGCCTGTCGCGCGTTCCAGCCCGCCTGCAGCCGCGCGGCCAGCATGCCGACCGGTTCGGCGATCGGCGCCGGGGCGGTGGCGGCCGCGGAGATGATCGCTGCCTGCAGCCCCGCGCCGGTGCCGGCCACGTCGCGTAGCCGTCGGGTGAACTCGCCGACAGCCTCCACGCGGCTGATGGCGCGCTTCTCGGCGGCACCGGAGGCCAGCAGCCACGGCACGCCGGGCACGGCCGCGGCGCAGACCAAGCCCAGCACCGGTAGGCCGGTCAGCAACCAGGCCGCCGACCCGGCGAGCACCGCGGTCGCAACGATCACGCGGTGGCGCCGGCGCTCGGCCGGAGTGCGCCCGTGCCCGTACCACAGCAGCTTCGCAGCGGCGACCGGCCGCGCCGGAGGGCGGGCTCGCCGGCGCGGCGGCGCGTACAGCTCGCGCGCCAGCAGCACCAGGCCGGTGGCGAGCACCGTCCCGCTCAGCGCCGCCAGCACCGAAGTGTTCGTCGCCGTGACCACCGTGGTGCTCATCGCGCACCTGCCCGGGTCCGCAGCGGCGCGCGCCAGCCGCCGTCACCGGCGGCGATGTGTCCGGCCAGGTGCCGGCTGTCGTATCCGACCCGCAGCAACTGGTCACGCAACCGCTCGGGGTGGTGTTTCGGTATGGCGCGCCCGTCCGGCCCGGGTCCGAACAGCTCGGTGGAGACGACCTGGCCACGGTCGCCGGCGCCGACGATCTCCACCACGTGGGATACGTAGCGGTGCTTGCGTCCGCCGATGCGGGTCTCGTCCTCGACGTTGACGAACACGATGAGGTCCAGCGCCCCGGCGACCATACGTTGGGCGAGCTCCGCGGTCATCTCCTCGCCGTGGGTCAGTGCCAACTCGACCGCCCGGTCGACCACCGACCCCGGGTTGCGGGCGTGAATGGTGCAGATGGAGCCCCGGCTGGTGGTCATCGCCTGCAGCATCGCCACGATCTCGCGGCCGCGCACCTCGCCGACGATGATGCGCAGCACGCCGAGGCTGAGCGACACCGGGATCAGGTCGGCCAGCGCCACCTCGCCGCGGTGCCGGCCGCGGGCGTCGCGCTCGCCGTGGCCCTGCCGGGTCTCCATCGACATCACCCACGGGTGCCGTCCCGTGGTGTGCAGGCCCAGCTCGCGCCGGTCCTCCATCACCACCACCGGCTCACTGGCGGAGATCTCCGACGCCAGCGCCCGGGCCAGGGTGGTCTTCCCGGCACCACCCAGCCCCGCGATCATGATGTTGAGGTCGGCGGCCATGGCGGCGCGCAGCAGGTCGCGCAGCGGTTCGCTGATCATCTCTAGTTCGGCCAGTCGGTCCAGGTCGACATCGAGCACCCGGTGGCGGCGGATCGCCGCGTGCGGCCGCGGTGTCACCCACGCCACCGCGGTCAGCCGGCTGCGATGCTGATCCGGCAGTTCCATCGACAGGTGTGGGTTGGCCGGCGACAGGTTCTTCTCGCTGCCGGCCCGCCGCGCCAACGTCTGCAGGATCTCCAGCAGCTCCTCGTCGGAGTCCGCCACCGGGTCGCCGGTGATCACTGAGCCGTCGGCGTACTCCACCCGTACCTGGTCGTGGCCGAGGATGTGCACCTCCACCACGTCCGGGTCGGCCAGCAGCAGCTGCAGCCGGCCGAGGCCGACCAGCTCGGCCACCACCGCGTCGAGCAGCACCCGTTCGTACTCGGCCGGCACCGGATCGCCGGCGCGGCGCCGGTCGTCGACCCAGTCGCGGACGTGGCGGGCGGCGACCCGCTCTCCCTCGAGTGCGCGATGCTCGGCGTCGACGGTCTTGCCGTGCAGCAGCCGCGACAGCTCCGTGGAGACCGCGTCGCGCAGCAGCCGTACGGTCGCGAAGTCCACCCGTAGCGGTGGCTGCGGCGCGACCGTGCCGTCCGGACTCCGTACGAGTTCGGTCAGAGAATCCTGTCTCATGAAGTCGCCGCCGGGTCGGGGTGCTGGGCGTCGCGACGCGCGGTCACGTGCCCCGCGATCCGGGCGTGGGCACCGGCCGCGGCCCGCATCAGCGCCGAGGTGGTGCGCACGGTGCCGCCGCGGCTGAGCACCGTGGCGGTACGGGGGTCATCGGGCAACGTCGCCACCACCGGTGTGGCCAGCTCGCGGGCCACGGTGCGGCTGGACTGGTCACCGCCGCCGGTGAGCAGCAGTGCCAGTGGTCCGGCCCCGGCGCCCTGCTCGGTCAGCTGGGTGCGCAGCGCCCGCACCGCCGGCACGGCCGCGGACATCCCGGGCAGGTCCGGGCGCAGGGTGAGCAGCACCAGGTCGGCCGACAGCAGCAGTGGCCATGGCGGGTTCGGGGTGGCGATCCGTCCGCAGTCGACGATGACGTCGCACTGGTCCGTGCCCTCGAGCTCGGCGAAGAACTCGGCAAACTTCTCCCAGACCGGTCGCAGGGTGCCGGACTGGGCCGGGTCGGTGATGCCGGGCAGCAGCAGGCGCTGGCGGTGTGGCGGGTGCAGGTCGACGAGTTGACCCCACCAGTGTCGTCGCAGGTCTTCTCCGCGAAGGTCGTCTCCGCGCAGCTCGGCGACCGCCAGCTCGCGGATGCCGCGGTCGGCCGGCAGCGCTCCGGCCAGGTAGCCGGCCTGGATGGAGCCGCCCGCCGGGTCGCACTCGGCCAACACGCACCTACCGGGCCAGGTCAACGTCAGCGCCAGTGCGGCTGCGGTGACGCCGGGGCTACCTTTGGCAGAGGTCAGTGCGATCACAGCCATCGGGTCAGCTCCCGGCCAGCACGACGACGAGACGGTTCGCAGCGGCCAGGGTGGCGATGGTCGGACCGTCCGCGGCGGGAACCGCGACGTCGAGGGTGACGCTGCCGGATCCGCCTCCGCCGAGGAACCCGGTCGAGTCGGCGCCGGCAATCGCGGTGACCGTGGCGTCCCAGGTCTGCGGCCGGACGCCCGGCTGGTCGGCGCCGCTGCGCTCGGCGATGGCCACCAGCAGGATGGGGTCACCCGGACGTAGTGGTTGGGCGGGCAACCGGTCGCCACGCATGGTGATACCCACCACGTTCTGGCCAGGGCCTGGAACCGGCTCGGCGGTGACCTGGGTCGGTGTCAGCAGAGTGCCGGCGGCCAGCGGCATGGTGGCGTACGCGCCGACGACCCGGTTCAGGTCGGACGCGGCTACCGGATCCAGCCCAGGTGCGGCCGACATTTGTACTGCGACGAAGTCCTCGGCGGCGAGCTGCGCGCCATAGTCGACATCCCGGCTCAGGGCGAGGTACTCGCCCTCCGCCGCGACCGTGGCGACCAGCGCGGTGGTCCCCAGTGCACCGACCACGATCAGTGCGACCGCCAGCGCGAGATGGCCCACGCGTACCCGACGCTCGCGTGGACCCTGCGGAGCGGCGACAGGTTGCGCCCTCGGCGTGAGTGTTTCTGTCATCGATATGTCACCAGCACCTGTATCTCGTTGACGCGGTAGTCGGCGGTGGAGCCGACCTGGATCTCAAGTTCGTCGTGGTCCTGGCCGTCGTTAACCTGCCACCAGACCCGCCATGTGGTGATCGCGACGATGCGGTAGACGCCGTCGACTTCGTGGCGGCTGGGGCGTAGGTAGACGTGGGTGCATTCGCCGAGTCCCTGGCCGGACTCCATCCCGGGCTCCCACGCCAGGCCGGCGTGATCGCAGACGGGGCCGTCGCTGCCGTCGCCCATGTCCCCCTCGATCCACACCGGTTCGGCCCAGACGTCGACCCAGGAATCGAAGCCGTCCGGGCGGGCGTCGGCGCGCGCATGCAGCGGTTCGTCCGGCCAGCTCCGCGCGTGATCCTCGGTCCACAGCCAGGTGGGGAGCCGGACCAGCCCGGCGGTGTGCAGCGGTGGCGCGGTGGCGATGGCAGGGCCGATCATGGTGAGTTCGTTGATGGCTTCCACCCACAGGCTGGGAATCAGTGACGGCGTCCCCAGCCAGCCGGGCGGACTCACCGGCCCGTAGACAAACATGCTTCCAATCCAGTCCCCGCCGGAGGGGGTGTGGACCCACATCAGGTTGTCGTCGGCGTCTTCCTGCGGCGGATAGCAGCGCACCCGCCACAGCTCCATGTCGTCGCCCTCGGCGACATCCCACCGGGGTGTCTCGTCGGTGCCCTCCTCATGCCACGCGGGCTGGATGTGGCAATCCCAGAGATGGCTGTACCACCCCCAGTCGTCCTGGCACGGCACTCGGTCCGGGCCGGCCCACCCGTCGACGCCATCGTCGCGGCGCAGGCACCACTGCTCGGTCCCGCCACCGGAGCCCTGCGGCGACCCCACCTCCGCCGGCTGGTCCAGCGCCGGCGCGAGCCCACCCGTTTGCGGGTAGCAGGTCCGGTCGCCGACGTTGGTGCCTGGACCGGGCACTTCCCCAGGCGGGCAGTCGACCTCCCCACCAGCGGTCGCTGGCGTAGCCACCACCAGTGACGCGGTGAAGGCGGCCACCAAGCCGACTGCGCAGCGTCGCAGAATTGGCCGCTGAATCAGCATGCCGACTCCTCGGTGCGCCAGCCCAGGCGCCAACCACCGAAGCCCCCGGCGTCCTCGTCGCTCAGGTAGCCGGCGGGAACCATCCAGATCATCCGTTCACCGGGCTCCTCAACCGGATCTCCGGTGGTCTGGTCGATCTTCACCCAGTCGGTGGCGTCGACGCAGTAACGCAACCAGACCTGCGGATTCAGGTTGCCAGCCGTACTTACGTGATCGATCTCAAGTCGTTCGACTTCGAGGTAGGTCCAGTGAAGGTCACCCTGGAAGACCTGGCTGTCCTGCCACATCTCGAAGAGCTCTCGGAGGTGTCCCCCGTCGTACAACCGGTGCTGGTCGAGAAAGGCGTGGTGCTCGTGGTCGTGGGGCATCAGGCCGGAGGTGGCGACCTCGACATAGGCCGCCATGAACTCGTCGAACAGCGCGCGCACCTCGTCGAGCGCTTCCTGTTCCGCTGGGGTCAGGTCCAGCGTCGGAGACGGCTCGGGCTGGGTCGGCGCGGGTGACTGTGGCGGCGGCAGTCGGTCGTCGGTGTCGCCGCCGCAGGCGGCGACACCGACGACCATGAGTGCCGCTACCGCACCGGCCACAGCCGTCATGCATCCGGTTCGGTTGGGCACTGCCCCTCCCCAGGTCGTCGTTGGCGGACACCGGTCACTGCCCGAAGGGCCCGCGCCGACTTACACAACGGAGCAGTCTAAACACCACATGCAACTGTGTATAGAGGTCAGTCCGTAGAACGATGCCGGGCGTGCGTTGGTGCTGATCATCGGGTGGTGCAGTCGATGCCACCCGCGGTTGTAGCAGCCGTGCGCAACCGACGGCGGCCATCGACGGACCGTGGCGAGCGGGTCGCGGTCAGAGGGGCGGAGCGCCCGGGCCGACCGCCCGCAGGCGGCTGTCCTGACGTGATCCCCGTCACCCCGGGTGCCGCCACTGTGCGTCCACCCGCTGGTGAGGTGCCTCCTTGGCGACCGCGGTCGGGACGGCCTCCTCATAATCGAGGGATGGTGGACCGGCCGGTGGCGTTCGTGCTCGGTGGGGGCGGCGTGCTCGGCGCCGTCGAGGTGGGCATGTTGCGTGCGCTGCTGCGCTCCGACATCACCCCGGACCTGGTGGTCGGTACGTCGATCGGGGCGGTTAACGGGGTGCTGGTGGCCGCCGACCCGACTGTGGCGGTCACCGACCGGCTCGTACGGTTGTGGGCCTCGCCGGAGGCCAGCGAGGTCTACGGTGACTCGGTCGCGCGCCAGGTGCGCCGCTTTGTGGCCCGCACCCACCTGCACTCACCGGGGCCACTGAAGCGGCTGCTCCAGCAGGAGCTCGGGCCGTCGTCGACCTTCGAAGACCTGGTGGTGCCGTTCCAGTGTTGCGCGGCGAGCATCGAGCGCGCCGCCGAGCACTGGTTCTACACCGGTCCGCTGGTGCCCGCGGTGCTCGCCTCCTCGGCCGTGCCCGGTCTGCTGCCGCCGATCGAGATCAACGGTGAGCACTACCTCGACGGCGGGATCGTCAACTCGATCCCGGTCGGGCGCGCGGTCGAACTCGGCGCCGCCACCGTGTTCGTGCTGCAGGTCGGTCGGGTGGAGCGGCCGCTGTCACCGCCGCAGCGCCCCTGGGAGATCGCCCAGGTGGCGTTCGAGATCGCCCGCCGGCACCGGTACGCGCGCGAAATGGCGGACCTGCCGGACGGCGTCGCCGTGCACGTGCTGCCGACCGGCGGTGGCGAGGCACGCGACGACTCCCCGTGGGCATACCGCGACATGGCCGCGGTGCGGCGCCGCATCAGCCGCTCCTACACCGCGTCCCGGCACTATCTCCGCGAACGCGTGGACGGTGCCTGATGCGCATACCACCCCGGTGGATCCGGCGGCTTATCCTGGCTCCCGCGGTCGTGACCCTCGCGTTCTTCACCGTCACCACCCTGCCGCTGTGGCTGCTGGCCGCCGCGGCGGCCTCGCCGCTGGTGCCCGGCTGGCTGCGGCCGCTGCGGCTGCTGTGGATCAGCGTGTTCTATCTGGTGCTCAACGCCGCCGCGCTGGTGGTGATGTTCGCGCTGTGGCTGGCCTCCGGTTTCGGCTGGAAGAAGCGGTCGCCGCCGTTCGAGCGGGCACACTACCTGCTGACGGGCTGGTGCCTGCGGGTGCTGTTCTGGCAGGTGTGGTGGACACTGCGGTTGCGGATCCGGGTGTCCGGGCCGGACCCGGACACGGCCCTGCCCGGCCGGCCGGAGCTGGTGCTGTGCCGGCACGCCGGCCCCGGGGACTCCTTCATCCTGATCCACGCACTGGTCAACTGGTACCGCCGTGAGCCGCGCATCGTGCTCAAGGACACCCTGCAGTGGGATCCTGCGGTGGACGTGCTGCTCAACCGGCTGCCCAACCAATTTGTTGCACCCAGGCAGCAGGCAGCGGTCAGCCTGGTCGGCGAGCTCGCCGCCGGGTTGGAGAGCAACGACGCGCTGGTCATCTTCCCGGAGGGCGGCAACTTCACCCCTCGACGTCGCCTGGCGGCCATCGAGCGGCTGCGCCTGCGCGGCCAGACCGAAGCGGCCGACCGCGCCGAGGCGCTGCGCCACCTGCTGGCTCCCCGCCCGGGCGGGGTGCTGGCGGCGCTGGACGCCGCGCCCGGCGCCGGGGTCATCTTCGTGGCGCACACCGGCCTGGAGCGGATGCTCACCGTGGCTGACGTGTGGCGGGAGCTACCGATGGACAAGCAGATCACCATGCGTTTCTGGTCGGTGCCGCCGGAGCAGGTGCCCACCGGGCGGGCCGAACGCCTGGAGTGGCTCTACGACTGGTGGCGCACCATCGACGAATGGGTCGAGAGCAACCGTCCGGTGACCCAACGGTCAGTCTGATCCGTACGGGGGGTGATGGTGCTGTGGCGACGGTCCCCGCGATGATCCGGTGGTGACCGAGCGCGCTACCCCGACCTATCCCTGTCCCGTCTGCGGGGCGGCGGCCGACCTCGACCGCGGATGTCCCGGGTGTGGCCGGGCACCGGACCCGGACGCTGCCGAGGTGATCCGCCTCGATGCGGTGATCGCCGAGCTGGCCACGCGGGAGCAGCAGTGGCGGAGCGCGCACGCGGCGGTGGTGAGCGAACTGGCCGACGTCCGTACGCGGCGCGACACCCTCGCCGCCCGGGTGATGACGGCCGCCCAGGCCGCGGCGGTAGCGGCGGCACCACCACCGGTCGCTGCGCCGCAGTCACCGGCCGCTGCGCCGCAGTCACCGGCCGCTGCGCCGCAGTCACCGGCCGCCGCGGCG
The DNA here is from genome assembly GCA_007130245.1 of Micromonosporaceae bacterium. Lineage (GTDB taxonomy): Bacteria > Actinomycetota > Actinomycetes > Mycobacteriales > Micromonosporaceae > Natronosporangium. Next base: position 29,124 of record SLSW01000275.1, read on the forward strand.
GTGCGGCACCCGGACAGTGCGCCGCCGGGCGAGGTGTCCACCCGTACGGTGCAGACCCTGCTGTTCGTGCTGGGTGGGCTGCTGCTGGGCGCCGGTGCGATCGTGTTCACCGCCGTCGCCTGGACGACCTTCGGCGTGACCGGTCGCGCAACGGTGCTCGCCGCCGTGACCGCGCTGGTGCTGACCGCACCCCTGGTGGCGCTGCGCCGCCGGCTGCGTGGCACCGCCGAGACGTTCGCGGTGCTCGGTCTGCTGCTGGTGGTGCTGGACGGGTACGCGATCTGGAGCGTCGACCTGTTCGGCGCGCGGGATGTCGCGCCGGCCACCTGGACCGGGCTGGTCTGCCTCGCGGCCGCGGCGGTGGCGGCCGGTTACGCCCGCGCCACGCGGTTGTCCGGGCCGGCGTACGCCGCGCTGCTGCTGATCCAGCCGGTGGTGCCGATGCTCGCGGTCGAGCACCGTCCGGGTGCGGTCGGCTGGGCGTACGTGTGGGTGGCGGTGGCCGCGGTGAACCTGGCCGCCCGGTGGTGGTCGCGCGGCGCCGGCCCTGGCCGGCGGGTGCTCGCGTGGGTGCTCACCGGCGTCGCACTGGTGCTCGCCGCACTGGTGGCCGTCGTGGAGCTGCTGGCCGCCGGCACCGTGGCATCGGCGGCGCTGGCGGCCGGTGCGCTGCTGGTCGTGGTCGTCGTGCTCGCCGGCGTGGCCGGGCTGACCCGGGCCGACGGCTGGCTGGCGGTCACCACCGCGGCGGCGGTGGCGGCGGTGGCGCTGGCCGCCGTACGCATCGCGCTGCTGGTGCTGCCGGAGCACCGTCTGGCGGCGGCCGCGGTGGTCGTCGCGACCGTCGCGGTGGCCACCGCCGGGGTGGCGCTGCGGTGGCTGCGGGTGCGCCGCGGGGCGCGGGTCGGTGCGTTGCTGTCCACCACGGTCCTCAGCGCGGTGCTTGTGGTGGCTGCCATCGGCCAGGCCGCGGTGGCGGTGGCCGCGGCGTGGCAGGGCGGTCCGCGGACCGCCGTCACCACCTTGTTCGACTGGCAGCTACCGGCGGCGCTGCTGCTCGCCACCGCCGCCGCGGTGGTGCTTGCCCCGGCCTGGTGGCGGGGGTTCACCACGGCTGGCATGGCGCTCACCTCGCTGAGCCTGTCCGCGGTGACCGGCCCGGTGCTGTGGGCGCCGGCCGCGGGCGACCTGGTGGTCGCGGCGGTGCTGGCGGCGGCGGCGGTCCAGACCCACCGGGCCCGGTCGGCGGTGGCCGCGGTGACCGCAGCGGGGCTGCTGGTGGGCCACGCGTTGCTGGTCGGGTTCGCATCCGCCGAAAGCACCGCCGCGGTGCTGGGCGCGCTGGTGCTGCTGGGCGTGGCGCTCGCGGTGCGGGCGTGGCAGCGCGACCGGGCGACGGGACCGGTGCCGGTCCGCACCGGCATCGGGCGCGCCTCGCTGCTGGTCGGCCTGCTGGCCGTACCGGGAGCGGCGGCGGCGACGCTGACCGCCGCCGGAGCCGACCCGATGTGGCCCCCGCGGGCGGCCCTGGCCGCCACCGCGCTGCTGGTGGGGGCGGTGGCGCTGGCCCGCTGGGCGGCTCCCGCCTACCTGTCGACCGCGGCCGCGGCGGTGCACGTGGCGACCCCGGTGTCGATCATCGGTGGGATCGCGGAGGAGCCGGCCGTGGTCAGCGTGTACGCGGGCGCGGCGCTGCTGGTGCTGGTGGCGACCGGATGGCTGCGCCGGCCGTCCCACCCGGCCTGGTGGCTGGCTGCGCGGGCACCGGCCGCGGTGGTGGTGCTGGCGGCCGTCGCCGCACAGGTCACGGTGGTGCTGTTCGGACCGTACCAGTGGCTCGGCGCGATCTGGCGCGGGGCGCCCACCGGCAGCGGGGTCACGGTCACCGTCATCTGGCCGGACAACGCCGCCGGTCCGGTGGGGCTGGCGCTGCTGGCGGCCGCTGCGGTGCTGGCCGCCCGCGCGTTGGCGCGCCGGTGGGCGCCCGGAGCCGCGGCGGGGTTGCTGGTCGCGCCGGTGGCGCTGCTGGTGGGCATGGCGCAGCTGGACCTGCCCTGGCCGCTGGTGCCGGCAACCAGCCTGGCGCTGGGGGTCGCCGCGCTGCTGGCCGCGGC
>SLSW01000215.1 GCA_007130245.1 Micromonosporaceae bacterium
CCTGTCCAGGCCATCGTCGCCGCCGCGGCGGCGGTCGCGGTCGTGCTGGCGGTCGGGGTGGGGGCGCTGGTGGCCGCAGGCGCGGGCGCGGCCGACCCGGAGCCCGAGTGGATGCCGGCCGCCGGGCCGCCCGAGGTGACTCCCAGCCCCACGCCTTCACCCACACCAGAGCTACCAGTCATCACCGTGTCAGCTGTGGGTGACATCGTGCTCGGTGACGCCGGACGGCTGCCGCCGAACGATGGGGAGGGTTTCTTCGACGACGTCGTCGATGCGCTCGCCTCCGACCTGGTCATGGGCAACCTCGAGCAGCCGCTGACCGACGACACCGGGTTTGAGAAGTGCGCCCCCGACAGCGAGGCCTGTCACGCCTTCCGCGCCCCACCGCGGTACGCCGCCCACCTGCGAGACGGCGGCTTCGACCTGATGAACCTCGCCAACAACCACGGCGATGACTACGGCCCCGCCGGACGGGACAACACCCGCGCCGCGCTGGAGGAACACGGCATCGCCCACACCGGTGAGCGGGATCAGATCACTGTGGTGCAGGTGCGGGGCGTGTCGGTGGCGGTGGTCGGCTTCAGCTCGTACGCGTGGACCAACAGCCTCATCGACCTGGACCAGGCCGCCGACGTGGTCTCCCGCGCCGCCGAGCAGGCCGACCTGGTGGTGGTGCAGTCGCACATGGGGGCCGAGGGGTCCGACGCCACCCGGGTCAGTCCCGGCACCGAGACCTACTTCGGGGAGAACCGGGGCGACGTGATGGCCTTCTCCCGGGCGGTCATCGATGCCGGTGCCGACCTGGTCATCGGCCACGGCCCGCACGTGCTGCGCGGCATGGAGTTCTACCAGGGCAAGCTGATCGCCTACAGCCTCGGCAACTTCGCCGGCGGCGGTGGGATGCTGCGCGCCGACGGGGTGCTGGGTCAGGGCGCGGTGCTGCACGTGTCGCTGCGCGCCGACGGCAGCTTCGCCGGCGGCCGGCTGGTCTCCACCCACATGTACAACGCCGGCCTCCCGGCGGTGGACCCGGAGGATCGCGGGCTGAACCTGGTGCGCGACCTGACCGCGTCCGACTTTCCCGACACCGGGGCTGTCTTCAGCGACGACGGGGAGATCAGCGCTCCCTGACGCCGGATACCCTTGCCGCTGTGAGCGCTGCCGCGGTGACCGTCCCCGACCGCACCCCACTGGCCCGCACCCGCCGGGCCCGGCGGATGGCGCGCGAACTGGCCGCCACCCACCCGGACGCCCACTGCGAACTCGACTTCGACACCCCGCTGCAGCTGGCGGTGGCGACCATCCTGTCGGCGCAGACCACCGACGTGCGGGTCAACGAGGTCACCCCGAAGCTGTTCGCGCGGTATCCCACCGCCGCCGACTACGCCGCGGCCGACCGGGCGGAGCTGGAGGAGCTGCTACGGCCGACCGGCTTCTTCCGCAACAAGGCCGACGCGCTGATCAAACTCGGCCAGCAGCTGGTGGAACGCTTCGACGGGCAGATCCCGCAGCGGATGGATGACCTGCTCACGCTGCCGTGGATCGGCCGTAAGACCGCCCACGTCATCCTCGGCAACGCCTTCGACGTGCCCGGCATCACGGTGGACACGCACTTCGCCCGGCTGGTGCGGCGGTGGGCCTGGACGGACGAGACCGATCCGGAGAAGATCGAGTACGCGGTGGGGGCGCTGATCGACAAGCGGGAGTGGACGATGCTGTCGCACCGGGTGATCTTCCACGGCCGCCGGGTGTGCCACGCCCGCAAGCCGGCGTGCGGCGCCTGCACCCTGGCCCGCTGGTGCCCGGCGTACGGCACCGGCCCCACCGACCGGGACCAGGCGGTGAAGCTGCTCAAGGGCCCACGGGTCGCCGAGCTCGCCGCCCGGGCGGAGGCGACATGAGGCGGTCGGCGCCGGTGGTGGTGCTGGCGGCGCTGGCGCTGCTGGCCGGGTGCACCGCCGGCAGCCCCGACGCCGGTGGGGGACCGGCCCCGGCCACGCCGCCGGAGATCGCCTCCCCGCTGGACGACTGTGCGGCGCTGACCGCGCCGCCGCCGGAGGCGCCCGCGCCCGAAGCCGGCGACGGCGCAGGTGACAACCGCGATGCGCTGCCGGAGCTGAGCCTGCCGTGCTTCACCGGCGACCAGCCGGTGGCCCTGTCGGAGCTGCGGGGTCCGGCGGTGGTCAACCTGTGGGCGTCCTGGTGCGGCCCGTGCCGGGAGGAGCTGCCGGTGCTGCAGACTTTCGCCGACGACACCGCTGACCGGGTGCACGTGGTCGGGGTGATCACCCGCGACAGGCGGACGGCCGCATCCGCGTTCGCCGCCGATGCCGGGGTGTCCTTCCCCGGCCTGTACGACCGCGAGCAGCACCTCTTCTCGGCCCTGCCCGGACTGCCCGAGCTCGGGCTGCCAGCCCCACCGGCGCTCGGGCTACCGGTGACGCTGTTCGTCAACGCCGACGGTTCGATCGTGCACGCGCATCCCGAACCGGTAGATGCCGAGCAGCTCGCGCAGCTGGCGGCCGAGCACCTCGGAGTTACCCGGTGAGCGGTAACGACGGTTCGCTCCCACCCTGGTGGGAGCCGCTTCGCACCCGGGCCGCAGCGGCGCGCACCGAGGACTTCACCCGCTTTGCGACCCCCCGCGACGGCGGCCGGCCCAGCGCGGTGCTCATCCTGCTCGGCGACTCCGGCGGCGACTCCGGCGGCGACTCCGGCGGCGACTCCGGCGGCGACTCCGGCGGCGACTCCGGCGGCG
>SLSW01000339.1 GCA_007130245.1 Micromonosporaceae bacterium
GCGACGGTCTCGGCGTCGCGGCGGGCCGCCCCAGCCAGGTCGTGCACATGCCGCTCCAGATCGGCCAACTGCTGGCGGGACTGGTAGGCCTGCGAGCTCTTCACGCTGTCGAGCCGGGCCCGCAGCCGGCCCGGCTCCGGCTCGGTGGCACCCAGCGCGGTGCGGGCATGTTGCTCGGCGTCGGTGGCGGCCTCCAGCGCCTGCCTGGCATCGGCGAGTGCCGCCCGGTGCTGGTCGACGCCGGTGCGGCGGGCGGTCAGCGCGTCGGCCGCGGCGCGGGCGTGGGTGCGCAGGTAGGTGGCGTACACGCCGAGGAACGCGGTGGTGGCGGTGTCGGCGGCGACCAGCCCCTCCAGGGTGCGCGCGACCGCCTCCATATCGTCGAAGGAGCTGGCCGCCTCCACCAGCAGGTGCTCGTCCAGCGGCCGCAGCCCGCGCTGCAGGGTGCGCGACAGCTCGGCCGGGTTGAGGTCCTTGGCCAGCTGCGGCTTGCGCAGTGTCAGCACCAGGTCCAGCAGCTGCTCGTAGCGGGCCGGCCCGAGGCCGAACAGCCGCGCGTCCACCGCCCGGCGGTGCTCCTCGGCCGAGTCGCGCACCACGTCCGGGCCGAGCTGGGCGATCAGGTCGCGCCGGTTCAGCGGCCGGTCGTCGGCGTCGAGCAGCGACATGTCCACCCCGACCCGGCCATCGACCACGAAGTGCCAGCGCGTCACCCGGTCGACATGGCGGTGGGCGCGCAGGCCGATGCCCACCGTGACGTAGCTGTCGCCGTCGTAGAGCTCCAGCCACACGTACGCGTGGGTGACTTCCTGCCCGCGGTAGAGCAGGTTGGACTTCATGGTGCGTTCCTCGCTGGCGAACGGGTTGAGCCGCCGGGGCTCGATCCGGCCGTCGAGCACGAACGGGAACAGCACCTCCAGCGCCTTGGTCTTGCCGGACCCGTTGGGCCCGCGCAGCACCAGCCACCCGTCGACGAACAGGAACTCCTCGTCGCGGTAGTCCCACAGATTGATGATCCCGGCCCGGGTGGGCGCGAACCGCCGCGCCTGCGGGCCGGTGCGTTGCTCGATCATGCTCGCCTCTTCGTCGGATCAGAACAGGGTGGCGGGGCGCTGCTTGACCGTGGCCACGGTGTTGCGGTAGCGGCCCACCAGCGGGCGCACCAGCACCCCGCCCGGCACCGGCAGCACCGCGCCGAACCGGGCCAGCAGCGCCACCGCCTGGCGGCACAGCTTGTCCGGGTCGGCGTGCCAGCCGGCGCCGAACGCCGTCTCGTACCGTTTCAGGATCTCGCCGGTGGTGGTGCGCAGGAAGCTGTCGGTGATGAACGGCAGCCTGCCCGCGCTGTCCGCGGCCTGCCCGTCGTCCGACTCGTCGGCGCGCAGGGGCTCCGCTACGCCGTCCAGCCGCAGCAGGCTTCCGGCCGGCAGCCCGGCATCGATCTGGGCGGCCAGCTCGCGCTGGCGATGCGCCGGCTCCGGCGGCGCGAACCGCTTGACCCGCCGCCCGTCCGGGTCGATCACCCGGTCGGCCATCTCCACCGCCAGCAGCACCGCCGCCTGCGCGACCGAGCCGGTGCCCGGGAACCGCTCGCTGGACAGGTTCGCGGTGTCCACCAGCAGCACCCCCTCGCTGCGGCGCTCGACCCGCAGACCGGTCAGCCGGTGCACGTCCGCGGCCAGCGCCGCGCCCCGCAGATGGTTGGCCACCGGGTCGCCCACATCGGCGAAATAGACCACCGGCCGTTCCACCACCGCACGCCGGGCCGCCTGGGCGGCGGCCCGGCGTGCGGCGTTGTCGCTGGTGCTCCCGTCCTGCCCGGACCGGTCCAGCAGCGCGGTCACGGTCTGCACGTGCTGCAGCACCCGGCTCGGGCGGAACAGCGCGAACACCACGTCGCGAGCGATGTCGTACAGCGCCTCGCCGGTGCCCGGGTCGCTGGCCCAGGCCGTGCTGGAACCGTCGGCGGTGCGCAGCGCGCCCCGCTCCTCCAGCCACCCCACCGCGTCGACGAACGCGCGCCGGTCGCCGCCGCGGTCCGGGTCCAGGCCGAGGCCGGGGATGCGGCCGGCATCGGCCGCCACCGACTCCGCCAGCTCGCTGAGCGTGATCTGCTGGCCGGCGCGGCCGAGCACGGCCAGGCACAGCGCCAGGTAGGCGTAACGCTGCCGGTCGAACGGCCGACCGGTGCGGGTCAGCGCCGGCTGGGTCGGGTCGAGCAGGTCCTTGGTGCGCACCAGCCGGGCGGTGGTGCCGTGCAGCTCCAGCCGGTAGCCGAACGCCTCGGACAGGTCCGTGCGCAGGTTGGCGGCGAACCGCCGCACCCGGGGCAACGCCCGGGCGTCCGGCCAGCCGGCGGTGATGATCGGGTGGCGCAGCACCAGCCGCACCGCCCGCTGGTAGTCGGCCAGCTCCAGGTCGGAGACGTCGGCGGCGAACCGGTGCCCGTTGCTCACGCCGGCACCGGTGCCCGGTCGGCCGTCGGCAGCCGGCCCTCGACCGGGGTTACCGACAGGGTGAACCCGTCCAGGTGCAGGGCGCCGCCGGCGGTGGGCACGGTGGTGAACGTGCCGGTCGCCGGGGTCAGGGTCAGCCGTACGCCGTGCACCGCGGCTGCCAGCGGGTGGGCGGCCCCGGTCACACGCGCGGCGAGCGCCAGGTCCAGCAGTCGCAACAGCACCTCGGTCTGCGCCTCGTCGAGCGGCTCGGTGCCCACAGCAGCGCCGGCCAGCCGGCCGGCGGCCTCGGCCAGCCGCCGCTCCGCGGCCAGCTGCTCGACCCGCAGCCGGGACCGCCGCTCCGCGGCCCGGTCGAGGCGGGCCGGCCGCCCGTTGCCCTGTCCTGGTAACCGCCCGGTCTGCACCAGGGTGCGCGACAGCTCCACCGCCGGCGCCTCCCACCAGGACTGCCGGGTCGGGATCGCCTCGCCATCGGCGTACGCGACCGCGACGTGCCGCGGTGCACCGAGGCCGAAGCTGGCGTCGAACAGCGCGTGCGCCGCCTCCACGCTGCCGGCGCCGGTGAACCACGCCGCCAGGTGGCGCAGCTGCGACTCGCGGCTGACCCCGCCGCGGCGGGCCTCGGTGACCCGGCGCAGCAGCGCCAGCACGTCCCCGATCGCGGTCATGGTGGCGTCGGCGAGCCGGTCCGCCTCGCTGGTCGTACCGGCCTGCGGCGGCGCCAGCCACGCCCGCAGCCCGTCCCAGCGGCGCTGCCAGTCGGCCAGCCGCTCGGCCGGCGTACGGAAGATCCGTTCGTCGGCCTCGGCGGCGGCCTCGACCATGCGCTCGGTGCCGGTGGCTTCCACCGCGTGCACCGCCTCCCGCAGCCGCGGGGTGTAGCGGGCCAGCTCGTCGTGGAAGTCACGCAGGTGCGCCAGCAGCGCGTCCTTGTGGGCCAGGAACGTCTCCGGGCGTACGTCGTTGGTGCGGCTCAGGTCGCCGAGCATGTGGTAGAAGCGGGCGGCCCGCTCGGCGATGTCGTTCAGCGCCTGGTCGAGGCGGTTGAGCTTGCGGTAGATTTCCTCGGCGTCGCCGGCGGCGTTGGCTGTCGCCAGCGCGGTCAGGTCGGCCAGCAGGTCGGCGAAGACCAGCCGGGACAGGGTGGAGTCGTCCATGCTGGCCGACAGCACGCTCTCCACCGCCCGATGTGCCCGGTAGCCGGCCTCGGTGAGCTGGTAGACCGAGTGGCGGTTGCGGTACTCCGCGAGCGTGGTGGCGCGGGTGCCGTCCTGGCTGCGGTCGAGCACCCCCCACTCGACCAGCTGGTCCAGCAGCCGCGGCAGCTCGAGCTCTGGCGGGTCGGGGCAGTCCGGGTTCGCTGCCGCCAGGGTGGCCAGCGCCTGCGACACCTCGGAGGTGTGCAGCAGCACGTGGTAGTTCGCACGGGCGGTGTCGAAGGCGCGCAACACCCACAGATAGTGCAGCCGGTTGTCGGCGGTCACATAGTGGAACAACCGCATCCGGTCGTCCAGCCCGAACACGTCCAGGCCGAACGCCGACGGCGAGGTGTTGGCCATGAGGCTCCTCCGGCAGTCACGGTTAGGCCCGCCGCTCACCCTACCGAGTGGCCGCGTGCTGGACCCACGGTGCCTACTGGACGATCCGGTAGCTGAGGTTGCGACACGCCGGGTGGTCCCATCACTGGCAACCGGGTGGTCCCATCACCCTGGCCGGCCACCCGGATGGCCGACGGGCCGGCGACGACCGACGGTGGCAGGTGCGATGCGACACCGCGGGAGATAGTTTGCCCATTTGGCGATGTTATGGATGACTCATACTCTTGGCCTGGGATGCCCGTGAAATTTCATCCGCCGACCCGGAGAGGAACGTCCCGCCATGGCCAGCCAGGCTCCCGGCGTGGAGACCGCCGCCAGTTCCAGACCGGCACTTACCACCGTGCCGGCGGCGACCGCGGAGATCGATGCGCACGCCCTGCTCGCCGAGGCCGGCCGGCGTCTGTCCGGGTCACTCAACGAGCGGCGTTGCCTGCGCGCGGTCGCCGAGCTCGCGGTGGCGCACCTGGCCGACGGCGCGGTTGTCGTGGGACCCCCGAAGGGCCCCGCCCGGGCCATGGTGCGGCTTGCGAGCGGGGGCAGGGTCGAGGAACTCGCCAGCCGCGAGGACGACCTCGCGCAGGTGCCGGGACTTCTCGCGATCCTGACCAGTACGGCCCCGGCACCGAGCCAGCGGCTGGCCTCCGACGCCGTCCCGACCAGCCTGCTGCCCGGGGGCGCCGGCCAGTTCGCCGATCTGCTCCTGGTGCCGCTGCCGGGCACCGCCGCGCCGGGTGGTGCGCTGCTCATGGCCCGCCGCGCCGGCCGCGGCGGATTCGACGCGCACGACCAGTCCCTCGCCGTCACCTTCGCGCGGCATGCCGGGGCCGCCGTCTCCGCCGCTACTCACTACCGGGAACAGTCCGAGACCATGGCGGTGCTGCAGGCCGAACTGCTGCCGCCCGAGCTGGCCAGCACCGACCGGATGGAGCTGGCCGGCAGCTACCAGCCGGCAGTGGGCGGCCTGCTGGTGGGCGGCGATTTCTACGACGTCTTCCCGCCCGCTGGCGCCACCGGCAGCGTCCTGGTGTTGCTCGGTGACGTGTGTGGCAAGGGTGCCGCCGCCGCGGCCCTGACCGGGAAGGTCAGGCAGACACTGCGGGCGCTGCACCTGGTCGAACAGAACCCGTCCACCCTGCTGAGGGTGCTCAACGAGGCGATGCTGCCACGCGGCGACGACGGGCAGTTCGTCACGTTGGTGGCCGGCTCCGTGATCCCGTCCGACCACGGCCGGCTGCGGATGACATTCGCCACCGGTGGGCATCCGGCGCCGCTGGTGCTGCGCGGGGATGGTTCGGTAGAGGAGGTCCCGGCGACCGGGCCGCTCATCGGCGTCCTACCGGAGCTACGAATCCGGACTGCGACGATCGACCTGGGCCCGGGCGAACTGTGCCTGCTCTACAGCGACGGTGTGACCGAGGCCCGTGGTGGTGCCAGCGGAATCGAGCAGTACGGCGAGCAACGCCTGCGGCGTGCGCTGGGCACCTGCCACGGGATGCCCACCGCGGCGACCCTGGAGCGCCTTCGCCAACTGGTGTCGGACTGGGTCCACGGCGACCTCCGCGACGACATCGCCATGCTCGCCGTCCGCGCGCGTTCGGCCGGGAGCCACTGATGCCGCCGCGGGGCGCCCCCACGGTCGACCAGTGGCCGGACCGGGCCGAGCGATACCTGGACCTGGTCGGTGCCGGTGACGAGGACGGCGCGGTGGCGCTGGTGAACCGGCTGCTCGACGACGGGGTGCCGGCCGAACGCGTCCTGCTCGACGTGATCAGTGCCGCGCAGGCCCGGGTCGGTCAGCTGTGGGCCGACAACCAGTGGTCGGTCGCGCGAGAGCACGCGGCGACCGCGATCAGCGAACGGGCGGTCGCCGCTGTGGCCGCCCGCACCGGCACCCGCCCGTACCGCGGGCGAATCACCGTGGCGTGCGTCGATGGCGAATGGCACGCCCTGCCCGGACGGATCCTCGCCGAGGTGCTGCGGTTGCGGGGGTGGCGCGTGGACTACCTGGGCGCCAACGTGCCCGGCCCGCATCTGGTGACCCACCTGCACCAGACCGACGCGGACGCCGTCGCCCTCAGCTGTATGCTGCCCACCCGACTACCTCGGGCACACGCCACGATCGCCGCCTGCCGGGCCGTCGGCGTGCCGGTCATCGCTGGCGGGCCCGGTTTCGGACCGGACGGCAGGCACGCCCGTCTACTTGGCGCGGGCACCTGGGTGGCGAGGGCGGATACGGCAGCGGACGATCTTGCCAGCGGCGACTGGCCGCCGTCCACCGCACCCGACACAGGCGTCCACTACGCCAGCGAGGAGTACCACCGGCTGGTGCGGCGACGCCCCGAATTGATCGACGCCAGCTGGCGCCGGCTCGCCGCGGTGTATCCACCGGTCGCTGACTACGACCAGTGGCAGCGGGAGTCCACTCTGGAAGATTTGGGTCATATTGTGGACTTCCTGGCCGCGGCGCTATACGTCGACGATCCCCGGGTCTTCACCGACTTCGCCGCCTGGACCACCCAGGTGCTCGCCGCCCGCCACGTGCCAGGGGTGGCGGTTACCACGGGGATGGGCATCCTCCACGAGCTGCTGAGCGATCAGCCTCGAGCACGTCACATGCTGACGCTCGGTATGCGGCAGGTCCGCGCGGTGGCGGGTGACCGGTTGACCAGCCAGCGCGTCGCCGCCTGACAACCGCCGCAGGACAACGCGGATGCTACCGTCGTCGCCTCGGCGGGCACCAAGGCTGGAGGTTATCGCGACACGCGGCATCCCGCTCCCCTACGCACCACACCGCTGCCGTGTCACGCACTTCTCTCCGACCGGGCTTCGATCGCCCGAAGGACCGCCACCATGTCCAGCTGGCCGAGGCCCAGTGTGGCCGTCTCACGGAACAGCGCGTGGCTGACATCCAGCAACGGTGCAGCCAGGTTGGCCTTCCGGGCCTCCTCGGCGATGAGTCGGGCGTTGTACAGCACGTCGGAGGCGGCTGCCTGCACCTCGAAGTCGCTTGTGACCAGCTTGAGTGCCTTCCCGCGCGACACACTGCTGGCCATGGGACCGGCGTCGTGCACGCTTAAGAACTGTTGCAGATCCAGGCCGTGCCGGTCGGCGAAATGCACTGCTTCGGCCAGTCCCGTGACCATCGTAATCAGGAACAGATTGATCGACAGCTTCATGAGCAGTGCGTTGGGGACCGGTCCGCACACGATCGTCTCGCGGCACATCGGCAGGAGCAGCGGTCGGACCGCCTGCACCGCCGTGTTCTCGCCGGCGAGCATGGCGACAAGCTGCCCGGCCTCGGCGGGCTTTCGGGAGCCGGACACCGGCGCCTCGACGTAGTTGCCACCGGCGGCGCGGATGTCTGCCTCCAGCGCGCGGGAATAGTCCGGCGAGGTAGTCCCCATGTGGATGATCGTGTGTCGCGCGACGTTCGTGTCAAAGGTTGGCGTGCCCCGGCCGAGTGCTGCGTCTACCGCCTCGCCATCAGCCTGCATGAGGATGACGATCCCTGCCTGCGCGAACACCTCACCGGGCGTCGGCGCGACCATGGCACCGGCGTCGTGCACCGGGTCGGCTTTGGCGGCGGTGCGGTTCCACACGACGAGCTTCGTTCCGGCACGGACGAGATTGAGGGCCATGGGCAGTCCCATGACGCCCATTCCAATGAAACCTACGCGCACGTGCACCTCCGTCCAGTAGCGTGGGCGCTGCCGGCATGATTGACCAGCCGTATGTACAGTCCACTGCGTCGGGCGCCCGGTAGCCGCGCGGCCTGACCGACGGCGGTGCCGGCAATGCCGGACGGCGCCAACGGCGTACCGATGACCCGTTGCTTGCCGACGTCCTGACCCCTCGCTCGCTCCGTCGCCACGCTTCTGATCGTAGGAATGACGACATGGCTGCGGGAAAGTGTTTCTTCCGATGGCTTTCACCGGGAGTTTCTATAGTTCATCGCGTCGCCGCACGCGTCGACTGCTCATCAGGAAATGTTGGTGTTCGCGTTCAGGACATAGAATCTGCCTATGAACATGTCGCACCTGCGGTATTTCGCGGCCGTCGTCGAGCACGGCAACGTCACCCGTGCCGCCGAGGTGCTCTACGTCTCACAGCCCACGGTGTCCGCCGCGCTGCGCACTCTGGAACGCGAACTAGGCCAGCCGCTGTTCGACCGCGCGGGCCGACGGTTGCGGGTCACTTCCGCAGGAGCGGAGGCGTATCGCCGCGTGGTGCGGATCCTGACCGAATGGGACGACGCCCATGCCTGGATGCGTACTGGTGAAACGCAGACCACACTACGTCTCGGAGTGCTCGACACCCTGCCGCACCGTTGGGTGACGGAGCTGGTCACGTTGCTGCGGCGCGAGCACCCACGACTGGTGACCACACTGCGGTCGGCAACCGCACCGAAGCTCGCCACCTGGCTGGCGAACCAGCGCATCCACGCCGCACTCACCAGCCTGGAGACCGCGCCACCAGGCGCGCGCGTGGTGCGCCGGGAGCCGTTCCTGGCCATGTTCCACGCTGAACACCGGCTCGCCCGCAGGCAGAAGATAACGCTGCGGGACCTGAGCCGGGAACCGTTCGTGGAACGCACCCACTGCGAGATCATGGCCAGCGGTCGCGAGAAGGTGCAGCAGGCCGGCGTCAAGCTGAACGTCGCGGCGCGGGTGCATTCCGACGACCTCGCCCTTGCCCTGGTCGAGCAGGGGTTTGGTTACACCGTCGCACCGCTCAGCCTCGCTACCGATTACGTCCGGTCGGTGCCGGTGGACGACTTCTCGATCCAACGCAGCGTGGTCCTCCACCTGGGCGAAGGCGCCCCGCCGGACGTCGACCGGATACTCGAGCACACCCTCGACCTCCTGCAGCCGACCTGAACGACTTCACTGCCGCCGTCCAGATCGGCAGTGAGCAGGTGTAATCCGTTGAAGGCACGGACCGTTGGTGGAGCCGGATCAGCTATGAACTCCTCGTTGATCGCTGGACATCCCGCAGCGCACTACCGGAGCCAGCCTGCTGGTCGGAGATGACGCTGAAGGTACCGTCGGTCTCCAGCACAACCGCGGCCACCGCCGACAGGTCGCCGATGCCCTGCTGGCGGATCGCCTGGTAGACCTCATTGTCGGTGACCCGCTGGCGACGCATCGCCCCGGTCAACAGCACCCCTTGCCGCAGAACCAGGGTCGGGGCGGACTTGAGCATGCTGCGCAGCGGCTTCCACCTCACCGACAGCCAGGTGGCCACGAACTGCAGGGCGACCAGCAGGGCCAGCGCGCTGGCACCCTCGGAGAGAGTCACGTCCGTGGACAACAGGATGGTGGCCAGGGTCGAGCCGAGCGCGACCGTCACCACAAAATCGAAGGCGTTCAGCTTCGCTAAGGTGCGCTTGCCGGACACGCGGAGGATAGCGATCAGCACGCCGTAGGTGAGCACACCGATGGCCAGGATCCGCCACAGGTCTTGCGGGCTGTCGAACAACATGCCGCACTGATACCCGACCTCACGGCATCACAACATCGACGCAAGCGTGGCGCCCCGCGCTCGCGTCAGGGCGGCGGGCACGTGGCCCCATCATCGACCCCGCCGGGTGTGGCTGGGCTGTTCGTGGTAACGGTGGTGCTCGGGGCGCTGGTGGTCCGCCGAGCCCGCCGCGACATCGTCGCCGGTGCGCTACGGATCGGGGAAGACTGACGGATGACGGGTCTGAGCGACACCCGCGCCCGTGGCGCGGCTGCCACGGCCTCTCCGGAGCCCGACCCCGCACTCGTACGAGAACAGACGGTCACGGAAGGGGATGCGCACAGCAGTGTCCTAGCCCTTAAACAAGCGAGGATTCGGCTGTTGGCGCTCTCGGGCGCATCTTGGCGGGTGGATGGGCTCCAGACGGGTCGGGTTGGGCTGGTCGGGACGGTTCGGGCAGTGGCGTACGCTGACGACGTGTCCGTTTTGATGTAGTTCCGATGGCCTGTTTCCGGTCCGGGGCGTGATGGATCGCCGCCGCTGGTGGGCGACGGTGCTGTGGTGACGCGGCCGGTGGCTTGCTTAGCCGTAGCCGGCACCGGTCAGGCCGAAGGGGGTGCGTTCGGTGGTGGCCCAGGCGCTGAAGAACCGGTCGGCGTTGACGGTGTAGGCCACCAGCCGCACGACTATGGCGCGTGCCCGGACCAGGACCATGGCGGGGATGCGGATGACGGTGTCGAGGAACCGTTTGAACTCCATGCGTATGAAGGCGCTCCGGTCCTGCTTGCGGTGCATCATCGTGGCATACCAGGATTTGATGTTCCAGGCCAGTGCGGCGATGAGCATGTAGGCCCAGTTGCTGTGCAGGTCGCCGACGGGGGCCCGTAGGGCACCTATGCCGGACTTGAGCTGGCCGATGATGTTCTCCTGGTCGCAGCGGTCGGCTGCCAGCTCGACGATCTGCGCCGGGGTGTGGGTGGCGTCGGTGTAGGTGGTGAAGTAGAAGAAGTAGCGGATCTCGTCGATGAGGGCTTGTTCGCCCTTCATGCGGCTGATGTTCTTGCGCACCACCACGACGCGGTAGGCGCGCTTGCACTTACCGGGCCGGTAGGTGAACTCGGCCACGTCCTCGTGGTTGAGCCGCAGGTTGAGGTACCCGCGTTCGGTGACGACTTCCCGCTTGCGGTTGTGCCGCCGTGCCCGGGTGGTGCCGGTGGCGTTCTCATACCGTGCCGGGCGTTGCAGGCGCTTCCATGCCGTGGTGGGCAGGGCCTGGGCCCGGCAGCGTAGGGCGGCGATGTTGTCGGTACCCAGCCCGAAGTCGGCCTGCTCGGCCCACCGGTCGAAGTTGGCGGTTAGC
>SLSW01000238.1 GCA_007130245.1 Micromonosporaceae bacterium
CCTCGGTCACCTCGGTCACCTCGGTCACCTCGGTCACCTCGTCGGTGGCCGGGCGGTCGGCAGCGGAGTCGTCAACCAGTTCGGTGGATCTGCGGCGGAACAGCGATGGCACGTGGCAAAGAGTAGCCCACGGCCCGCGTTGGCGCCGGATCAGCGGTCGACGTGGGCACCCAGCGCGGCCAGCTTCGCCTCGAAGTCCTCGTACCCGCGGTTGATCAGCTCGACACCGAACACCCGCGACGTGCCCTCGGCGGCCAGCGCCGCGATCAGGTGGCTGAACCCGGCGCGCAGGTCCGGGATGGTCAGGTCGGCCCCGTGCAGCTTGCTCGGTCCGGCGATCACCGCGGAGTGGGTGAAGTTGCGCCGGCCGAACCGGCACGGGGTGCCCCCGAGGCAGTCCCGGTAGACCTGGATGGTGGCGCCCATCTGGTTCAGCGCCGTGGTGTAGCCCAGCCGCTGCTCGTACACGGTCTCGTGCACGATCGACAGGCCGCGCGCCTGGGTGAGCGCCACCACCAGCGGCTGCTGCCAGTCGGTCATGAAACCGGGGTGGACGTCGGTCTCCAGCGCCACCGCGTTCAGCTCGCCACCGGGGTGCCAGAAGCGGATCCCACCGTCGTGGGCGTCGTCGACCTCGTACGCCCCGCCGACGGAGCGGAACACGTTCAGGAACGTCATCATGTCCGCCTGCCGGGCACCGCGCACCGTGACGTCGCCGCCGGTGGCCAGCGCGGCCGCGGCCCAGCTGGCGGCCTCGATCCGGTCCGGCACCGGCCGGTGCACGTAGCCCTCGAGCCGCGGCACCCCCTGCACCTCGATCACCCGGTCGGTGTGCACGGTGATGATTGCGCCCATCTTCTGCAGGATGCAGATCAGGTCGATGATCTCCGGCTCCACCGCCGCGTTCGCCAACTCGGTGACGCCCTCGGCCATCACCGCGGTCAGCAGCACCTGCTCGGTGGCTCCCACGCTCGGGTAGGGCAGCTGCAGCTTGGTGCCGTGCAGGCCGTTCGGGGCGGTCAGCTCCAACCCGCGGTCGGTCTTGTCCACCACCGCGCCGAAGTCACGCAGCGCCTGCATGTGGAAGTCCACCGGGCGGGGGCCGATGTGGCAGCCGCCCAGGTCCGGTATGACCGCCTGGCCGAGGCGGTGCAGCATCGGGCCGCACAACAGGATCGGGATCCGGCTGGAGCCCGCGTGCACGTGGATCTCGTCGACCGCCGCCCGTTCGACGTTGGCCGGGTCCAGCACCAGCGCACCGTCGCCCTCGCTGATTCGCACCCCGTGCAACTCCAGCAGCCCGCGCACCACATCGACGTCGCGGATATGGGGTACCTCGTACAGCCGGCTCGGGGAGTCGGCCAGCAGGGCCGCCACCATGGCCTTGGACACCAGGTTCTTAGCGCCCCGGACGCGGACCTCACCGTGCAGGGGAGAGCCGCCGTGCACCGCCAGGACGTCGGCGGGCAGTGGTGAGCTGATCAACGCAACCTCCAGCAAATATGGAAGCGTTCACATGTCCGGCGGCTCGGCCCACACCCACGCCGTCGGCGGTTCCGGTCGCTGAGCATAGCCTTTTGGAGTCGGTGATGGGGCCCACAGTCGGCGTGGCGTGGCCCGAACGGGTGAGAAGTGGTCGTCCGCGGGCGACGCCTGGTCGAGTGTGGTACGTCTCGGGTCAGTCGGGTTCGCCGACATGTCAAGTTTCGGTCGGGTTCGCCGACATGTCAGGTTCCGGTCGGGTTCGCTGACACGCCGTCAGGTTAGGGCAGTGCGAGCATCCGGTCGAGCGCGACCCGGGCATGGTACGCCGTGGCCGGGTCCACCATGATCCGGTTGACCACCCGGCCGGCGACCAGTTCCTCCAGCGCCCACACCAGGTGCGGCAGGTCGATGCGGTTCATCGTAGAGCAGTAGCACACCGTGCGGTCGAGGAACATGACCTGTTTGTCCGGATGGGCCCGCGCCAGCCGGCGCACCAGGTTCAGCTCCGTACCCACCGCCCAGGCCGAACCGGCTGGCGCGTCAGCGATGGTGCGGATGATCTGCTCAGTGGAGCCGACGTGGTCGGCCGCGGCGACCACCTCGTAGGTGCACTCCGGATGCACCAGCACGTTCACCCCCGGCACCCGCGCGCGCACGTCGTTGACGCAGTCCAGGGTGAACCGCCCGTGCACCGAGCAGTGCCCGCGCCACAGCAGCATCCGCGCGTCGCGTAGCTGCTGCTCCGTGAGACCGCCGCTGGGCCGGTGCGGGTTCCACACGGCACACTCGTCCAGCGACAGACCCAACTGGCGCACCGCGGTATTGCGGCCCAGGTGCTGGTCGGGCAGGAACAGCACCCGCTCGCCGCGCTCGTACGCCCAGTCCAGCGCCCGCCTGGCATTGGAGGAAGTGCACACCAGCCCGCCGTGCCGGCCCACGAACCCCTTGATGTCGGCCGAAGAGTTCATGTACGTCACCGGGACGGTGCCCTCGGCCAGCCCCGCCCCGGTCAGCCGCTGCCAGGCGGTCTCCACCTGTGACAGCGCGGCCATGTCGGCCATCGAACATCCTGCGGCCAGGTCGGGCAGGATCACCTGCTGGCGCTCGGAGGTGAGGATGTCGGCCGACTCGGCCATGAAGTGCACACCACAGAAGACGATCCACTCCGCGTCCGGACGCGCCGCAGCCTGCTGGGCCAGCTTGAACGAGTCGCCGGTGACGTCGGCGAACTGGATCACCTCGTCGCGCTGGTAGTGGTGCC
>SLSW01000014.1 GCA_007130245.1 Micromonosporaceae bacterium
ACAGCATCCGGGCCGACGAGACCCCCGCGTCGCTGCGCGCGGAGGTGCTGAGCCGGCCCGGCCCCGGCGCGCGTGCGCGGCTGGCCGCGTTCGGTCTGGTCAAGCGCCTACGGTGACCGCCTGACGCCGGACAGCAGCCCCCACGCCGCCGCCCGGTTGGCGGGCCGTCCGAGGACCGCGCGACTGAGCTCACGCAACAGCAGCACGGCCCAGAAGCAGGCGGTGCCGGCCGGCCCGTGCCGGCGGCGGTAGAGACGGACCCGGTTGCGCACCAGCAGCGTCCACAATCTCGGACAGCGGCGGGACTCGCCCTCGAGGTGGATCGCCTCGGCGGCCGGGTCGAAGCGGGTGGCGAAGCCGGCGTCGCGGGCACGCAGCGCGAACTCGGTCTCCTCGGAATAGAGGAAGAACGACTCGTCCCAGGGTGCGCAGGCGCGCCAGCACCCGGCACTGATCAGCAATGTGGACCCTTCGGCCCAGTCGGTCGTGGTCGGCTGGCGGTAGCGGCGCCGGTCCGTGACCACCTCGCCCAGTGCCGGGTGGCGCCCGGCACGTTCCGCGCCGAGCAAGAGGTCTCCGACCGCACGCAGGAGCGTGGGCTCCCGGCGGAGAGTGGGGATGAGGGCGCCGTGCGCGTCGTGCAGCCGGGGGACCGCGATGCCGGTCCCCGGTGACCGCAACGTCTCCAGCAGCAGCTTCACGCATCCGGGCGCCAACCGCACGTCCGGGTTCAACACCAGCACGGCGGAGTGGGGTGGCGCGGCCGCCACCGCCGCGTTGATCCCGGCGGCGTAGCCGAGGTTGGCGCCCATCTCCACCACCGTCGCGTCCGGGGCCAGCCGGCGGACCGCGGCGACGGTGTTGTCCGTGGAGGCGTTGTCCGCGACGGTCAGACTCCAGTCCACGCCGGCCAGTCCCTCCGGCAGAGTACGCAGCAGCTCCGCCAGCAGCCGCTCGCTGTGGTAGGTCACCACCACGACCGCGACGGTCTCGGCTCCCGGCGCCGTCACCGGGTGACCACCCGGCTGGAGTCGTCCCGTCCCCACCCCGAGGAGTGACGGCGGGCCCGCACCGAGGCGGCCAGCGTCAGCAGGACGTAGCACACAGCCGCCGGCGCGAGCCAGGGGCACGGCAGCACCACGTCGCGCAGCCAGCTCAACCGCGACGCCGTCCTGGTCCGCGGCCCTCCGGTCCCACCGGCGCGGGTGGCGTCGTGCTGGCGCAGCTGGGTGTTGCCGGCGCGGACCCGCGACAGCCGCCGGATCAGGTCGCGGGTGCGGCGGGGGGCCGCCACCCACGCGGCCACGTCCGCCACCTCGCACTTCTCGTCCGGGGTGAACTGGGAGTCCAGGAACAGGTCGTCGGCGATCACGTCGGGGAAGCGGTCGAACCGACCCCGCGCCGTGGCGGAAAGCGCGATCGCGCCCCGTCCGAACAGGGCGGTGCGGAAGGCGGGCAGCCGGGTGTGGACGGCGTAGTAGGCCCGCACCGGCAACGGGCAGCCGTCCAGTGCCAGCCGGCGGCGCGGCACGGCTGCCAGCGCCGGGCCGGCGGCCACCGCGGCGGTCAGCCGGTGGACCGCGGCGGCCGGGAGCACGATGTCGGCGTCCAGATAGACCCGTGGCCAGCCGGTGGCGGCGGCGTCGCCGACATTGAGGGCGGCCGCCTTGGACGCCACGGGCAGCTCGATCACCCGTACGCCTGGTCGCGCGCGGGCGACGTGCGCGGTGTCGTCGGTGCAGCCGTTAGCGACGACGGTGACGTCCAGCGACCCGGCCCGGTCGCTCAGCAGCGCGTCCAGGCACCGGCCGATCACGGCGGCCTCATTGTGGGCGGCGATCACGACGCTGGTCATGCCGGAACCTGCAGCGGGGCGAGCAGCTGCCGCCACACCTCGAGGTAGGCGTCGGCCTGGGTCTCCCAGGACAGCTGCGCGTCGAACCGGGTCAGCCCGGTCGCGCGCATGCGCTGTCGGCGGTCCGGGTCGTCGAGCAGCTCATCGAGGGCGGCGGCGAACTCGGCCGCAGTGCCGTGCGGTACGTAGCGGGCCGCCTGACCGGCGCTGCGTCGCGTCTCGATCAGGTCAGCGGCGACGACCGGCACACCCCGCCCGAGGTACTCGATCGTCTTGGCCATGGTGGACAGCTGGTTCATTCTGGTCGGCGCGTCGGGCTGGATCGCTACCGTGGCGTCGCGCAGCAGTTCGTCGACGGCCGCGGCGTCCAGCCATCCGGTGAACTCGACGAGGTCGCCGAGCCCGCGGTCGGCGACGAGCTTGGCCAGCGCCGGCATCATCTCCCCGTCGCCGCCGATGGTGAGGCGCCAGTCGGTGCGACCCCGGCGCCGGGCCAGTTGCTCGGCGGCCAGCACCGCGGTCTCCACGTTGTCCTGCGGTCCCAGCACCCCCAGGTAGACGATCCGGTGTGGGGTGCCTTCCCGTGGCGGGTCGTCGGCGGCGATCTCGGTCGCCGCCGGGCCGTTGCGCACGACGGTGAGGCGCTCCGCGGGCACTCCCCGCCGGAGGGCGTTCTCCCGGAAGGACTCGTTGGTGACGATGACCGCGCTGGCGGTGCGGAGGGTCAGCCACTCCAGCAGCTCGAGCGTGGTGAACACGAACCGGTTCGGCCGGCCAGCGGCGCGGGTGGCGTAGACCTCCGGGCACAGGTCGTGGTGGTCGAACACCCACGGCCGCCCGAGCATGCGCAGCAGCAGGGCGAGCGGCCAGTAGACGTCCGGTGGGTTGC
>SLSW01000205.1 GCA_007130245.1 Micromonosporaceae bacterium
ACAGCATCCGGGCCGACGAGACCCCCGCGTCGCTGCGCGCGGAGGTGCTGAGCCGGCCCGGCCCCGGCGCGCGTGCGCGGCTGGCCGCGTTCGGTCTGGTCAAGCGCCTACGGTGACCGCCCGATGCCGGACAGCAGCCCCCACGCCGCCGCCCGGTTGGCGCGCCGTCCGAGGACCGCGCGACTGAGCTCGCGCAGCAGCAGCACTGCCCAGAAGCAGGCGGTGCCGGCCGGCCCGTGGCGGCGGCGGTAGAGACGGATGCGGTTCCGCACCAGTAGCGTCCACAGTCTCGGACAGTGGCGGGAATCGCCCTCGAGGTGGATCGCCTCGGCGGTCGGGTCGAAGCGGGTGGCGAAACCGGCGTCGCGGGCTCGCAGCGCGAACTCGGTCTCCTCGGAGTAGAGGAAGAACGACTCGTCCCAGGGTGCGCAGGCGCGCCAGCACCCGGCACTGATCAGCAGCGTCGACCCTTCGGCCCAGTCGGCCGTGGTCGGGTGTCGATAGCGGCGCCGGTCGGTGACCACCTCGCCCAGTGCGGGGTGGCGCCCGGCGCGTTGGGCGCCGAGCAGGAGATCTCCGACCGCACGTAGGAGCGTGGGCTCCCGGCGGAGAGTGGGGATGAGGGCGCCGTCACCGTCGCGCAGCCGGGGGACCGCGATGCCGGTCCCCGGGGACCGCAACACCTCAAGCAGCCGCTTCACGCATCCGGGCGCCAACCGCACGTCCGGGTTCAGTACCAGCACGGCGGAGTGGGGCGGCGCGGCCGCCACCGCCGCGTTGATCCCGGCGGCGTAACCCAGGTTGGCACCCATCTCCACCAGCCTGGCGTCCGGGGCCAGCCGGCGAACCACGGCGACGGTGTTGTCCGTCGAGGCGTTGTCCGCGACGGTCAGACTCCAGTCCACGCCGGCCAGTCCCTCCGGCAGGGAACGCAGCAGCTCCGGCAGCAGTTGCTCGCTGTGGTAGGTCACCACCACCACCGCGACGGTCTCGGCTCCCGGCGCCGTCACCGGGTGACCACCCGGCTGGACTCATCCCGTCCCCACCCAGAGGAGTGACGGCGGGCCTGCACCGAGGCGGCCAGCGTCAGCCCGACGTAGCACGCAGCCGCCGGCGCGAGCCACGGTCGCGGCAGCACCACGTGGCGCAGCCAGCTCAACCGCGACGCCGCCCTGGTCCGGGGTGAGCCGGTCACACCGGCGCAGGCGGCGTCGCGCTGGCGCAGTTGGCTGTTGCCGGCGCGGACCCGCGACAGCCGCCGGATCAGGTCGCGGGTGCGGCGGGGGGCTGCCACCCACGCGGCCACGTCCGCCACCTCGCACTTCTCATCCGAGGTGAACTGCGAGTCCAGGAACAGGTCGTCGGCGATCACGTCGGGGAAGCGGTCGAACCGACCCCGCGCCGTGGCGGACAGCGCGATCGCGCCCCGGCCGAACAGGGCGGTGCGGAAGGCGGGCAGCCGGGTGTGTACGGCGTAGTAGGCCCGCACCGGCAACGGGCAGCCGTCCAGTGCCAGCCGGCGGCGCGGCACGGCTGCCAGCGCCGGGCCGGCGGCGACCGCGGCGGTCAGCCGGTGGACCGCGGCGGCCGGGAGCACGATGTCGGCGTCGAGATAGACCCGTGGCCAGCCGGTGGCGGCGGCGTCGCCGACATTGAGGGCGACCGCCTTGGACGCCACGGGCAGCTCGATCACCCGTACGCCTGATCGTGCGCGGGCAACGTGGGCGGTGTCGTCGGTGCAGCCGTTGGCGACGACGGTGACGTCCAGCGACTCGGCTCGGTCGCTCAGCAGCGCGTCCAGGCATCGGCCGATCACGGCGCCCTCATTGTGGGCGGCGATCACGACGCTGGTCATGCCGGGTCCCGCAGCGGGGCGAGCAGCCGCCGCCACACCTGCAGGTACGCGTCGGCCTGGGTCTCCCAGGACAGCTGCGCGTCGAACCGGGTCAGCCCGGTCGCGCGCATGCGCTGCCGCCGGTCCGGGTCGTCGAGCAGCTCATCGAGGGCAGCGGCGAACTCGGCCGGAGTGCCGTGCGGTACGTAGCGGGCGGCCTGGCCGGCGCTGCGTCGTGTCTCGGTCAGGTCAGCGGCGACGACCGGCACGCCCCGCCCGAGGTACTCGATCGTCTTGGCCATGGTGGACAGCTGGTTCATCCTGGTCGGCGCGTCGGGCTGGATCGCTACCGTGGCGTCGCGCAGCAGCTCGTCAACGGCCGCCGCGTCCAGCCATCCGGTGAACTCGACGACGTCGCCGAGCCCGCGGTCGGCGACGAGCTTGGCCAGCGCCGGCATCATCTCCCCGTCGCCGCCGATAGTGAGGCGCCAGTCGGTGCGACCCCGGCGTCGGGCCAGCTGCTCCGCGGCCAGAACCGCCGTTTCCACGTTGTCCTGCGGTCCCAGCACTCCCAGGTAGACGATCCGGTGCGGGGCGCCTTCCCGGAGCGCGCCCTCGGCAGCGATCTCGGTCGCCGCTGGCCCGTTGCGCACGACCGTGAGGCGCTCCGCAGGCACTCCCCGCCGGAGGGCGTTTTCCCGGAAGGACTCGTTGGTGACGATGACCGCGCTGGCGGTGCGCAAGGTCAGCCACTCCAGCAGTTCGAGCGTGGCGAACACGAGACGTTTGGGCCGGCCAGCGGCGCGGGTGGCGTAGACCTCCGGGCACAGGTCGTGGTGGTCGAACACCCACGGCCGCCCGAGCATGCGCAGCAGCAGGGCGAGCGGCCAGTAGACGTCCGGTGGGTTGC
>SLSW01000094.1 GCA_007130245.1 Micromonosporaceae bacterium
CGCCGACACCGGTGGCGAGCAGGCACCGGCCGGGCCGCAGCCGTCCGGGTCGTCGCTGGCCGGGCCGTCGCCGTCCGGGTCGTCGCCGTCCGGGCCGCAGGCGGGGGAGGCAGGGCCGGAGACGTCGCGGGGGTCCGTGCCGGGCACCGGGTCGGCGGTCGGGGGCGCGGACATCGGACCCGCCGGGATCGGTGCGCCTGGCGCCGCGGGGGTGGATCTGACACCCGCCAACGACCTGGAGGCCGAGCTGCTGGCGGCCGCCGTCGGTGACAGCGGCGAAAGCCCGTTGTCGATTCTGCTGCTGGCCAAGGTGTTGCTGCCGGTGGCCGACGGGGCGGACGCGCAGGCGCGCCCCGGACAGGAGCGCTTTGTCTGGCGCACCGAGGATATCGACGGCCGGACGTGCGTGGTGGCCTTCACCTCGGACAAGCAGCTCGCCGCCCACCTGGACGCGTCGGCGGAGGCGCTCGGCGTGCGGTTCGTCCAGCTCATCCGCACCTGGCCGGACACGTCGTGGTCGTTGGTGGTGAACCCAGGCACCGTGATCGCGGTCACCCTGCGCGGCAGCCAGATCACCGCGCTGGCGAGCTCGGCGGCGGAGGTGGGACTGGACGACGACGCCGGCGAGGCCCGGGATGCTGGCGTGATCCAGACGGGGCGGATGGTGGCCGCCGCGGTGGAGCAGCCACCGACCATGCAGAAGGCCATCGCACCCAGTCAGGTGCCGTGGTATCTGGAGCGCGGCTATGACCGCGTCAGTGGCTTCGTGCACCGCGGCGCCGAGGTGGCGCAGCTGCGCACCCCGGCGCAGCTGGTCAGCGGGCTCGGGCTGCGTTACGACGGCTCGCCGTTCGATCCCGACGCCGATGAGGTGTACGTGCTGCGGTGGCCGGCGTACGTGCCCAGCCTCTACCGGATCCCGTACGGCGGACGGACCGAGGCGGCCATGGCGGCGATGGAAGGCTGGGTGATCGAGCGGCCGCCGTTCCGCGGCAACGGGTTCGCCCCCGCCGACAGTGGCGATGTGATCGCCGAGTTCAAGGTGGACAGCGTACGACTGCCGCACGGTGCGGAACTGTGGCAGCTGCGTGCCGACGGCACCTCGCAGCTGGTGGCGCGCCTCGACGCCGACGGTCCGGCGTGGCAGCGGGTCGAGGGGGGCTGATGCGCGACGGGTACATGGCGCGCTGGCGCGGGGTGGAGTACGAGGCCAGCCCGGACGGCTCGTTCGTCCGGCTGTACTGCCCCGACCCCACCGACGGGTTCACCCCGGTGCGCGAGGGCCGCTACGTGCAGGTGTTGCCGATGGCCGAGATCGAGGACCTGTCGTACGTGCGCACCGTGTGCACCTGGCGCGGCGAGCAGTTCATCGTGCTCGCCGCGCACGACACCTGGCTGCGCCTGGAGTACACCGGCGGCAAGGCGCCGGTGGCCTCAGCGCTGGGCCTGGACGAGTTCGACTTCGGCGTCTACCAGGGATGGGTGCCCGCGGCCGAGGTCAGCGAGCTGCGCGAGCACCGGACCTGACACCGGCGGGGCAGCCGGCGTGCCTCAGGGCTTGGCCCACCGCAGGATCTCGGCGGTCAGCAGGTCCGGGCACTCCAGATGCGGGAAGTGCCCGACGTGCTCGATGAGCCGCCACTCGTAGTCGGCGATGACGTAACGGCCCGAGCCGAGCGCGGTGCGCGGCAGCACCGCGGTGTCCCGGGCGCCGTGCAGTTGCAGGGTGGGCGTCACCAGCGGCTGCTGCATCAGCTTGACGAAGCGGTATCCGTGCAGCCGCAGCACCGAGCGGAACGCCCACCGGTAGGCCTCCAGCGCGCAGAAGGCCGCCTGCGGGATCTGCATCGCGGCCCGGCACAGCGCCTCGTAGTGGTCGAACTCGGGCGAGGACACCCACGCCGGGCCGGCCCAACTGCGCAGGAACCGGCCGACCATCGCGGCGTCGTCACGGGTGAGCACATGCTCGTAGCGCGGCAGCTGGAACCACAGCACCGGCCGGGCCGCGCTCAACTGGCCGCGAGGGTCGACCGCCACGGCCGCGCGCATCCGCAGCGGGTGCGCCGCGCCGACCACCACCAGCC
The DNA here is from genome assembly GCA_007130245.1 of Micromonosporaceae bacterium. Lineage (GTDB taxonomy): Bacteria > Actinomycetota > Actinomycetes > Mycobacteriales > Micromonosporaceae > Natronosporangium. The sequence continues at coordinate 2,085 of SLSW01000094.1, forward strand.
GGCGCACCAGCTTCGGGTGGAAGGCGGCCGTGGTCCAGGCCATCATGCCGCCGTAGCCGGCTCCCACGAGCGTGGCCGACCGCTCCCCGAGCGCACGGATCAGGCCGGTGGCGTCGGCGGCCATGGTGTAGCCGTCGTAGCCACGCGGCGGCTTGTCGGAGGCCCCGTAGCCGCGTAGGTCCGCGGCGACGACGCGGTAGCCGGCGTCGGCCACGGCCGGTAGCACCTTGTGCCATGCGTACCAGAACTCCGGGAAACCGTGCAGCAACAGGACCAGCGGGCCGGTGCCCGCTTCGGCCACGTGGAACCGGCTGCCGTTCGCGTGCACGAACCGGTGTGTCCACGGCCCGTCGACGAGCACCACCGAGTCGTCCACACCCGCCACCATGGGAACGAGCCTAACCCCCACCCCCTTCGCGTCGATCTAGGCATTATTCCCGTGAATAGCGATCAAACCACGCGAACTATCCCTAGATCGACGGGCTAGGGTGGGCTGATGGTGTTGCCGTTGATCGATGTCGCCGGTTCCCGGCACCAGGCCGGTGCCGCGTACGGGCACGCGGCCGGGGACCGCATCGTGGCCAACCTGGAGGTCTACCGGCGCCGGTTCGCCGATCAGGCCGGGCTGGACGCGGCCGCGCGGACGGCGGCGGGGCAGGCGTTCCGGGACGCCACCGTCGCCCACCATCCGCGCATCGCGGCGATGCTGGACGGGGTCGCCGAGGGAGCCGGGGTGCCGCCGGCCGAGATCTACGCGCTGAACGCGCGCACCGAGCTGCTGTACGGGCGGCGGCCGTCGCCGGGTGACGAAGGGTGTACGGCGATCGCGGTGCTCGGCACCCACACCGCGACCGGGCACCTGCTGCTGGGGCAGAACTGGGACTGGCACCCCGACCAGCGCGACACGATGCTGCTGCTGCGCACCACCGACGACCACGGCCACGCGGTGCTGACCCTGGCCGAGGCCGGGATGCTGGCCAAGACCGGGCTGAACACCTCCGGCGTCGGGCAGTGCCTGACCATGCTGGCCAGTGAGCGCGACGGGCTCACCGACCCACCGGGCGTGCCGTACCACGTGCTCGCCCGCGCCACACTGGAGGCCGACTGCCTCACCCTGGCCACCCGCGCGGCCTGCCGCAGCCCCCGCAACGCCTCCATCAACCTGCTGCTCGGCCAGGCCGGCGACCCGGCGTACGGCGACCCGGCCGCCGGCGGCGAGGCGCTCGACCTGGAGCTGGTGCCCGGCGAGGTGGGGGTGCTGAACCCGGCCGAGGGGCTGATCACGCACGCCAACCATCTGGAGGCGGTGCCGGGTGTGCACGACATGCAGCGTGACTGGGGCGGCTCGTCGCTGTTCCGCGCCGCCCGGGCCCGGCGGCTGCTGTCCGAGGTGGTCGCCGCCGGCAAGACCACCACCGACGACCTGGTCGCGGTGTTCGGCGACCACGCCAGCTTCCCGCACGCCATCTGCCGGCACGTCGACGAGCGGGACACCTATCTGGAACGGTCGCAGACCAACTACTCGATCGTCATGGATCTGGACGCGCGCCGGTTCGGCATCGCCGCCGGCCCGCCGTGCGACCACGACTACCAGTGGTTCGACGTCGCCGACGGATCCTCGTCAACCTCAGGTTAGTAACTGGTCCAGCTCGCGCCGCGAACTCACGCGGATGAAGTTGATGTGGGCGTATGCCGGGTGGACCGACAGCGACGCGTAGCGTTCCCGGTAGACCGTGTGACGAGTCCACGCCCACCGGATGATCGACTTGTTGGGGTCGATGCGGAACATGCCGGTCAGCGGCTCCCGGTTGGTGTTCCAGAGTTCCCGCCTGGTCACGGTTCGGCACAGCGTCCGCCAGGCCAGCTGCCGAAGCACCGTACGGCGTGGCAGGTCCAGCCACACCACCGTGTCCGCCCGCGCCCAGACCAGATCGCGCACCGCGGAGTAGTTGCCGTCCACGACCCAGCCGTCGCGCGCCGTCACCCGGTCCACCTGCTGGCGGAAGTCCTTCCGCGGCAGGGGCTGCCAGCCCGGCTGGTGAAAGATCGCGTCGAGCTCGACGAACGGCACGTTGAGCACCGCCGCCAGCCGCCGCGCCGCGGTGGTCTTGCCCGCGCCGGAGTTGCCGACCACCGACACCCGTCGCACGGGTGGTCACGCTACCGGACTGAGACGCGGTCTACAGTCCGGTTCCTTTGCTCTGCGCACACATACGCAACAGCGCTCGTGTGCGTCAATGTTGCGTATATGTGTGCAGAGCAAAGGAGCGCACGCACTACTCTCGCCCCCGGCAGAGTCTCGCCCGCGGCTCGGTGTGAGCTTCGCGACCACGGGCGGGGCAAGCGGCCCGGGCCCCGCGACCGGCGTCACTTCGACTAGGGCAGCAGATCAGGTGCGGGAGCGTAGCTCTGGTCGCGCGACACGACCGTGTCCGGTGTCAGCCGCACCAGGACGGAATGTGGCCCACCGACTGGCGGGCCGAACCGGTTCGCGTCCCACGCCGTCTCGTCTGGACCCAGGTAGCGGCGCACTCCCACAGGAACCACACCGGCGACACCCTCGGCCCGTTCGGCGAAGCGGTGCCGAGGAAGGCGAACAGCGGACGTGCCAGGATCTCGTCCAGGTCGAGGGAGCCCTGCCCGCCCGGGATGACTTTCACCGGTGCGGTCAATCCTCGGCGGACTTCTGCGACGCGAGACCCTCGGCGATCAGGTCCATCACCGACGAGTCCTGCAGCGTGGTCACGTCGCCGAGCTGCCGGTTCTCCGCCACGTCCCGCAGCAGGCGCCGCATGATCTTGCCGGAGCGGGTCTTCGGCAGCTCCGGCACCACCATGATCTGCCGCGGCTTGGCGATCGGGCCGAGCGCGTGCGCCACGTGCTCGCGCAGCGAGGCCACCAGCGCGTCGGAGCCCTGCTCGCCACCCCGCAGGATCACGAACGCCACGATGCCCTGCCCGGTGATCGGGTCGGTCGCACCCACCACCGCCGCCTCGGCCACCGCCTCGTGCGAGACCAGCGCCGACTCCACCTCGGTGGTGGAGATGTTGTGCCCGGACACCAGCATCACGTCGTCGACCCGGCCCAGCAGCCACAGGTCACCGTCGGTGTCGCGCTTGGCGCCGTCGCCGGGGAAGTAGAGACCGTCGAACCGCGACCAGTACGTGTCGAGAAAGCGCTGGTCGTCGCCCCAGACCGTGCGCAGCATGCCCGGCCACGGCTCCCGTACGACCAGATATCCGCCGCCGCCCGGCGGCACCGGCGCGCCCCGGTCGTCCACCACGTCGGCCACGATGCCCGGCAGCGGCTGCATCGCCGAACCCGGCTTGGCGGCGGTCACCCCCGGCAGCGGCGAGATCATGATGCCGCCGGTCTCGGTCTGCCACCAGGTGTCCACCACAGGACATCTATCACCGCCGATGTGCTCGCGATACCACATCCACGCCTCGGGGTTGATCGGCTCGCCGACGGTGCCGATCAGCCGCAGCGACGACAGGTCGTAGCCCGCCGGGATCTCCTCGCCCCACTTGGCGAAGGTGCGGATCGCGGTCGGGGCGGTGTAGAGGATCGTCACGCCGTACTTCTGCACCAGCTCCCAGAACCGTCCCTTGTGCGGCGTGTCCGGCGTGCCCTCGTACATCACCGATGTGGCCCCGTTGGCCAGCGGCCCGTAGACGATGTACGAGTGGCCGGTGACCCATCCGATGTCGGCGGTGCACCAGTAGACGTCGGATTCCGGTTTGAGGTCGAACACCGCGTGGTGTGTCCACGCCGCGTGGGTCAGGTAACCCCCGGTGGTGTGCAGGATCCCCTTCGGGCGTGCGGTGGTGCCGCTGGTGTAGAGGATGAACAGCGGATGCTCGGCATCCAGCGCCGGCGCGGTGTGCACGTCGTCGGCCACCTCGACGGTGTCGTGCCACCACGCGTCCCGACCGTCGTGCCAGTCGATGTCCTGCCCGGTGCGCCGGACCACCAGCACGTTGCGCACCCCGGGGCAGCGGGCGACCGCCTCGTCCACGATGGGCTTCAGCGCGTGCGGGGCGCCGCGCCGGTAGCCGCCGTCGGCGGTGATGACCAGGGTGGCGTCCGCGTCGGTGATGCGCCCGGACAGCGCCTCGGCGGAGAAGCCCCCGAACACGACCGAGTGGGTGGCGCCGACGCGGGCACACGCGAGCATCGCCACCGGCAGCTCCGGGATCATCGGCAGGTAGATCGCCACCCGGTCGCCTGCGCTAACACCCAGGGAGGTCAGCGCGTTGGCCGCCCGGCACACGTCGCGGTGCAGGTCCGCGTAGGTGATGGTGCGGGTGTCACCCGGCTCGCCCTCCCAGTGGAAGGCCACCCGGTCGCCACGGCCGGCGGCCACGTGCCGGTCCAGGCAGTTGTACGCCACATTGAGCTCACCGCCGACGAACCACTTCGCGAACGGCGGGTGGGACCAGTCCAGCACCTGTGTCCACCCGGTGACCCAGTCCAGCCGCCGCGCCTGCTCCTCCCAGAAGCCGAGCCGGTCCGCATCGGCCTGCCGGTACGCCTCGGCGGTCACGTTCGCGGACGCGGCCAGCTCCGGTGGGGGCGCGAAGCGCCGGTTCTCGGTCAGCAGGTTCGCCAGGGTGGCCTTCTCGGCGGTCATCGGTGGCTCCTCGTCTCGTCGGTAAGCCTGTTCGGATACTGCCACTTCCGCCCCGCCGGTGGCATCCCCTGCAGATGATGGGTTCGCGGGCGCGGCTACGGTACGGGCGTGGGAGCCGATCTGGTGGCCGATCTGTGGCGGCTGGCCGACGTGGCACCGGCGGTCGCGCAGGCCCGGGCCGCGGTCGACGCGGCGTACCGGCGCCCGGTGCTGCGTCACCGCGGCGGGGAGGTGGCCGCGGAGGTGAGCCTGCGGGCGGCCGTGGCGAGCGCGGCACTGGCCGGCAGCCGCTACGACGTGGATGAGGTGCGCTCGGGCACCGTGACGGATCCGGTGGTGCAAGGAGCGCTGCGCTGTGCCGAGGCGTTGCCCGGTCTGGTGGAGACCTGGCCGCGGGCGCCCCGGCAGGTGCTCGCCAAGCTGCACCTGCTCGCCGCGCGGGGATCGGTGGCCGACGAGGCGCTGGGGCGGCCGGTGGCCGACGCCGGGGTCTCGGTCCGGCTGGACGCGTTGGCCGACCTGGTCACCGGCGCGGCCGCGCCGGGCCTGGTCCGGGCCGCAGTGGTGCACGGCGACCTGCTGGCGTTGCGACCTTTCCCCGGCCCGTACGGCGTGGTGGCCCGGGCGGCGGCGCGGCTGGAGCTGATGGCCAGCGGGTTCGATCCACGCGGGCTGGTCGAGGTCGAGCGGGGCCACCTGGCGCGAGAGCCGGAGTATGTCGGCGCGGCCGGGGCGTTCGCCACCGGTACGCCGGACGGTGTTCGCTCCTGGCTGAAGCACTGCGCCGCCGCGGTGCAGTGCGGTGCGGAGTCCGAGTTCCCGGCTGCAGCGTAAGGGGCGTGGCCAACGGTCTTCGGACACAGGCGACGGCGCCTCACGTGTGAGGCGCCGCCAGGCACGTCCGGCCGGGTTACCATGCAGGCACCTGTCGTGTCACTGTCGCCGGTCCTGGGCGGTCCCGACGCAGATCGCCAAAATGTGGCTGGTCGCGTGTGGGTTCCCGGTGGCCGTGCCAGGAACTTTCGTTCCCACCTCCTTTGTACGCCTTTTCGAGGTGGTTTGCCAGGGCAACGTGGGATTCGGTGACCGGAGGGGAACCTGGGTCATCAGGAGGAGGTGGGGCCTGCGGAGGCGCTGCCGCCGCGAGCGGGGTTATTGCGCCGCCGCCGCCCGTACCAGGCCACACCGATCGCCAGCCCCACGCCGACCCCGACCGCGGCCGCGGCCACCGGCACGGTCCGGCGCGCCCGCAGGCGCTGCCGCAGCGGCACCGGATGGCGGAACTCGCGCACCGGCCAGCCCCGCTCGGCGGCCGCCTTGCGCAGCGTCCGGTCAGGGTTGACCGCGGTGGGGAATCCGACCGCCTCCAGCAGGGGGAGATCACTGATCGAGTCCGAGTACGCGTACGAGGCGGCCAGGTCGTACCCGCGCTCGGCCGCCACCGACCGCACCCCGTCGACCTTCGCCGTCCCGGCCGCGTAGAACTCGATCTCGCCGGTGTACCGGCCGTCGGCGACCGCCATCCGGGTGGCGATGATCTTGTCAACCCCCAGCAACTCACCGATCGGGCGCACGATCTCTTCGCCGGAGGCGGACACCAGCACCACGTCGCGGCCGGCGGCCTGGTGCTCCTCGATCAGCTTGCCGGCTTCGGCGTAGATGTACGGGTTGATCAGTTCGTCCAGCGTCTCGGTGACGATCTCGCCGACCTGGTCGACCCGCCAGCCCTGGCACAGTTGGGCCATGTAGTCGCGGGTGCGCGCCATCGCCGCCTCGTCCGCACCTCCCAGCCGGAAGATCAACTGAGCGTATGCGGCCTTGACCACGTCGCTGCGCTTGATCAGACCGTCCCGGTAGAAGGGGCGGCCGAAGGCGAGCGCGCTGGACTTGGCGATGACCGTGCGGTCGAGATCGAAGAAAGCGGCACCGGGGCCCACGGCGACGAGTGTAGCCATGCACGGTGACCGCATGCCCGCTGGCGCAAGCCGGACACCCGGGGCGCAACGGTGTTAAGGTCACCCGGTGCGCTGGTCGCCCGGTCAGGAAGCCATTGTGTGCAGGGACGGTTACCAACCAGCGACGGCGGGTCGTAGTCACGTGCGGTGTACGCCACTCGACGTAGGGTGGTGGTTCAGGCACGCTTGACATGAGGTCGTGTGAGCGTCCGTACGAGCGTCCATCGCGGCGCGTCACCGAGTCCCTCGGCGGTTGCACCCCCCGTGACCGCTGAGCGGGGTCGGCTCTACCCCCCCGGAGCCGACCCCCCGACGACCCCCGCCCTCCCCCCGGGCGGGGGTCGTCTCGCCTCCACAGCAGCGCCGCAGCGCAGCGCCGCAGGTCAGCGCCGTGGCCATAGCAGATCATCGGCGCGGATGGGGGCTGTCCACAGGCCCCGCGGTTGTCCACAGAACGCGACGACCGGGTTGGCCCCGGACGCCCCGGGCGCCACGGTGGTTCTCCAGCACCCGGACCGTCACTGGAGAACCCCATGTCCCAGCTGCGCACCCGCCGGCCACTGGTCGTGACCGGCGACGACGACCTGCTCGACGACCTGCTCCGGCTGGCCGCTGCCGGCGGCACCGAGGTCGACGTGGCCACCGACCCGGCGGCGGCGCGAGGTCGCTACGCCGCCGCGCCGCTGGTCGTGCTCGGCCTGGACCAGGCACCGGCGTGCGTGCGCGCCCGCCTGCCGAAGCGGACAGGCGTGGTGGTCGTGGCACGGGCCGACCAGGCGACCGATCCGTGGGAGCACGCCGAGGCGCTCGGCGCGACCCACGTGGCGTTGCTGCCGGCCGCGCAGACCTGGCTGGTGGAGCGGTTCGCCGGCAGCCAGCACACCACCGCGCCCGCGCCGGTGGTGGCGGTGCTCGGCGGGCGGGGCGGCGCCGGGGCCAGCGTGCTCGCCGCCGGGCTGGCGGTCACCGCCGCCAACGCCGGCCAGCGGGTGCTGCTCGTCGACGCGGACCCGCTCGGCGGCGGCCTCGACCTGGTGCTGGGCTGGGAGGACGACAACGGGGTGCGCTGGCCGGAGCTGACCGCCACCAGCGGGCACCTCGACGCGGGGGCACTGGTCAGCGCGCTACCCGGCCGCGGTGACCTGGCGGTGCTGTCGTTCGACCGCCGGGAGTTGCCGGAGGCGCCACCGGCGGCGATGACCGCCGTGCTGGACGCCGGCCGCCACGCCCGCGACCTGGTGGTGGTCGACCTGCCGCGTCATCTCGACCCGGCCGCGGTGGTCGCGCTGCAGGCGGCCGACCAGGGCCTGCTGGTGGTGCCGGCGGAGGTGCGCGCGGCCACCGCGGCGGCCAAGGTGGCGGCCGCGGCGGCGGTGCACTGCGCACACCTGCGGGTGGTGGTCCGCGGACCCTCACCGGGCCGGCTGGGCGCTGAGGAGATCGCCCAGTCGCTCCACCTGCCGCTGGCCGGTGCCCTGCGCCCGGAGGTCGGCCTGCCCGCCACCGTCGAAAGCGGCCTGGCGCCGACCGACACCGGGCGCGGGCCGCTGGCGGTGCTGTGCCGCCGCCTGGTGACCGAACTGCGCGAACCCGCGGCGGTGGCGGCGTGACCACCCCCGATCAGCTGGTCGGCCGGGTGCGGCACCGGTTCGCCCGCGACGACGCGCCCGCGACGCCGTCGGCGGTGGTGGCCGCGGTGCGGGAGCAGCCGGACGCCGCGGTGCTCGGCGACGAGGCGCTGCTGTGCCTGTCCGACCGCGTGCACGCCGACCTGGTCGGTGCCGGACCGTTGGCCCCGCTGCTGGCCGAGGCCGACGTCAGCGACGTGCTCGTCAACGGCGTGGAGGTGTGGGTCGACCGCGGCGGGGGCCTGCGGCGCCAGCCGGTCGACCTCGGCTCGGTCGAGGACGTCCGCCGGCTGGCCCAGCGGCTGGCCGCCGCCGGTGGCCGCCGCCTCGACGACAGCAGCCCGTGCGTGGACGTCCAGTTGGCCGACGGCACCCGGCTGCACGCGGTGCTGCCGCCGGTGGCCACCACCGGGCCGTACCTGTCGCTGCGCACCTTCCGGCCCCGTCCGTTCACGCTGGCCGACCTGGTCGCCGGCGGCGCGTTCGACGAGCCGGCGGCGCAGGTGCTGGCGGCGGTCGTGGC
>SLSW01000199.1 GCA_007130245.1 Micromonosporaceae bacterium
GCACCGAACACGTCACCGACGAACCGGGAGTAGCTGCTCCAGTTCATGCCGAACTGGAACTCCTGCACGATCCCGGTGACCACGCCCATGGCGAAGTTGATGAGGAACAGCTTGCCGAACAGTTTCGTCAGCCGCAGCCAGCGCTCGTCGCCGGTGAGGTACCACGCGGTCTGCATGCCGGCGACCAGGAAGACCAGCCCGATGGTGAGGGGGACGAAGAGGTAGTGGTAGACGGTGGTGACGCCGAACTGCCATCGCGCCAGCTCGAGCGCGTCCATGCGTGGGCTCCTTGTTCTGATGTACGGGGGGCGAGCTACTACGTCTCGTCGTAGGCGACGGTACTACAGTACGTAGTAGCTCAGCCTCTCGCGCGGGGCCCGATCGCCGTGGTTTCGGTCACGCCGCGGCGGAGCGCAGGTATCCCTGCTCGGCCACCTCCTGCGCCAGGTACTGCTCCCGGTACCACCCCTCGGTGGCCACCAGATCGTCGTGAGCGCCCCGCTGCACCACCCGCCCGGCGTCCAGCACCACGATCTCGTCGACGTCGGCCAGACCCCGCAGCCGGTGGGTGACCAGCAACACAGCCCGGTCGGTCCCGGTGGTCGCCAGCACCGACGACAGCACCTGCCGCGCGGCCGGGGGCGCGAGCCCTTCGGTGGGTTCGTCCAGCACCAGCACCGCTGGCGCGCTGAGCAGCGCGCGCGCCAGCGCCAACCGCTGCCGCTGCCCGCCGGACAGCTGGGCGCCGTCCTCGCCGACCACCGTGTCGTAACCGGCCGGCTGGGTGCGCACCCACTCGGACAGACCGGCCGCCTCGCACGCCGCGTCCAACTCCACCGGCTGCGCCTGCGGCCGGCCCAGCAGCAGGTTGTCGCGCACCGTGGCGTGGAAGACGTGCGCGTCGGCGAGCAGCCCGCCCACCACCCGGTGCCGCTGCTGCGGATCGTAGGACGCCAGCGGGTGGCCGTTGACGCAGACCGTGCCGGCGCTCGCCGGGTGCAGTCCGGCCAGCACCGCCAGCAGCGTGCTCTTGCCGGCACCGCTGGGCCCGACCACCGCGACCCGGCGTCCGGGCGGCAGGTTTAGGTCCACCCCGGCCAGCACCGGCGCGTCACCGCGGCCGTAGCCGGCGGACAGCCCCCGCGCCGACACGGTGACCGGACCGTCGGGGGCCGGCGGTCCGCCGCCGGGCTCCTCCGCCACGGGAACCGCCAGCAAGGAAAAGACCCGCGCCAGCGGCACCCGGATCTCCGCCCACCGCCGGGCGGCACCGACCAGCACCAGACACACCTCCACCGCGACCAGCGATCCGACCGTGAGCACTGCCAGCATGGCTCCGTCGACACCCGCCCCCAGTGCCACCACCGCCACCGCCGCGGCGGTGGCACCGGCGACCACGGTGCCGGCCGCGTCGAGCACCGCACCGGCGCCCGCCAGCCGGGACTCAACCCGGCCCAGCTGCGCGGCGGTGGCCCGCGCTCTCGCGACCGCCGGACCGGTGGCCCCGAAGGCGGCCAGGTCGGCGGCGCCGTGCGTGAGGTCGACCGACTCCACCGCCACCGTGGCCCGCAGCGGCGCCACCGTCGCCGCGCTGCGGTCGATCACCCGCACCGCCACGAGCGGCAGCAGCACACCGGCGACGAGCAACCCCGCGGCCAGCGCGGGGACAGCCGGCGGTGCGATGACCGCGGTGGCGGCCAGCGCGCCCGCGCCCACCACCGCGGCCGCGGTCGCCGGCACCAGCACCCGCAGCAGCAGATCCTGCACCGCCTCCACATCAGACACGATCCGGCTGAGCAGGTCGCCGGAGCGGACCGGGCCTCCGGGCGCGAGCACCGCGAACACCCGCCCCCGCACCTCGGCCAGCACCCGCAGCACCGCGTCGTGGCCGGTCAGCCGTTCGGCGTACCGGAACACCCCGCGGCCGATGGCCAGCGCACGCACCGACACGATCGCCACCGTGAGCGCGACCAGCGGCGGTTGCCCGGCCGCCGTCACCAGCAACCAGGTTGCGGTCGCCATCAGCGCCAGCGCGGCGGCCTCCGCGGTCATCGCCAGCAGCCCGGCGCCGATCAGCCGTGGCAGGTAGGGCCGGGTCGCGTCCAGCACCGGCTTCACGACGCCACCGCCGTCTCGGCGACCCGACCGTCGACCAGGCGCACCACCCGGTCGGCCAGCGGCAGCAACGCCGGCCGGTGCGCCACCAGCAGCGCGGTACGTCGCTCGACCAGTCCCGCGGTCGCGTCGCTCACCGCCGCCTCACTGGCCGTGTCCAGCCACGCGGTCGGCTCGTCCAGCAGCACCACCGGCGCCTCCCGCAGGAACGCCCGCGCCAGCGCCACGCGCTGCCGCTGTCCGCTGGACAATCCCTGCCCCCGCTCGCCGAGCACCGTGTCCAGCCCGTCCGGCAGACCGTCGAGCGTGTCGTCCAGCCCGGCGGCCGACACCGCCGCGCGCACCGCCGCGTCGGTGGCCGCGGGCGCGCCGAGCCGGATGTTGTCGGCCAGGGAGGCCGCGAAGAGGTGGGGACGCTGCGGCACCCACGCCAGCTGCCGGCGCCAGGCCCCGATGTCGAGCGCGGCCAGGTCGACGCCGTCGACCAGCACCCGCCCACCGGTCGGCGGGACGAAACCGAGCAGCAGCGCGAGCAGGGTGCTCTTGCCGGCACCGCTGGGTCCGATCACCGCCACCCGGTCGCCCGGCTCGATCCGCAGCGACACCTCCCGCA
>SLSW01000077.1 GCA_007130245.1 Micromonosporaceae bacterium
CCGACCTGGATGTGGCGCTCCGGCTCGCCGCGGAGGGGTCCGGTGCCTGCAACCGGCGGGTCGAGGTCCGGCCGTTCCTGGGCGCGTGAGCGACGTCAGAGCCTGAGATCAGAGCCTGAGACCAGTTGAGCGACACCAGTACAACGTCTCGCGGATGGAGCGACCTGGTTGATCCTGGCACAGGAGCGACACCCGTACGCTCATGTCACGATCCGAGTGGCGATCATGGCCGGAGCGGGTGACCGGCCGCTGCCGGTGGAGGTTCCGTGCGAGTTCTTGCCGGCAGCCTGTCGGATCCGGAGCGAGGCGTTCGTAGTAGAGGTGAGAGGTGGCCGGAGGACGGCCGCCGTGACAGAGGAGTCACGAGATGGCGCGTTACCTGATCTCGTTCCCCGATGGCGCGATGACTTTCCCCAAGGAGGAGATGCCCGACGTCGCCAGGGCCGCACACGCGGTGACAGCGGAGGCCAAGGAGGCCGGGGTGTGGGTGTTCAGCGCCGGGCTGGTCACTCAGGTGCCGAGCGTCGTGGCCACCGACGGGACGGTCACCGACGGGCCCTATCCGGAGACCAAGGAACACCTGGGCGGATTCGCGGTCGTGGAGGTCGGCTCTCGCCAGGAGGCGCTGGAGTGGGCTGCCAAGATCGCCGCCGCCTGCCGCTGTGCGCAGGAGGTCTACGAGCTCCTGCCCGATTCGGAGTGACGGGGAAGGGTACGGCGGCGTCTCACCTGCTGTCCGGGCACGGTCCCGCCGAGTGAGCCAGGCGTACGAGGCGATCACCCGGGCCCACCAGCAGGAGTGGGCCCGGGTAGTTGCCGTCCTCACCCGCCGGTTCGGTGACCTCGACATCGCCGAGGATGCCGCCGCGGAGGCGTTCGCGACCGCCGCCGAGCGTTGGCCGCGCGACGGCGTACCGCCGAACCCCGGCGCCTGGCTCACCACCACTGCCAGCCGCAAGGCGATCGACCGGATCCGGCGCGAGAGTGCGCGCGACGGCAGGCAGAAGGAGGCTCAGTTGCTGTTCGACTATCCGTCCGAGCCGCTGGGCGCTATTGACGACGACCGGCTACGGCTGATCTTCACCTGCTGCCACCCCGCCCTCGCCCCGGAGTCCCGCGTCGCGCTGACGCTCCGCATGGTCGGCGGCCTGACCGTGCCCGAGATCGCGCGGGCATTCCTGGTACAGGAGACCACCATGGGCCAACGGATCACCCGCGCGAAGGCCAAGATCAAGGCCGCTCGCATCCCTTATCGCGTGCCCGCCGCGGAGGACCTGCCGGCGCGGGTCTCGGGCGTGTTGGCGGTGCTCTTCCTGGTCTTCAACGAGGGCTATCTGGCCACCGGCGCCGGGACGGATCCGGTACGCAGCGACCTGACTGCCGAGGCGATCAGGCTGACCCGCCTGGTGCGCGGCCTGATGCCGGCCGACGGCGAGGTCGTGGGGTTGTTGGCCCTGATGCTGCTCACCGAGGCCCGCCGCCCCGCCCGGGTGTCGGCGAGCGGCGAGCTGGTCACCCTCGACGAGCAGGACCGCAGCGCGTGGGACGTGTCGCTGGTCGCCGAGGGTCACGCGCTGGTCCGCGAGCGCCTCGCGGTGGTGGCCGCCGGCGGCCCGGCACCCGGCCGCTACCAGCTTCTGGCAGCGATCAACGCCGTGCACACCTCCGCCAAGGACGTACGCGACACCGACTGGTCCCAGATCGCCGCCCTCTACGACCAGCTCGTCCGCGTCGACCCGTCCCCGATCGTAGCCCTGAACCGTGCCGTCGCCGTCGCTGAGCTCGACGGCCCCGAGGTGGCGCTGGCCATGATCGACCGCCTCGCCGACAAGCTGGCGGCCTACCATGCCTACCACGCCACCCGCGCCGACCTCTTGCGACGGTTGGGCCGGTCGACAGAGTCGCGGGCGGCGTACGACAAAGCCATCGACCTGGCCGGGAACACCGCCGAGACCGCCTACCTGACACGGCGGCGCGACCAGCTGCCGTAATGCCCCTGGCCAGGGACGCATTGTGGCGAATCCGGTGGCAGGCGGTGTATGATGTGATGTATGACGCGCACGAACATTTACCTCGAAGACCGGCAGACCGCGATACTCGACCGGCTCGCCGCGGAAGAGGGCGTGTCCCGAGCCGAGGTCATCAGGCGCCTGATCGATCGCGCACTGGCTGGGCGCGACGACGATCTCGCCGCGGACCTGGCGGCCATCGACGAATCGTTCGGCGCGCTCGGAGATGCCGACATCCTGGCCCGCGGTGCGGGCGACCGGGAGGACCACCTGACAAGGATGTGGCAGGTCGCCGGGTGATCCTGGTCGACAGCGACGTGCTCATAGCACATCTGCGAGGAGTCGAGCCGGCACATGCCTGGCTCAGGAAGGCCCGCACCGCCGGACCACTCGCGGTCAGCGTCATATCTGTCGCTGAACTCACCGGCGGCATGCGATCTGCTGAACGCCGAGAGGTGTGGACCCTGCTGGGGTCACTGCGACCCGAGCCGGTCACCGAGCTGGTGGCACGGCGCGCGGGTGAGTTCATGCGCCAGTATCGCCGCAGCCACAACGGCATCGGGCTCGCCGACTACCTGATCGCCGCGACCGCGGAGCTGCGTGGGCAGCAGCTCGCCACCCTCAACGTACGACACTTCCCGATGTTCACCGACCTCGAGCCGCCGTTCGAGATGCCCTGACCATGCCCATGCCCATGACCATGCCCATGACCATGCCC